>NZ_BAAATJ010000033.1:0-67776 GCF_039533345.1 Streptomyces glaucosporus | reverse complement strand
AGCTGGCGGACGACGCCCGCTCCGGCATGGCGGCCAAAGCCGACAAGGCCCGGTGGAGAGGCGAGAACGCCGGCGTCACCAAACCGTTCGTCCGCAAGACCGCCAAGGAGTTCGGCGACGCGGCCGCCCAGGCTGGGAGCATCAGGAACATCCTCCGGGACGCGCACTCCGACCTGTCTTCCGTCCAGTCCGACCTGAAGAAGGCGGTCGAGGACGGCCGCGCGCAGGGAATCCGGGTGCACGACAAGGGCGACGGCACGGTGCGGTGCGCCTTCGAGCAGAAGCCGGGCGGCGGTGCCTCTGCCGAAGAGAAGAAGGCGGAGGAGCAGAAGAAAGCAGCCGCCCAGGAGCTGGAACGCCGGATCAACGCGCTGATCGCGCGGGCCGAGGAGATCGACGACTCGGCGGCCCGGGCGCTGAAGAAGAGCCACGGCGGCGACACCCACGACTTCGGCCATGCGAAGTACTCCTCGCTGGACGACGCCCAGGCCGAACGAGCTCTGGAGCTGGCTGCCCTCGGCCCCGGCATGAACAATCGGGAGTACGCCGAGCTGAACCGGCTGATGACGTTCAACTCGAAGGACCCGGAGTTTTCCACCGCCTTCTACAAGGGACTGGGCGGGCCGGAGCAGGCGCTGAAGTTCTACGCCCGGATGTCGCTCGACGGCACGCAGGGGGACGACAAGGACCGGCTGGCGCTGGCGAAGGACTTCCAGCGCAACATGGGTGTCGCGCTGGCCACGGCCACCGACCCGGACCAGAGGACACATCTGCCCGCCAGCTGGGGCGAGGAGTTCCGCAGGCTCGGAACCAAGCAGATCGAGCTGGATTCGGGAGCGTTCAGCCGACAGTACTACGGCTACCAGATCCTCGGTGGAATGCTGCGTTACGGCAACTACGACGCGGACTTCCTCACCCCGATCGCGGAGCACGTCACCCAGCTCCACCACAAGGACCCCATGCGGTTCATGTCGACCAAGCCGACAGGCATGGGTGACCCCGACTACGGCTTCAACCCGTCCGGGAAGAACGGAGCGGGCTACGACCCGCTGACGAGCGTGCTGGAGGCGCTGGGCCACAGTCCGGAGGCGTCGGAGAGGTTCTTCACGGGTGAGCCGACGGTGTACCGGGAGGACGGCACCGCCGACAAGGGCGCGAAGCTGGGCTACAAGTACCTGGACGAGTTCCTCAAGGAGGACTTCGAGTGGCCGCCGGACACTCTGGCGATGCCGGGCGCCAAGGGGTCGGAAGATGCCTTCAACCATGGGCCCAACGCGCTCGGTCACGCGCTGGAGGCCGCGACCACCGGGCGCGCGTACGACAGCGAGTCGACCAAGCCGGTTGAGCACACGAAGGAGGGCGCGAAGCTCACCGAGCGCCTGGTGAAACACTTCGGCGAACACCCCGAGTTGATCCGCCGAAACGAGAACGGGGAGGCGGAGGATCTGAAGACGGGTCCGCTCCACGCCCTGCGAGACAGCCTGGGCAATATCACCGCCGAGTACATGGGCGACTTCCAGCGGGCAATGTACGGGAGCGGCGGGTCCCCGGATCGTTTCCCGGTTCTCGGAGCATCGGCAAACCTCGACGGCGGACAGGCCCGGCGATTCCTCGCCGAGGTGGGCCGAGATCCGGATGCGTATGCCGCCATCACCAGCGCCCAGCAGGCGCACACATCCGTACTGGTGGATAACGTCATCAATGGGGATAGCGAATCGAAGGTGTCGCTGACGGACCGATTGGAGAACGCCGTCGCTCCCGGCGCCATGATCGCCGGCGTCATGAGCGAGGCCCGTGCCGACGCCATTCACGACTACCACACGGCGTTGGACAAGGACTACAACGAGGCTGCGGCCGACAAGGGCAAGTGGGTGACCCGCACCGTCGAGATGGGTACCTCCGCCATTCCACCCCGGGTGCCGGTTGTAGGCGAAGTCATCAACTGGGTGGCGGAGGACATCACCGAAAGCGTGTTGAAGAGCATCGAGCAGGACACCACCGACAAGAGCGAGGACAAGGCTGGCCGCGAGTATCAAAGAGGCCGAAGTGCGGTCGTTGAAGCTGCCGAAGCGGCAGTCAGGCGCGCGGTGCGCAACAATCCCGAAATCAATCAAGACACCAGCGGAGACCTCCAATACTCGGCAGGAGTTCACGCGGGACTCTGCCACACCGATGGAGCCAAGTGGGAATCGGCTGGAGACAGGTCGTGAATGTGAAACCATCCATGCCAATCGGTGCGGTCTTTCCCCTGGTCGCTGTCCTCCTCTTCTCGGTGAGCGGATGCGCGGGGAAGGACAGGGAAGAGAAGCGGGAGTACGCCGTGCCGGAGTCATTGTGTGACCTGACCGTCGGCGCGGAGGTGATCGCTCCCTTCATGCCTCCGGGGAAGAAGGTCCATCAGTCCGAGGACGGGGGTCCTGGCTCCATCTGGTCCTGTGAGATCTCGGTGGACGGTGAGGAAGTCCTCCGGGTGGCCAGGGAGGTGTGGGAGCCGGGTTGGTCGGCGCGGCGCTTCGCCTCCTCGCAGGCCTATGTGGAACCGGAACACGAGGCTGCTGACAAGTCGTACGTGTACTCCGACAGAGGCGCGGTCACCGTTCTGCGCTGTACGGCCAAGGGCGAGAAATGGGATCTGTTCCTCAAGGCCAAGGCGAGGAATGAGGGTGTGGCCGACGCGAAGGCCATGGAGAAGCTGATCACCACCTATCGCACGGAGTTGGAGAAGCGCGATCCGTGCGCCGACATCTGAGCGGCAGCACGGCCTCCGAAGGCGCCGGGACCCCGTCCGTGGACGGGGTCCCGGCGCCTTGTCTGCGTCAGTGCGCGTTCCGCACGCGCAGGGCGCGGGCGAGGTCGTCGAGTTCGTCGGCGAGCGGGCGGCGCAGGGCGGGGACGAGGGCGGGGTTCTCCAGGCAGCGCTCCCCCGCCGCCAGGGTGCCGGGGTCGGTGAAGGGCCGGGGGAAGCCGCGTTCGGCCAGGGCCTGGGCGATGGCGGCGCCGCGGCGGGCGGCGAGGGCGGGGGCCTGCTCGAAGTAGCGGGGGACGTAGTCGCGCAGCAGGTCGAGGTGTTCGGGGTGCCAGAAGCCCTGGAGGGTGGCGGTGAGCAGGTAGGTGGAGAGGGTGTCGGCCTCGTCGAAGAGGGCCTGCCAGGCGGCTTCCTTGGCGGCGGGGTCCGGGAGGGCCGCGCGGCAGCGGGCGGCGCCTTCGGCGCCGGTGGCGCTGGGGTCGGCCTCCAGTGCGGCGTCGATGTCGGCGGGTCCGGCGGCGCCGAGGACGGCGAGGCGGTGGAGCAGTCGCCAGCGCAGTTCGTGGTCGAGGGGACGGCCGCCGGGGAGGGTTCCGGTGGTCCACCAGCGGTGGAGTTCCCCGGGGTCGGTGGTGCTGTCGACGAGGGTGCGTACGGCGGTCAGGCCCACGCCGCCGTCCCGGTCGCCGTCCGGGGCGCGGTCGATCAGGTCGCGGGCGAGGTCGGCGAGGGTTTCCAGGGCGGCGGTGCGCTGTTCCGGGGGCAGGTAGCGGTCGGCGATCTGGTGGCGGGCGAAGGTGAGGACGCCGGAGACGATGGCGTTGTCGGTTTCGTGGGGCAGGTGGGCGCGGGCGGTGTCCAGGTAGTCGGCGGGCGGGAGTTCGCCGTCGCGGACCGTGTCGCGGAGGGTGTTCCAGACGGTGGCGCGGGTCAGCGGCTCGGGCAGGCCGGACAGGTGGTGCCGTACGGTCCGCCGGGACTGCCCGTCGAGGCGGATCTTGGCGTAGGTGAGGTCGCGGTCGTTGGGGAGGACGAGGTCGGGGCGGGGGCCGTCGGCGGTGAGGGTGTGCCGGTCCTCGTCGGCGGCCAGGTCCACTTCCAGGGGTTCGCGGGGTGTCAGGGTTCCGCTGCCGTCGGCGGCCAGGTCGTACAGGCCGACGGTGATGCGGTGGGGGCGGTTGCCGGTGTGGGTGATCTCCAGGTGCCAGCGGTGCGGTTCCCCGTCGGCGGCCCGGGCGGCGAGGGTGTCGACGCCGCTGGTGCGCAGCCAGCGGTCGGCCCAGGCGTGGACGTCGCGGCCGGAGGCGCGGGCGAGGGAGTCGGTGAAGTCGGCGAGGGTGGCGTTGCCGAAGCGGTGGCGGGCGAAGTGGTCGTTGACGCCGGCGAGGAAGGCTTTCTCGCCGAGCCAGTTGACGAGCTGGCGGAGGGCGGAGGCGCCCTTGGCGTAGGAGATGCCGTCGAAGTTGAGCAGGGCGGTGTCGGTGTCGGGCACCTCCTCGGGTTCGGGGGCGACGGGGTGGGTGGAGGGCCGCTGGTCGGCGTCGTAGCCCCAGGACTTGCGGTTGACGGCGAAGTCGGTCCAGGTGTCGGTGTGGCGGGTGGCCTCGGCGAGGACCTGGAAGCCCATGTACTCGGCGAAGGACTCGTTGAGCCAGATGTCGTCCCACCAGCGGAGGGTGACGAGGTCTCCGAACCACATGTGGGCCATTTCGTGGGCGATGACCATGCCGCGGGACTGGCGCTGGGTGTCGGTGACGGCGGAGCGGAAGACGTACTCGTCGCGGAAGGTGACCAGTCCGGGGTTCTCCATGGCCCCGGCGTTGAACTCGGGGACGAACGCCTGGTCGTAGGAGTCGAAGGGGTAGGGCTCGTCGAAGATCTCGTGGTAGCGGTCGAAGCAGCGGCGGGTGATGTCGAGGAGTTCGGCGGCGTCGGCGTCGAGGTGGGGGGCGAGGGAGCGCCGCACGTGGAGGCCGAAGGGGATGCCGGCGTGTTCGGTGCGCACCGAGTGCCAGGGGCCGGCGGCCAGGGCGACGAGGTAGGTGCTCAGCGGCGGGGTGGTGGCGCATTCCCAGCGGCCGGGTTCGCCTTCGACGCGGTGGGCGGTGCCGTTGCCGAGGACGGTCCACTCCTGGGGGGCGGTGACGGTGACGGCGAAGGGGGCCTTGAGGTCGGGCTGGTCGAAGGCGGCGAAGACGCGGGGGGCCTCGCTCTGGAAGCACATGGTGTAGAGGTAGGTGCGTCCGTCGGCGGGGTCGGTGAAGCGGTGCATGCCCTCGCCGGTGCGGGAGTAGGCCATGTCGGCCTCGACGCGCAGTTCGTGGTCGCCCGCGGTCAGTCCGGTCAGGGGCAGGCGTCCGTCGTCGAGGGCGGCCGGGTCGAGGTCGTGTCCGTCGAGGACGGCCCGGTGGAGGGTGTGGGGCCGTACCTCGACGAAGGTGTCGCCGGCTTCGCGGGTGGTGAAGCGGACGGTGGTGGTGGAGCCGAAGACCTCTTCGCCGCGGGTGAGGTCGAGGTCGATCGTGTAGTGCCGGACGTCGAGGAGGCGGGCGCGGTCGCGGGCCTCGTCGTGGGTGAGTGCGGGCATGGCGCTCATGCTGCCGTACGCGTCCGGCGGTGTGCAGGGGGGTTTCCCGGGCGCGGTCGCCGCCGTCCGGTTCGGGCCGGGGCTACTCCCCCGTTCCCTCGTCGCCCGTCTGGGTGCCCTCCGCGATCCTCTCGTGGTGGCGGATGACCTCGGCGATGATGAAGTTGAGCAGTTTCTCGGCGAACGCGGGGTCGAGTTTGGCGCTCTCGGCGAGGCCGCGCAGCCGGGCGATCTGGCGGGCCTCGCGTGCGGGGTCGGCGGGGGGCAGGTCGTGTTCGGCCTTGAGGCGGCCGACCTGCTGGGTGCATTTGAAGCGCTCGGCGAGCATGTGCACCACGGCCGCGTCGATGTTGTCGATGCTGTCGCGCAGGCGGGTGAGCTCGGCGCGCACGGCCGGGTCGATCCCGCCGGGTGCGCTGTCGGTCTCGCTGTCGTTCATGGTCACCGACTCTATGCGCTGTGGTGGGCGCGTCCGGCCGCGGGTGGCCGGGCGCGCGCAGTGGCGGCAGGCGGTGCGGGGGCTTCGGGAGGCGGTGGATGTGTGGCGGGGCGCGGCGTCGGCCCGTTCCCCGGGCCGGTGGGCTCTTAGGATCGGGGCATGAGTCCTTCCATCGCCACCAGCACCCGTGTCGGACGCGACGAGCTGCTGGAGTTCCTGCGCCCCCGTCATCGGGCGATTCTGCTCACCCGCCGTGCGGACGGCTCCCCGCAGGGGTCGCCGGTGGCGTGCGGGGTGGACGGCGAGGGGCGGATCGTGGTGTCGACGTATCCGGAGCGGGCCAAGACCCGCAACGCCCGCCGGGACCCGTCCGTCAGTGTGATCGTGCTGTCGGACGACTGGGACGGCCCGTGGGTGCAGGTGGACGGCACCGCGGAGGTGCTGGACGTGCCCGAGGCGGTGGAGCCGCTGGTGGAGTACTTCCGGGTGATCGCGGGTGAGCACCCGGACTGGGACGAGTACCGGGAGGCGATGGTGCGGCAGGGGAAGTCGCTGCTGCGGATCACGCCGGTGCGCTGGGGTCCGGTGGCCACGGGTGGTTTCCCGGCGCGGCTGGCGGAGGGTTCCTGAGCGGGGCGTCCGGCCGAACAACGGGTGTGCCGCGGCGCCGGCCCCCGGTCGGGGAGGGGGCCGGCGCCGCGGTCGTCCCGCGGGGGCCGCGGGCCGGTGCCGCGCGGCGCCCGCGGGCGGCCGGGGCCGTCAGACCGTCAGTGCGCGGTCCGTCGGCTTGATGGGGGCGGGCAGCGAGCTGGCGCCGGTGAGGTAGCGGTCCACGGCGCGGGCGGCGGAGCGGCCCTCGGCGATGGCCCACACGATCAGCGACTGGCCGCGGCCGGCGTCTCCGGCGACGAACACGCCGTCGACGTTGGTGGCGAAGTCGGCGTCGCGGGCGACGTTGCCGCGGGCGTCCAGTTCCAGGCCGAGCTGGTCGACCAGGCCGTTGGTGGTGTCGATGCCGGTGAAGCCCATGGCCAGGGTGACGAGCTGGGCGGGGATCCTCTTCTCGGTGCCGGGCTTCGGCTCGAACCTCCCGTCCCTGAACTCGACCTCGACCAGGTGGAGGGCCTGGACGTTGCCGTCCTCGTCGCCTTCGAAGTGGGTGGTGGAGACGGAGTACAGCCTCTCGCCGCCCTCCTCGTGCGCGGAGGTGACCTTGTAGAGCATGGGGAAGGTGGGCCACGGCTGGGTGACCGGGTCCCGCTCCTCGCCCGGGCGGGGCATGATCTCCAGCTGGGTGACGGAGAGGGCGCCCTGGCGGTGGGCGGTGCCGACGCAGTCGGCGCCGGTGTCGCCGCCGCCGATGACGACGACGTGCTTGCCCTCGGCGGTGATCGGCGGAGTGACGTAGTCGCCCTCCTGGACCTTGTTGGCCAGGGGCAGGTACTCCATCGCCTGGTGGATGCCCTTGAGTTCGCGGCCGGGGACGGGCAGGTCGCGTGCGGTGGTGGAGCCGGCGGCGATGACGATCGCGTCGTAGCGCCTGCGCAGGTCGGCGGCGTCGATGTCGCGGCCGATCTCCACGCCGGTGCGGAACTTGGTGCCTTCGGCGCGCATCTGCTCGATGCGGCGGTTGATGTGCCGCTTCTCCATCTTGAACTCGGGGATGCCGTAGCGCAGCAGTCCGCCGACGCGGTCGGCGCGTTCGTAGACGGCGACCGTGTGGCCGGCGCGGGTGAGCTGCTGGGCGGCGGCCAGGCCGGCGGGTCCGGAGCCGATGACGGCGACGGTCTTGCCCGACAGGCGCTCGGGGGGCTGCGGGGTGACGCCGCCGGCCTCCCAGGCCTTGTCGATGATGGTGACCTCGACGTTCTTGATGGTCACCGGGGGCTGGCTGATGCCCAGCACGCAGGCCGACTCGCACGGTGCCGGGCAGAGCCGTCCGGTGAATTCGGGGAAGTTGTTGGTGGCGTGGAGGCGTTCGCCGGCGGCCTGCCAGTCGCCGCGCCAGGCGTAGTCGTTCCACTCGGGGATGAGGTTGCCCAGCGGGCAGCCGTTGTGGCAGAACGGGATGCCGCAGTCCATGCAGCGGCCGGCCTGCTTGCCGATGATCGGCAGCAGGGAGCCGGGGACGTACACCTCGTTCCAGTCCTTGACGCGCTCCGCCGCGGGGCGGGTCTCGGCGACCTCGCGTCCGGTGGTCAGGAAGCCCTTGGGGTCAGCCATTGGTCGCCGCCTCCATCATCTTCTCGTGGGTCTCGGACTGGGACAGTCCGGCTCGCTCGGCGGCGTCCTTGGCGGCGAGCACTGCCTTGTACGTGGTGGGCATGATCTTGCTGAAGCGGCCGGCGGCGCTCTCCCAGTCGGCGAGCAGCGCCTCGGCGACGGTGGAGCCGGTCTCCTCGTGGTGGCGGCGCACCACGTCGTGCAGCCACTGCCGGTCCGTCTCGTCGAGGGGTTCGACGGCGTCGGCGACGTCGGGGTTGACGTCGTCGGTGTCCAGGTCGACGACGTACGCGGTGCCGCCGGACATGCCGGCGCCGAAGTTGCGGCCGGTGGGGCCCAGGACGACGGCCGCGCCGCCGGTCATGTACTCGCAGCCGTGGTCGCCGACGCCCTCGGAGACGACCAGGGCGCCGGAGTTGCGGACGCAGAAGCGTTCGCCGACGCTGCCGCGGAGGAACATCTCGCCGCCGGTGGCGCCGTAGGCGAGGGTGTTGCCGGCGATGGTGGAGTACTCGGCCAGGTGGGTGGCGTTCCGGTCGGGGCGGACGACGACGCGTCCGCCCGACAGGCCCTTGCCGACGTAGTCGTTGGCGTCGCCCTCCAGGCGGAGGGTGACCCCGCGCGGCAGGAACGCGCCGAAGGACTGGCCGGCGGAGCCGGTGAAGGTGATGTCGATGGTGTCGTCGGGCAGTCCGGCGCCGCCGAACCTCTTCGTCACCTCGTGGCCCAGCATGGTGCCCACCGTCCGGTTGACGTTGCGGATCGGCACCTGGGCGCGGACCGGCTGGGCGGCCTCGGGGGTGTCGGCCGACAGGGCGTCGGCGGCGAGCCTGATGAGCTCGTTGTCGAGGGCCTTCTCCAGGCCGTGGTCCTGGGCGGTGGTCCGGCGGCGGGCGGCGCCGGCGGGCAGGTCGGGGACGTGGAGGAGCGGGGCCAGGTCCAGGCCCTGGGCCTTCCAGTGGTCCACCGCGCGGCCGACGTCGAGGACCTCGGCGTGGCCGATGGCCTCGTCGAGGGTGCGGAAGCCCAGTTCGGCGAGGAGTTCGCGGACCTCTTCGGCGATGAACTCGAAGAAGTTCACCACGAACTCGGGCTTGCCGGTGAAGCGTTCGCGCAGCACCGGGTTCTGGGTGGCGATGCCCACGGGGCAGGTGTCCAGGTGGCACACGCGCATCATCACGCAGCCGGAGACGACCAGCGGGGCGGTGGCGAAGCCGTACTCCTCGGCGCCCAGCAGGGCGGCGATCACCACGTCGCGGCCGGTCTTGAGCTGGCCGTCGGTCTGGACGACGATGCGGTCGCGCAGGCCGTTGAGGAGCAGGGTCTGCTGGGTCTCGGCCAGGCCGAGTTCCCAGGGGCCGCCCGCGTGCTTGAGGGAGGTGAGCGGGGAGGCGCCGGTGCCGCCGTCGTGGCCGGAGATCAGCACGACGTCCGCGTGGGCCTTGGAGACGCCGGCCGCGACCGTGCCGACGCCGACCTCGGAGACCAGCTTCACGTGGATGCGGGCGTCGGGGTTGGCGTTCTTCAGGTCGTGGATGAGCTGGGCGAGGTCCTCGATGGAGTAGATGTCGTGGTGGGGCGGCGGGGAGATGAGCCCGACGCCGGGGGTGGAGTGCCGGGTCCTGGCGACCCACGGGTAGACCTTGGGGCCGGGGAGCTGGCCGCCCTCGCCGGGCTTGGCGCCCTGGGCCATCTTGATCTGGATGTCGTCGGCGTTGACCAGGTACTCGCTGGTGACGCCGAAGCGGCCGGAGGCGACCTGCTTGATCGCCGAGCGGCGGGCGGGGTCGTACAGCCGCTCGGGGTCCTCTCCGCCCTCGCCGGTGTTGGACTTGGCGCCCAGCCGGTTCATGGCGATGGCGAGGGTTTCGTGCGCCTCCTGGGAGATGGAGCCGTAGGACATCGCTCCGGTGGAGAACCGCTTGACGATCTCCGAGACGGGTTCGACCTCCTCGATCGGCACCGGCTTGCGGTCGGACTTGAAGCCGAACAGGCCGCGCAGTGTCATCAGGCGCTCGGACTGCTCGTCCACGCGCCGGGTGTACTGCTTGAAGATGTCGTAGCGGCGGGTGCGGGTGGAGTGCTGGAGGCGGAAGACCGTCTCCGGGTCGAACAGGTGCGGTTCGCCCTCGCGGCGCCACTGGTACTCGCCGCCGATCTCCAGCCTGCGGTGGGCGGGGGCGATGCCCGAGGGCGGGTAGGCCTTGGCGTGGCGGGCGGCGACCTCGGCGGCGATGACGTCGAGGCCGGCTCCGCCGATCTTGGTGGCGGTGCCGTGGAAGTAGGTGTCGACGAACTCCTCGTCCAGGCCGACGGCCTCGAAGACCTGGGCGCCGCGGTAGGAGGCGACGGTGGAGATGCCCATCTTGGACATCACCTTCAGCACGCCCTTGCCGAGTGCCTTGATCAGGTTCCGGATGGCGGTGCCGGGGTCCGTGCCGGCGGGGAGGAAGGTGCCCGCGCGGACGAGGTCCTCGACGGACTCCATGGCCAGGTAGGGGTTGACGGCCGCGGCGCCGTAGCCGATGAGCAGGGCGACGTGGTGGACCTCGCGGACGTCGCCGGCCTCGACCAGCAGGCCCACCTGGGTGCGCTGCCTGGTGCGGATGAGGTGGTGGTGCACCGCGGAGGTGAGCAGCAGCGAGGGGATGGGGGCGTGCTCGGCGTCGGAGTGGCGGTCGGACAGGACGATCAGCCGGGCGCCGTCGGCGATGGCGGCGTCGGCCTCGGCGCAGATCTCCTCGAGCCGGTCGGCCAGGGCCTTTCCGCCTCCGGTCACGCGGTAGAGGCCGGAGAGGGTGACGGCCTTCATGCCGGGCATGTCGCCGTCGGCGTTGATGTGGACGAGCTTGGCCAGTTCGTCGTTGTCGATCACCGGGAAGGGCAGGGTGACGCTGCGGCAGGAGGCCGCGGTGGGCTCCAGCAGGTTGCCCTGGGGGCCGAGCGAGGACTGCAGGGAGGTGACGAGTTCCTCGCGGATGGCGTCCAGCGGCGGGTTGGTGACCTGCGCGAAGAGCTGGGTGAAGTAGTCGAAGATCAGCCGGGGCCGCTCGGAGAGCGCGGCGATGGGCGAGTCGGTGCCCATGGAGCCGATGGGTTCGGCGCCGGTGCGGGCCATCGGGGCGAGGAGGACGCGCAGTTCCTCCTCGGTGTAGCCGAAGGTCTGCTGGCGGCGGGTGACCGAGGCGTGGGTGTGGACGACGTGCTCGCGCTCGGGGAGGTCGCCGAGTTCGATGATCCCCGCGTCCAGCCACTCCTGGTAGGGGTGCTCGGAGGCGAGCCTGTCCTTGATCTCGTCGTCCTCGATGATGCGGTGCTCGGCGGTGTCCACCAGGAACATGCGGCCGGGCTGGAGGCGGCCCTTGCGGACGACCCTGGCCTGGTCGATGTCGAGGACGCCGACCTCGGAGGAGAGGACGACCAGCCCGTCGTCGGTGACCCAGTAGCGTCCCGGGCGCAGGCCGTTGCGGTCGAGGACGGCGCCGACCTGGACGCCGTCGGTGAAGGTGACGCAGGCGGGGCCGTCCCAGGGCTCCATCATCGTGGAGTGGTACTGGTAGAAGGCGCGGCGGGCCGGGTCCATGGAGGGGTGGTTCTCCCACGCCTCGGGGACCATCATCAGCACCGCGTGCGGCAGGGACCGGCCGCCGAGGTGGAGCAGTTCCAGCACCTCGTCGAAGGAGGCCGAGTCGGAGGCGTCCGGGGTGCAGACGGGGAAGAGCCGCGAGAGGTCGCGGTCGCCGAACAGGTCGGAGGCCAGCTGGGACTCCCGGGCCCGCATCCAGTTGCGGTTGCCCCGGACGGTGTTGATCTCGCCGTTGTGCGCGACGAAGCGGTAGGGGTGGGCCAGCGGCCAGGAGGGGAAGGTGTTGGTGGAGAACCGGGAGTGGACCAGCGCGATGGCGCTGGCGAAGCGGCGGTCCGACAGGTCGGGGAAGAAGGGTTCGAGCTGCCCGGTGGTGAGCATGCCCTTGTAGACGATGGTCCGCGCGGACAGCGAGGGGAAGTAGACGCCGGCCTCGCGCTCGGCGCGCTTGCGCAGCACGAACGCCTTGCGGTCCAGGGCGAGGCCGGTGCTGGCGCGGTCGGCGACGAAGAGCTGGCGGAAGGCGGGCATGGTGGAGCGGGCGGTCGCGCCGAGCAGGTCGGGGGCGGTGGGGACCTCGCGCCAGCCCAGGACGGTCAGCTCCTCCTCGGCGGCGATCGTCTCGATGCGTGAGACGGCGTCGGCCGCCTGCGCGGTGTCCACCGGGAGGAAGGCGGTGCCCACGGCGTAGGCGCCCGCCTCGGGGAGGTCGAGACCGGCGGTCTCGCGGAAGAACGCGTCCGGGATCTGGACGAGGATGCCCGCGCCGTCCCCGGAGTCGGCCTCGGCTCCGGTGGCGCCCCGGTGCTCCAGGTTGCGCAGGACGGTCAGGGCCTGTTCGACCAGGCGGTGGCTCGCCTCCCCGGTGAGGGTGGCCACGAAGCCGACACCGCAGGCGTCGTGCTCGTCGCGCGGGTCGTACATTCCCTGCTTGGCAGGGTGGGCCGTCAGGGGCGCAGCACGCATCGGCTCTCCCGTCGTCGTCGTGGCAGTTTCCTGATGCCGAGGGACGACGTTGGCCCTCTGCGTACAAATTTTCGTGCAGGTTACATGATGGAGGGTTTTTCCGGCACGTGGATGGCCGAGTCCATCATGCGGACGTGAATGGGGGTTCGCCCCCGCTCATACGGTTCGGTACCGGTGCGGGAGTCGGGGGGGACGCCGGCGTCACTGCCGGAAGCGCTCCGGTCTCATCCCCAGCCGTGACGCGTCTGAAACCACCGGGTAACACGGAAATCCCCCGTTCGGGAGTGAAGCGGGTCACAGTCCTCTCCCCGGCCGCTCCCGGCGTCCACGGGTCATCCCACGGCCACGCCGAACAGGGTGCCGAGCCCGTAGGTGACCGCGGCCGCCGCGCCGCCCAGGAAGAGCTGCCGCAGTCCGCTGTACCACCACGGCCGCGTGGTCACCTTCGCCACGGCCGCGCCGCACAGGAACAGCCCCAGCAGGGCGACCGCCACGGCCGGCCACAGCTCGACGGCTCCCAGCAGGTAGGGCAGGACGGGCAGCAGGGCGCCCACCGCGAAGGAGGCGAAGGAGGAGACGGCGGCGAGCATCGGCGACGGCAGTTCGCCCGGGTCCACTCCCAGCTCCTCGCGGGCGTGGATCTCCAGGGCCTGCTCGGGGTTCCTGGACAGGTGCTCGGCGACCTCCTCCGCCAGCTCGGGCGGCAGCCCCCGGCCCCGGTACAGGGCGACCAGCTCGCGCCGCTCGGCCTCGGGGTTGTGCATCAGCTCGCGCCGCTCGACCTCCAGCTCGGCCAGGACCAGGTCGCGCTGGGAGGCCACCGAGGTGTACTCGCCGGCGGCCATGGAGAACGCGCCGGAGGCGAGTCCGGCCAGGCCGGTGATGACGATCACCTGCCGTGCCACGTCGCCGCCCGCGACGCCCGTCATCAGGGCGAGGTTGGACACCAGGCCGTCCATGGCGCCGAAGACGGCCGGGCGCAGCCAGCCCCCGCTGACGTCGCGGTGGGTGTGGTTCGCGGCGTGCGCCGAGTTCGGCGCTCCGGGCCGCAGCGTGACCTCTGTCTCGTCCCCGGCCCTGGGCGACATCCGCTCCACCCCTCCTCGTTCCGCGTCTCCGGGTTCGTCCGGACCCTCCCGACCGTACGCCCGCGGCTCGGCACGCGCCAGCAAGGAAGGCCGTACTTACCTGCCTGACCTGCGGTTTCTCCTCGGTCGTCCTCTCCCGGCATGCGGACGGCCCCGGCCCCGCGGGAAGCGGAACCGGGGCCGGGCCAGAGCGGGGCGGGGCGGGGCGGGGCCAGAGCGGGGCGGGGTGCTCAGCGCCCGGCGGACGCGGGCCTTCCGCCGCCGTTCCCCGCGGACTCGTCCTTCGCGGCGTCCTCGCCCTTCCCGGAGCCGCCGTCCCCGGCGTCGCCTGTGCCGTCGTCGTCCCCTGTGCCGTCGTCTCCCGTGCCGCCGTCCCCGGCGGTCTTCTCCGCCCTCGGCTCCACGACGTCCTCACGGCCCGGACGGAGCCTGGCCGAGAGCACGATGTAGACCACCGCGCCCAGGAAGACCGCGATCGAGGTCCAGTTGTTCAGGCGCAGGCCCCAGATCTCGTGGGCCTCGTCGACCCTCATGTACTCGATCCAGAAGCGGCCCACCGTGTACGCCGCGACGTACAGGGCGAACGCCCGGCCGTGGCCCAGCCGGAAGCGGCGGTCCGCCCAGATCACCAGCAGGGCGACCCCCACGCACCACAGCGACTCGTACAGGAAGGTGGGGTGGTACGTGGCCAGGTCCAGGCTCTCGGGGGGTCGGTTCTCCGGATCGATCCGGACGGCCCACGGCAGGTCGGTGGGGCGTCCGAACAGCTCCTGGTTGAACCAGTTGCCCCAGCGTCCGACGGCCTGGGCGAGCGCGATGCCGGGCGCGATGGCGTCCGCGTACGCGGGCAGCGGGATGCCCCGCCTGCGGCAGCCGATCCAGGCGCCCACCGCGCCGAGCGAGATCGCCCCCCAGATGCCGAGGCCGCCCTCCCAGATCTTGAAGGCGTCCACCCAGTTCCGGCCCTCGCCGAAGTAGAGCTGGTAGTCGGTGACGACGTGGTACAGACGGCCGCCGGCCAGGCCGAACGGCACCGCCCACACGGCGATGTCGGCGACCGTCCCGGGCTGCCCGCCGCGGGCGGTCCAGCGCTTCCCGCCGAGCCAGACGGCGATGAAGACGCCCAGGATGATGCAGAACGCGTAGCCCCGCAGCGGGACCGGTCCGAGGAGGATCTCGCCGGACGATGGGCTGGGGATGAAGGCAAGGGTGTCCATGGCCCCACGAACGCTACCGTGCCGGGCCCGGCGGGCGGCAGCCCGCCCGGCAACGGGTCCGTAACGCACCCGCGCGGCGCGCGCCGGGACGCCCGCACGGCCGGTTCACGCCGTCCGCGCCGCCGCCTCGACCCTCTCCTCCAGCTCCCGCGGGCCCGGGAGCGCGGCGGGGTCGGCGAAGAGGTCCTCGCCGTCCAGCAGGACGGTGGGCGTGGAGTCGTGGCCGGCCCGGAGGAACGCCTCGGTGGAGCGCTCCACCCACTCCAGGTGGGTGCCCTCGCGGACGCAGCGGGTGAAGTCCGGACCGCTCAGCCCCTCCACCTCCTCCGCCAGCTCCAGGAGCCGGTCGCTGTCGCCGAAGGCGTCGTCGGGTTCCTGCGGCCGGCCGGCGAAGAGGACGCCGCGGTACTCCCGGAACCTCCCCTCGTCGCGGGCGCAGGCGGCGGCGTTGGCGGCGTACGCCGAGCCGCGGCCCCCCACGTTGCCGTCGACGACGGCGACGAGGCGGTGCTCCACCCTCAGCCGCCCGCCGTCCTGGAGCCGGCGGAGCGTCCGGCCGAAGCCGTGCTCGAAGTGGGCGCAGCCCGGGCAGCGGAAGTCCTCGTAGAGGGTGAGGGTGACCGGGGCCCGTCGGCTGCCGTCGGTGATCGGCGCGGCCTCCGGGCCGCCCCGGCCGGCCGCCACGGCTCCGGCCAGTCCCACGGCGCCGAGCACGGCGAGGACGGCGAGTGCCGTCCCCGGCGTCCCGGCGCGCCGCCCGGCCGCCCTCCGCCTCTTCCTCCGCCGCCGCTCGCGTGCGCCGCCGCCGTCCTGGGGAACGTTCCGGTTCGTCATGCTCCGATCCAACGGACCGGGACCGGGCCGCCGCACGTCCGCCGCCGCCGTCTTCCCCCGAAGGCGTGACCGTTCGTCGCGGATATCGACCGGTCGGCGCACGACGATCCACCGTTCGGCGCGCGCACACGGCGTTCGCCGCACACCGGGAACTTCGTCTTCACCCTGGGTGTGACGCCGCTTACGTTCCCCGCATTCCTTTTCCGCTCCCGTACGTCGTGTCGTTTCGCGTCGTGTCGATGAAGGAGGCGGCAGTGTCCGCAGAACATCCGCACCAAACCCTGGACCCCGCCGGGGACGCGGAGGACCGCATGGTGGCCATGCACAGCGATCCGCGCTTCCTGGATCTCAAGCGCAGGCTGACCAAGTTCGTCTTCCCCGCGAGCATCGCCTTCCTCGCCTGGTACCTGCTGTACGTGGTGATGTCGGTCTACGCCCGCGGAGTGATGTCCACCGTCCTCTTCGGTGACGTCAACGTGGCCCTGCTCTTCGGGGTCCTGCAGTTCGTCACCACCTTCGGCATCGCGATCCTGTACTCGCGCTACGCCGACCGGAGGCTCGACCCGGTCGCCGACGCCCTGCGCGCCGAGCTGACCGCCCCGCCCGCCCGCGACAACCACGACCTCTGGGGAGGCCGGGCATGACCAGCTCCTCCGCGACGCTTCTGGCCGCCGAGGTCAGCTCCAGCAGCCGCGTCATCACCATGCTGCTGTTCACGGTGATGATCGCCGCGACGCTCGGCATCACCATCTGGGCCAGCCGGCAGACCAAGACCGCCGCCGACTTCCACTCCGGCGGCCGGTCCTTCTCCGGCATCCAGAACGGCTTCGCCATCGGCGGCGACTACATGTCCGCCGCGTCGTTCCTCGGCATCGCGGGCATGATCGCGCTGTTCGGCTACGACGGTTTCCTGTACTCCATCGGCTTCCTCGTCGCCTGGCTGGTGGCGCTGCTGCTGGTGGCCGAGCTGCTGCGCAACTCCGGCCGGTTCACCATGGCCGACGTGCTCTCCTACCGGATGCAGCAGCGTCCGGTGCGCACCGCGGCGGCCGTCTCCACCATCGTGGTGTCGATCTTCTACCTGCTGGCCCAGATGGTGGGCGCCGGTGCGCTGATCGCGCTGCTGCTGGGCATCCAGCCGGGCGAGACGTTCCTGGGCATGGACGCCGACACCGCGAAGATCATGGGCATCGTCGTCGTGGGCGTCCTGATGACCGTCTACGTCAGCTTCGGCGGTATGAAGGGCACCACCTGGGTGCAGATCGTCAAGGCCGTCATGCTGATGGGCGGCGCCGCGCTGCTGACCGTCATGGTGCTGGCCGAGTACGGGTTCAGCTTCGGCGCCCTGATGTCGGACGCCGCGCAGGCCAGCGGCGCCGGCCAGGCGTTCTTGGAGCCCGGGCTGCGGTACGGCGTGGAGGTGCCCGGCGACGCCCTGCAGACGCTGTGGAACAAGCTGGACCTGATCAGCCTCGGCCTCGCCCTGGTGCTGGGCACCGCGGGCCTGCCGCACATCCTGATCCGCTTCTACACCGTCCCGGACTCCAAGGCCGCCCGGAAGTCCGTCAACTGGGGCATCGGCCTGATCGGCAGCTTCTACCTGCTGACCCTGGTCCTGGGCTTCGGCGCCGCCGCCCTGGTCGGCAAGGACGCCATCACCGCCCAGGACGCGGCGGGCAACACCGCGGCCCCGCAGCTCGCGCAGGTGCTGGGCGAGAACGTCGGCGGCGACACCGTGGGCGCCGTGCTGCTGGCCGTGATCGCCGCGGTGGCCTTCGCGACCATCCTGTCCACGGTGGCCGGCCTGTCCATCGCCTCCTCCTCGTCCCTGGCGCACGACTTCTACAACAGCGTGCTGCGCAAGGGGCGGGCGTCGGAGAACGAGGAGATCAGGGTCGCCCGGTTCTCGGCCTTCGGCATCGGCGCCGTGGCGATCATCCTGGCGATCTTCGCGCAGGGTCTGAACGTGGCGTTCCTGGTGGCCCTGGCGTTCGCCATCGCCGCCTCGGCCAACCTGCCGACGCTGCTGCTCAGCCTGTTCTGGAAGCGCTTCAACACCCAGGGCGCGGTCGCGGGCATCTACGGCGGTCTGGTCAGCGCCGTCGGCCTGGTGATCTTCTCGCCGGTGTTCTCCGGCAACGAGAAGGCGCTCGTCCCGGGCATCGACATCGCCTGGTTCCCGCTGTCGAACCCGGGCATCGTCTCCATCCCGCTCGGCCTGCTGTGCGCGGTCGTCGGCACGCTGATGTCGGGCGAGAACAACCCCCGGCGCTTCGCGGAGCTCCAGGTGCGGGCGCTGACCGGGGCCGGTGCGGAGGGCGCCTCCCAGCACTGACCGGCGGCCCGCGGCCCCGCGGGGCGGGAAGACCCCCGGTGGCGGGCGCTTCTCACCGGCGCGACCCCCCACCTTCGGCGCCGGGTCCGCCACCGGGTTCCAGTGGAGCCCCCCGGCTTGTGTCCGGGGGGCTCCACTGCGCCTCCGGGTGCGTTACGGTCGGCCCGTGGCAAGGAGAGCGTGGATCGGCGTCCGGCGCCGCCGGGCGGGGCGCGGCGGCCCGCCCGGGGCCGGCCCGCGTGCCGCCGTGGGCGTGCTGCGGGAGGTCCGGCTGATCGGCGCCGACCTCCAGGAGGGGCTGCACGGCAACCGGTCCGTCTCGGCCGCCCGCCGCATCCGGCGGCTGCTGGGGGTGGACGCCGTCGTCCTGGCCGACCTGGACGGGCCCGTGGCCCGGCACGGCGCGCTGCCCGCGGGAACCGACCTGGACGCGGTGCTCGCCCAGGTCTACGAGCACGGCACCACCTTCCGCAAGCCGCCGCTGTGCGCCGCCCCGCTGCTGGTGGCGGACGAGCTCACGGGGTGCCTGGTGGTCTGCTCCGCCTCCGACGGCGGGGTGCCGGAGGAGCGGGAGCTGGCCGAGGTGGCCGAGCTGGTGTCGCAGGCGCTGGACCACACCGAGCTGCGCAGTGCCCGCGCCCGGATCGCGGCGGCGGACCTGCGGACCCTGCGGGCCCAGATATCCCCGCACTTCATGCACAACGCCCTGGCCGCCATCGCCGCGCACATCCGCACCGATCCCGGCCGCGCCCGCCGGCTGCTCACCGACTTCGCCGACTACCTGCGCTACAGCTTCTCCACCGTGGGCGACTACGTGACGGTCGCCGCCGAACTCCAGGCCACCCAGACCTACCTGGAGCTGCAGCGGGCCCGGTTCGACGACCGGATGGAGATCACCGTGCGGATGGCCCCGGAGATCCTGCCCGTCGCCATCCCCTTCCTCGTCGTCCAGCCCATAGTGGAAAATGCCGTGCGCCACGGGCTGGAGAAGAAGGCCGGGCCCGGACACATCAGCGTCTCGGGGTTCGGCGAGGGCCCCCTGTGCGTCATCGAGATCGAGGACGACGGGGTGGGCATGGAGCCGGAACTCGCACGAGCGATCCTCGCCGGAGTCGGCCCTCCCGCCAGGGGCGTCGGTCTGGCCAACGTCGACCGGCGGCTGCGCACCGTCTACGGACCGGAGTACGGCCTCGTCATCGAGACCGCGCCCGGCAACGGCACCAAGGTGACCATCAGGGTGCCGCGATTCATGCGAGGAGTGGTTACGGATTGAGCAGCTCTGCACGGGCTCTTAGGGTCCTCGTCGTCGAGGACGAGACCTCCACCCGCGAGGAACTCGCCGACCTCCTCACCGACATCCCCGAGACGGGCGAGGTCCACGCGGCCGAGAGCGGCGCCCGCGCCGTCCAGCTGCTGGGCGCGCACGCCTTCGACGCCGTCTTCCTGGACATCTCCATGCCCGGCCTGGACGGGATGGACGTGGCGCGGGTGATCAGCCAGCTCTCGTCCCCGCCCTCCATCGTCTTCGTCACCGCCTCGGAGTCCCACGCCATCGAGGCGTTCGGCATCGGCGCGGTGGACTACCTCCTCAAGCCCATCCGGCCCGAGCGGCTGGCCGAGTCGGTGTCCCGGGTGTGCGCCGCCCGCCGGGCCGCGGCGAACGGCGGCGCGCGGGAGGAGCCCCGCGACGAGCTGGCGGTCGTCCAGATCGACCACGGCCGCCGGACGGTGTTCGTGCGGCGCGACGACGTCCAGTTCGTGGAGGCGCACGGCGACTACATACGGCTGCACACCGCCCAGGGCACGCACCTCATCCGGCTGCCGCTGTCCTACCTGGAGGAGATCTGGGCCCCGGCCGGGTTCGTGCGGGTGCACCGCGGCTACCTGGTGGCCGTCGGCTGGGTCCACGACCTGCGGGTCACCAGCTCGTCGGGGCTGGTGGCGTGCACTCCGGCGGGTGACGTGCCGGTCAGCCGCCGGCACGCCCGGGGGCTGAAGGAGCAGTTGCTGGAGGCGGCCCGCAGGGGACAGCTGGGCAGGGCGGCCAGGTGAGCGGCGCGCGCCGGGTGAAGGTCACCAGCCCGCAGACCCGTATCGCCCTGGCCCGCGGCCACCGGCGGCATCCGCAGCTGCTGCCGCTGCCCGCCCCCGCCGACGCCGAGGCCGCGCGGGCGGTGTTCGCCGCGCAGCGCCGGACCGCCCTGCGGACCGTGGCCCTGCTGGGGGTGGTGCTGTTCGGGTCCAGCGGTGCGGTGGCGGCCCTGCCGGCGCTGGACCGGGTCTCGGTGTGGGGTCTGCCGCTGTCCTGGCTGGTGCTGGCCTTCGCCACCTATCCGGTGCTGCTGCTGCTCGCCCTGTGCCACGTGCGGCGCGCCGAGCGGGCGGAGGACCGCGGCGGCGCCGGCCGGGCGGGCGGCCCGTGACCGCCTCGGCCGCCGTGGCGGCGATCGGCCTGGTCCTGGCGGCCAGTCTGGCCATCGGCCTGTACGGGGTGCACGCCGCCCGCACCAGCCCGGACTTCCTCGTCGCCTCCCGGCGCATCGCGCCCGGCTGGAACGCCATGGCGATCGCCGGGGAGTACGTCTCGGCCGCCTCGGTGCTCGGGCTGGCCGGGATGACGCTCAAGGACGGGCTGGGCGCGATGTGGTACGCGGTCGGGTTCACGGCCGGGTACGTGGCGGTGGTCGCGCTGGTGGCCGGGCCCATGCGGCGCTCGGGCGCGTTCACCGTGCCGGACTTCGCGGAGTACCGGCTGGGGTCGCCCGCGGTCCGCAAGCTGTGCGGGCTGATCGTCCTGGTGATCATGTGGCTCTATCTGGTGCCGCAGTTCAAGGGCGCCGGGATGGTCCTCCACCTGGTCAGCGGCACCCCGTACTGGGTGGGCGTGGTGCTGGCCGGGCTGGTGGTGAGCGCGTCGATCGCGGTGGGCGGCATGCGGTCGGCCACCTACGTCCAGGCCTTCCACTACCTGGTCAAGCTGCTGTTCATCGCCGTGCCGGCGGTCTACCTGCTGGTGCACGTCGGTGCGGAGACCCGGGCGGAGGCGCTGCGCCCGGTCCCCGCCGGGGACCTGGTCTCCGAGCACTGGAACCGCCCGCTGATCGACCTCCAGGGGGCGGGGCTGCCGCTGCTGTCCACCTGGTCGGTGCTGCTGGCGACCACGCTGGGCGCGATCGGGCTGCCCCATGTGATCATGCGTTTCCACACCAGTCCCACGGCCCGGGCCGCCCGCCGGGTCGCCGTGGTGGTGATCGGCCTGCTGGGCGTCTTCTACCTGTTCCCGGCGGTCTACGGGCTGCTGGGGCGGGTCTTCACCCCGCACCTGGTGTACAGCAACGCCACCGACACCGTCTCGGTCGTCCTGCCGGGGGAGGCGGTGCCGGGGGCGCTGGGCAGCGTGCTGACGGCCCTGGTGGCGACCGGCGCGTTCGCGGCGTTCCTGTCCACCTCCTCCGGGCTGCTGCTGGCCCTGGCCGGCGGGCTCTCCCACGACCTGTTCGGCGGGGGCGTGTCCAGGCTGCGGGCGGCGGTGGTGGTGGGGGCGCTGGTGGCGGTGCTGCTGTCGCTGCCGGCCGGGCACCTGGACATCAACGTCGTGGTGGGCTGGGCGTTCGCGGTGGCGGCCTCCA
Source organism: Streptomyces glaucosporus (assembly GCF_039533345.1). Classification (NCBI taxonomy): domain Bacteria; kingdom Bacillati; phylum Actinomycetota; class Actinomycetes; order Kitasatosporales; family Streptomycetaceae; genus Streptomyces; species Streptomyces glaucosporus. Next base: position 46,126 of record NZ_BAAATJ010000033.1, on the reverse strand, counting down.
CGTTCTGCCCGCTGCTGGTGCTGGGCATCTGGTGGACCCGGCTGACGGTGGCGGGCGCGGTGTGCGGGCTGGCCGCCGGTGCGGTCACGGCGACGGGGGCGGCGGTGCTGTCGGCCGTCACGCAGCCGTCGTCGGCCTGGCTGACGGTGCTGCTCGCCCAGCCCGCGGCCTGGACCGTCCCGCTGGCCTTCCTCACCATGATCGCCGTGTCGCTGCGCGGCACTCCGGCCGACTGGGCCGAGCGGGCCGTCCTGCGGCTGCACGCGCCCTGAGGCGCCCCGGTGCCGGGGCGTCCCAGGGCGCGTCGCCGGGAAGCGGCGGCCGCGGGCTACCGGCGTCCGCCGCGGACGCCCTCGGCGAGTTCGGCGGCCAGCTCCCGGACCGCGGCCAGGCCGGCGTCCGGGTCGCCCGTGTGGTCCAGCAGGCGCTTGACGAAGGCCGAGCCGACGATCACGCCGTCCGCGAAGGAGGCGACGTGGGCGGCGTGGGCGGCGCTGGAGACGCCGATGCCGACGCACACCGGCAGGTCGGTGGTGGCGCGGACGCGGCCCACCAGCGCCTCCGCCTCCTGCCCCACCGATTCGCGGGTGCCGGTGACGCCCATCAGGGAGGCGGCGTAGACGAAGCCGCTGCCCGCCGCGGTGATCTTCGCCAGCCGCTCGTCGCGGCTGCTGGGGGCGACCACGAAGACGGTCGCCAGGCCGTGCTGCTCGGCCGCCTTCCGCCAGGCCTCGGACTCCTCCACGGGCAGGTCGGGCAGGATGCAGCCCGCGCCGCCCGCCTCGGCCAGCTCGGCGGCGAACCGCTCGGGGCCGTAGCGGTCCACCGGGTTCCAGTAGGTCATGCACAGCACCGGCGCTCCGGTGGCGGTGTGCGTCTCGCGCACGGTCCGCATCACGTCGGCGATCCGCACGCCTCCGCGCAGGGCGATGTCGTCGGCGGTCTGGATGACCGGCCCGTCCATCACGGGGTCGCTGTGCGGCAGGCCGACCTCGACGATGTCGCAGCCGCTCTCCAGCAGGGCCGTGCAGGCGGCGATGCCGCCGTCCACGGTGGGGAAACCGGCGGGCAGGTAGCCCACCAGCGCGGCCCGTCCCTCGTCCTTCGCCGCCGCCAGGACGCGTCCCAGCAGCTCCGCCTGCCCCGCCATCACTCGGCCCCCTTCGCGGTGTCCGCACCGTCGTAGAGCCCGAAGTAGCGGGCGGCGGTGTCCATGTCCTTGTCGCCGCGTCCGGAGAGGTTCACCAGCAGCAGCGCGTCCGGTCCCAGTTCGCGGCCCACTTCCAGGGCTCCGGCGAGCGCGTGCGCGCTCTCGATGGCCGGGATGATGCCCTCGGTCTCCGACAGCAGGCGCAGGGCCCGCATCGCCTCGTCGTCGGTCACCGGGCGGTACTCGCCGCGGCCGGTGTCCTTCAGGTAGGCGTGCTCGGGGCCGATGCCGGGGTAGTCCAGGCCGGCGGAGATCGAGTACGGCTCGGTGATCTGCCCCTCGTCGTCCTGGAGGACGTAGGAGCGCGAGCCGTGGAGGATGCCCGGTTCGCCCGCGGTCAGCGTCGCCGCGTGCTCGCCGGAGTCCACTCCGTGCCCGGCGGCCTCCAGGCCGATCAGGCGGACGGAGGTGTCGGGGATGAAGGCGTGGAACAGGCCGATGGCGTTGGAGCCGCCGCCGACGCAGGCCAGCACCGCGTCCGGCAGCCGTCCGGCGCGTTCCAGGATCTGCCGCCTGGCCTCGACGCCGATGACGCGGTGGAAGTCCCGCACCAGTGCCGGGAAGGGGTGGGGGCCGGCGACCGTGCCGAACAGGTAGTGGGTGTGGTCCACGTTGGCGACCCAGTCGCGGAACGCCTCGTTGATGGCGTCCTTCAGGGTGCGGCTGCCGGAGGTGACGGGGACGACCTCGGCGCCCAGCATCCGCATCCGGGCGACGTTGAGCGCCTGGCGCTGGGTGTCGATCTCGCCCATGTAGACGGTGCACTCCAGGCCGAACAGGGCGCAGGCCGTGGCCGTGGCGACGCCGTGCTGGCCCGCGCCGGTCTCGGCGATGACGCGGGTCTTGCCCATGCGCTTGGTCAGCAGCGCCTGCCCCAGCACGTTGTTGATCTTGTGTGAGCCGGTGTGGTTGAGGTCCTCCCGCTTGAGGAAGACCCGGGCGCCGCCCGCGTGCTCGGCGAACCGCCGCACCTCGGTCAGCGCGCTGGGCCGGCCCGTGTAGTTGACGAGGAGGTCCTCCAGTTCGGCGGCGAAGGCCGGGTCGGCCTTCGCCTTCTCGTACTCGGCCGCCACCTCGTCCACGGCGGCGACGAGCGCCTCCGGGATGAATTTGCCGCCGAACGCGCCGAAGTACCCCTCGGCGGTCGGCACCCGGCCCTCGGGGTCGGGAACGAAGAAGTCGGTGGACATCCGACATGCTCCTTGCCGGGGCGTGTGCCCCAGAGAACGCGGTCAGAAGGAAGGTGCCCGTCCGCCTCCCCGGCCGCGGGCCCGGCGGAGCGGGCGTGACGGCGGTTCAGGGGGCGGTGCGCGGGCGCGCGGTGGGCGCGCGGTGGTGCCGCGCGCCCACCGGGGAGGCCGGGGACCGGGAACGCCCGCGTCCGCGCCGTCGGGAGACGGCGGAGGGGCCCGGTCTCAGCGCGCGGCTGCCGCGCGCCATCGCCTTCCGTTGATCTGACCCGGCTCGCAGCCGATGTGGTAGCGCACGCGCCGCCCCAGCACCCGGCGCGCGGGCGCGCGGCAGCCGCGCGGCCGGCAGCCGCGTGCGAGGCGTGCGTTCAGGGTCATCGGGGCGGCTCCGCTCAGTTCCCGCCGTGCCGCAGGGCGGGGTGGGCGCCGGCCGCGACCAGGTCGGCGACGGCGGTCTTCGGGTCCTTGCCGGTGACCAGCGACTCGCCGACGAGCACCGCGTCGGCGCCCTCGTTGGCATATGCGATCAGGTCGTGCGGGCCGCGTACGCCCGACTCGGCGACCTTGACGATGCCCTCGGGGATCTCGGGGGCGACCCGGGCGAAGGTGCCGCGGTCCACCTCCAGGGTCTTGAGGTTGCGGGCGTTCACGCCGATGATCTTCGCCCCGGCGTCCACGGCCCGCTCGGCCTCCTCCTCGTCGTGCACCTCGACCAGGGGGGTGAGGCCGATGGACTCGGCCCGCTCCACCAGCGACACCAGCGCCGGCTGGTCGAGGGCCGCCACGATCAGCAGGGCGAGGTCCGCGCCGTACGCGCGCGCCTCCCACAGCTGGTAGGAGGTGACGATGAAGTCCTTGCGGAGGATGGGGAGGTCCACCCTGGCGCGCACGGCCTCCAGGTCGGCCAGCGAGCCGCCGAACCGGCGCTGCTCGGTCAGCACCGAGATGACCGCCGCGCCGCCCGCCTCGTAGTCCGCGGCGAGCCCGGCCGGGTCCGCGATGGCGGCCAGCGCGCCCTTCGACGGGCTGGAGCGCTTGACCTCGCAGATCACCCGGACGCCGTCGCCCCTCAGCGCGGCCGCGCCGTCGCGCGCCCGCGGCGCCCGGGCGGCGCGCTCCTTGAGCTCGTCCAGGCTGACGCGCGCCTGCCGCTCGGCGAGGTCGGCCCGGACCCCGTCGATGATCTCGTCGAGCACACTCACGCGAGCGGCCCCCTTCCTGGCTGGCTCGGGTCCCTGCGCCGGGCGCGGGGCTGGTCTGTCACCGCACTGCGATGGTATCCGTCTCCGCGGGGTGGGCCCGCATCCGGTCCGCCGGGATCCCGCATGCCGGACGGCGCCCCCGCCGCGGAGGGCGGGACACGGAGGCGGGACACAGCGGCGGGACACGGCCCGGACGGACACGGAGAAGGCGGGTACGCGGAAGGCGCGGCGCCGCACGCGACGGCACCGCGCCGGACGAGCCGCCCCGGGCGGCCCCGCTACGACTGCTGCGCCCGCTCCTTGGTCTCGGTCAGCCGGCCCTGCTCGTGCTCCGGCTGGCCCAGCCCCATCGAGCGCATCACCAGTCCGGCGAGGGCACCGAGGAGGATGATCGCCACTCCGGCCCAGAATCCCACCGGATCGGCCGTCACGGTGAAGACCGAGGCGACGCAGAAGCCGATGAACGAAATGGTGACGCCGGTCCAGGCGGCAGGAGTGTGTCCGTGGTTGTTGCCCGCCATTGAGTGCTCCTCGTAGGTCCGATCTGGGGTCGCTCACCGGCCATTGTGTCAGGGAGTGTTTCCGCCGCTTCCGGCGGTGGGGTCCTCGCCCCGGTCGAGGGCCTTCCACAGCTCCTCGGGGCGGTCCGGGTCGGCGGCCGGCCGCCGTCCCCGCGCCGGGCGGGAGGCTCCGGCGCGCTCGTGGCGTCCCGACATGGCGGGCCAGGCGCGCCCGTGGCGCAGCGCCAGCACCCCGGCGGCCAGCAGCAGGACGCCTCCGGCGGCGGCCGCCCACGGCCACGGGCCGAAGGAGACGGACTCGACCGCGCCGTGGGTCAGACCGGTGACCTCGGCCGCCTCGTCCTCCAGCGCGGCCCTCCCCCGCCCGCCCGCGAGGGCCAGGGGGACGGCCGCGGCGGTGCCCGCGCCGCACAGGGCCAGCAGCCCGGCGACGAGCGTCCGGCCGGTGCGGCGGACGGCGAAGACGGCGACCAGCGAGGCCAGGGCGACCAGGGCCAGGGCGGCGGGCAGCCCGGTCACCTCGCCGCCCGTGACCTCGACCGGCAGCCCGCCCTGCGCCAGGACCGCGGTGCCCTCGCCCCACACCCCTCCCGAGGACGCCAGGACCGCGGCGGCGCCGAGCACGCCGCAGGCCAGCGCGGCGGCGAGCGCGCGCCGGGGTCCGGCGGAGGCCGCCCGGGCCGGGGACGCGGGGGACGCGGAAGGGGTGTCGGGGGGAGGCGGGGATGTCACTCCCCCACGCTACCGCCGAGCCGTCCGGCGGCGCGCACCGCCCTGAGCACGGCCGCGGCCTTGTTGCGGCACTCGGCGTCCTCCGCCGCCGGGTCGGAGTCGGCGACGACGCCGGCGCCCGCCTGGACGTAGGCCTTCCCGTCCCGCAGCAGGGCGGTGCGGATGGCGATGGCGGTGTCGGCGTCGCCCGCGAAGTCCAGGTAGCCGACGCAGCCGCCGTACAGGCCGCGGCGGGTGGGCTCCAGCTCCTCGATGATCTGCATCGCGCGCGGCTTGGGCGCTCCGGAGAGCGTGCCGGCCGGGAAGCAGGCGGTGAGGGCGTCGAAGGCGGTGCGGCCCGGCGCCAGCCGCCCGGTCACCGTGGAGACGATGTGCATCACATGGCTGTAGCGCTCGACCGACATGAAGTCGACGACCTCGACGCTGCCGGGTTCGCAGACCCGGCCCAGGTCGTTGCGTCCCAGGTCGACGAGCATCAGGTGCTCGGCGCGCTCCTTGGGGTCGGCCAGCAGCTCCTCGGCGAGCGCGGCGTCCTCCCGGGGGGTCGCGCCGCGCGGGCGCGTGCCGGCGATGGGGTGCATCATGGCGTGCCCGTCCTCGACCTTCACCAGCGCCTCGGGGCTGGAGCCGACCACGTCGAAGCCGTCGAAGCGCAGCAGGTACATGTACGGGCTGGGGTTGGTCGCGCGGAGCACGCGGTAGACGTCGAGCGCGCTCGCCGGGCAGGGCGCCTCGAACCGCTGCGAGGGCACCACCTGGAACGCCTCGCCCGCGCGGATGCGCTCCTTGATGTCCTCCACCGCCTCCTGGTAGGCCCGCCCGCCCCACAGGGCGGTGTACTCGGGCAGCTCGGACGGCGGCAGGGGGGCGGCTTCGGCGGGCACGGGACGGCCGAGGTCGGCGGTCATGGCGTCCAGGCGCCGCACCGCGTCGGCGTACGCCTCGTCCACGCCGGTGTCGAGGGCGTTGTGGTTGACGGCGTTGGCGATCAGCAGCACGGTGCCGTCGCGGTGGTCGAGGACCGCGAGGTCCGAGGTGAGCATCATGGTCAGCTCGGGCAGCCCCAGGTCGTCGCGGGCGCTGTCGCCGATGCGCTCCAGGCGGCGCACGATGTCGTAGCCGAGGTAGCCGACCATGCCGCCGGTGAAGGGCGGCAGGTCGGTGTCGCGGTGCAGGTCGCGGGGGGTGTGGAGGGCCTCGACCGTGGCGCGCAGCGCCGCCAGGGGGTCGCCGCCGGTGGGGACGCCGACCGGCGGGGCGCCCAGCCAGTGGGCCTGCCCGTCGCGGACGGTGAGCGTGGCGGAGGTGCGCACGCCCACGAAGGAGTAGCGCGACCAGGTGTGCCCTCCCCCGCCGCCCACGGCGTGGGAGGCGCCCCCGGCCGCCGACTCCAGCAGGAAGGTGCCGGGGCGTTCGGCGGCGAGCTTGCGGTAGAGGCCGATGGGGGTGTCGCCGTCGGCCAGCAGGCGGCGGGTGACCGGGATGACGCGGCGGTCCTTGGCGAGCGTGCGGAAGGTGTCCGGGTCGGGGGCGGTGCCGGTGCCGGTGTGCGTGGCGGTCATGCCGGGGCGCCCTCCCGGCCGTTCCCGGAGCCGCCCAGCGGGAGCTCGCCGGCGTCGAAGCAGGTCCGGTCGCCGGTGTGGCAGGCGGCGCCCACCTGGTCGACCTTGACCAGGAGGGTGTCCCCGTCGCAGTCCAGGGCCACGGACTTCACGTACTGGACGTGCCCCGAGGTGTCGCCCTTGACCCAGTACTCGCGGCGGCTGCGGCTCCAGTAGGTGCAGCGGCCGGTGGTGAGGGTGCGGTGCAGCGCCTCGTCGTCCATCCATCCCAGCATCAGCACCTCTCCGGTGTCGTACTGCTGGGCGATGGCGGGCACCAGGCCGTCGGGGTTGCGCTTGAGGCGGGCGGCCACGGCTGGGTCGAGTGGTGATCGGGGCATGGGGCCATTGTGCCGCCGGACGTCCGCGCGCCGCGACGGCCTTCCGGTCCGCGGACGGGCCCGGCGGGGGCGAGGGGGCGGGCGTGCCGCCGGACGGTCCGGCGGCGGCGCGGTGCCGTGGCGCGGGCCGGGGCGCGGTCGTAGGCTGATCACATGTCGACCCACGCCAGGCGCGAACGCCTTCTGCTGGCCGATCTGTTGGAGAGCGCCGGGCCCGAGGCGCCCACCCTGTGCGAGGGCTGGCGGACCCGGGACCTGGCGGCCCACGTCGTGGTGCGCGAGCGCCGCGCGGACGCGGTCGGGGGCATGCTGGTCAAGGCGCTCCAGTCCCGGACGGAGCGTGTGCGGTCCGAGTTCGCCGCCAAGCCCTACGAGGAGCTGATCCAGCTCATCCGCACCGGGCCGCCGAGGATGTCGCCCTTCACCCTCAAGCAGGTCGACGAGGCGGCCAACACCGTCGAGTTCTTCCTCCACGGCGAGGACGTCCGGCGCGCGCAGCCGGACTGGACCCCCAGGGAGATCGATCCGGTCTTCGCCGACGCCCTGTGGAGGCGGCTGGAGACCGCCGCCCGTCTCTACGGCCGCCGGTCCCCGGTCGGTCTGGTGCTGCGCCGCCCCAACGGCCAGGTGACGGTGGCGCACAGGGGCACGCCCGTCGTCACCGTCACGGGCGAGCCCTCGGAGCTGCTGGTCTTCGTCTCCGGCCGGCAGGACGCGGCGCGGGTGGAGCTGGAGGGCGGCGAGAAGGACGTCGAGCGTCTCCGGGGGGCGCGGCTCGGCCTGGAGCTGTGAGTCCGGGGCCGTCGGCGCCGCGGTGACGCCCCGGGCGGCCGGCATGCCCGCGGTGACGGTCGCGGACATGCCGGCCGGCTGCGTCCCGGGCGTTCGCGGCACGGGCTCGCCCCGTCGCGTGTTCCCGTCCCGCCGTCCGGGAATCCGGTCCGCGTCCCGGTCCGGTGACGCGCCCGGTTCCGCCTCGCGGCGCCGCGGGAGGCTCCCCGATTCTTCCGGGCTCCGGAGACCGGTACGGCCGCGGCCCCCGGAAGGGGTGCGTCCGCCCGTCCGGTGCGCCGGGCGGGTTGCGCCGACGGCGGACGGCGGGGCGGGGGCGGCCCGCGCCGCGCGTAGGTTGGCCGCATGGAGACGACCCCTGTACGGCCCGGACTGCACATGTTCGCCTTCCCCGTGGGGCAGGCGTACCTCTGGCACGAGCACGGTTCGCTGACGCTGATCGACACCGGTCCCGCCGGAGCCGGGGCGGACATCGTCGCGGCCGTCCGGGAGCTGGGGCACGAACCGGGCGACATCGACCGCGTGGTGCTGACCCACTTCCACGAGGACCACACCGGCGGCGCCGCCGAACTCGCGGCCCTGCCCGGGGTGACCGTCATGGCGCACCGGCTGGAGGCCCCCGTCGTCCGGGGCGAGGTGCCCGGCCCGCCGCCGGACTTCACCGACGCGCCCGACTGGGAGCGGGCCCTGTACGAGGGGCTGCCCGACCTCCCCCCGGCCCCGCCGTGCCGCGTCGACCGCGAGCTGGAGGACGGCGACGTGCTGGACTTCGGCGGCGGCGCCCGGGTGGTGGCCGTGCCGGGGCACACCGACGGCAGCATCGCGCTCCACCTGCCCGGCCCCGGCGTGCTGTTCACGGGCGACACCGCCGCCAACGTCGGGGGGAACACCATGCCGGGGGTGTTCAACCTCGACCGCGCCCGGATGCTGGAGTCCTTCCGCCGCCTGGCCGCGCTGGAGACGGACACCGCCTGCTTCGGCCACGGCGACCCGATCACCGGCGGCGCGGGGGAGGCGCTGCGGAGGGCCGCGGGCTGACGTCCCCGGCCGCCGCCCGGTGCGGGCGGCGGCCGGGGCGCCGCGTCAGCGCACCGGGTGGCCCGCCTCGCGCAGGGTCTCCTTGACCTGGCCGATGCGCAGGTCGCCGAAGTGGAAGACGCTCGCGGCCAGCACCGCGTCGGCGCCCGCCTCCACCGCCGGGGGGAAGTCGGCGAGCCGGCCCGCGCCGCCGGAGGCGATCACGGGGATGGTGACGTGCCTGCGGACGGCGCCGATCATGGCGATGTCGTAGCCGTCCTTGGTGCCGTCGGCGTCCATGGAGTTGAGCAGGATCTCCCCGGCGCCCAGCTCGGCCGCCCGGTGCGCCCACTCCACCGCGTCGATGCCCGTGCCGCGCCGGCCGCCGTGCGTGGTGACCTCGTAGCCCGACGGCGTCGACGTCCCCTCCGGGCAGCGGCGGGCGTCCACCGAGAGCACCAGCACCTGGCTGCCGAAGCGTTCGGCGATCTCCCGGATCAGCTCCGGGCGGGCGATGGCGGCGGTGTTGACGCCCACCTTGTCGGCGCCCGCGCGCAGCAGCCGGTCCACGTCCTCGGCGGTGCGCACGCCGCCGCCCACGGTCAGCGGGATGAAGACCTGCTCGGCGGTGCGCCGCACCACGTCGTAGGTGGTCTCGCGGTTGCCGGAGGAGGCGGTGATGTCGAGGAAGGTCAGCTCGTCGGCGCCTTCCGCGTCGTACACCTTGGCCATCTCGACCGGGTCGCCCGCGTCGCGCAGGTTCTGGAAGTTGACCCCCTTGACGACCCGGCCGCCGTCCACGTCCAGGCAGGGGATGACTCGTACGGCCAGGGACATCGGGGGACGCTCCTTCACGTCGCGGGAGGCACCGGTCCGCGCCTCGGCCGGCGGGCGCGGGCCGGCGGGGCCGGGCACGGCCGCTGCGGGGTCCGTCACCGGGACACCGCCTCCAGCGCCTCCTCCAGGGTGAACGCCTTGGCGTAGAGGGCCTTGCCGACGATGGCGCCCTCGACGCCCTGCGGCACCAGGGAGGCGATCGCCCTCAGGTCGTCGAGGGAGGAAACGCCTCCGGAGGCGACGACCGGGCGGTCGGTGGCGGCGCAGACGTTCCTCAGCAGCTCCAGGTTGGGGCCCTGGAGGGTGCCGTCCTTGGCGATGTCGGTGACGACGTAGCGGGCGCAGCCCTCGGAGTTCAGCCGCTCCAGCGTCTCGTAGAGGTCGCCGCCGTCGCGGGTCCAGCCGCGTCCGCGCAGGGTGGTGCCGCGGACGTCCAGGCCGACCGCGATCCGCTCGCCGTGCTCGGCGATCGCCTTGGCCACCCACTCGGGGCTCTCCAGGGCGGCGGTGCCCAGGTTGACCCGTGTGCAGCCGGTGGCCAGCGCGGCAGCCAGCGTCTCGTCGTCGCGGATGCCGCCGGAGAGCTCCACCTTGATGTCCATCGCGCGGACGACCTCGGCGATCTGCTCGCGGTTGCTGCCGGTGCCGAACGCCGCGTCGAGGTCCACCAGGTGCAGCCACTCGGCGCCCGCCCGCTGCCAGGTCAGGGCGGCCTCCATCGGGTCGCCGTAGGAGGTCTCGGTGCCGGACTCGCCGTGGACGAGGCGGACCGCCTGTCCGTCACGGACGTCGACGGCGGGAAGGAGTTCGAGACGGTGGGTGCTCATCGGGTGGCGGTCCTCAAGTCCTAGAGGGTGTCGATCCAGTTGGTCAGCAGCTGAGCGCCGGCGTCGCCGGACTTCTCGGGGTGGAACTGGGTGGCCCACAGCGGGCCGTTCTCCACGGCGGCGACGAACCGCTCTCCGTGGGTGGCCCAGGTGACCTTGGGGGCGGGCATGGCGGCGTGGGTGGCCTTCAGCTCCCACTCGCGCACGGCGTAGGAGTGCACGAAGTAGTAGCGGGTGTCGGCGGGCAGGCCCGCGAACAGCCTGGAGTCGCCGGGGGCCTCGACGGTGTTCCAGCCCATGTGCGGCACGACGTCCGCCTTGAGCGGGCCGACCGTGCCGGGCCATTCGCTCAGGCCCTCGGCCTCGACCCCGTGCTCGATGCCGCGGGCGAAGAGGATCTGCATGCCCACGCAGATGCCCATCACCGGGCGTCCCCCGGCGAGGCGGCGTTCGACGACCCAGTCGCCGCGGGCCCGGCGCAGGCCCGTCATGCAGGCGGCGAAGGCGCCGACGCCGGGCACGAGCAGGCCGTCGGCGTTCATCGCGGCGTCGTAGTCGCGGGTGATCTCCACCTCCGCGCCGACCCGGGCCAGGGCCCGTTCGGCCGACCGCACGTTGCCGAAGCCGTAGTCGAAGACGACGACCCTCTTCTTCTCCGTCATGACCACACCTCCAGGCGCAGGGCTCCGGCGACCAGGGACAGGGCGGATCCGATGCCGAGCAGCGCGACGACCCCCGTGGGCATCCCCTGCTTCCGGAAGGAGATCGCGCCGCCGAGCAGGAAGAGCCCCACGAAGATCAGCAGCGTGGAGACGCCGTTCACAGCGCGCCCTTGGTGGAGGGGATCCCGCTCTGCCGCGGGTCGATCTCGCTCGCGTAGCGCAGGGCGCGGGCGAGCGCCTTGAACTGGCACTCCACGATGTGGTGCGCGTTGCGCCCGTAGGGGACGTGGACGTGCAGCGCGATCTGCGCCTGGGCGACGAACGACTCCAGGATGTGCCGGGTCATCGTGGTGTCGTAGGAGCCGATCATCGGCGCCATGTTCTCCGGCTCGGTGTGCACCAGGTAGGGGCGTCCCGACAGGTCCACGGTCACCTGGGCGAGGGACTCGTCCAGCGGTACCGAGGCGTTGGCGAAGCGGACGATGCCGCGCTTGTCGCCGAGGGCCTGCCGGAAGGCGGCGCCCAGGGCCAGCGCGCTGTCCTCGATGGTGTGGTGGCTGTCGATGTGGAGGTCGCCCTCGGTCTTGACCGTGAGGTCGAACAGGCCGTGGCGGCCGAGCTGGTCGAGCATGTGGTCGTAGAAACCGACCCCGGTCGACACGTCGACCTTCCCGGTGCCGTCGAGGTCGATCTCGACGAGGACGGACGTCTCCTTGGTGGTGCGCTCCACGCGGCCCACGCGGCTCATCGGTCGTTCTCCTTCAGTACTGCGCGCATCGCGTCGAGGAACGCGTCGTTCTCCGCCGGGGTGCCCGCGGTGACCCGCAGCCGGCCCGGCACTCCGTTGTCCCTGACCAGGACGCCCCGGTCCAGCAGGGCCTGCCATACGGCACGGGCCCCGCCGGGACCGTCGAAGCGTCCGAACTGCACGAAATTGGCGTCGGATTCGGTGACCTCGCAGCCCATGGCGCGCAGCTCGGCCACCAGGCGGTCCCGCTCGGTCTTGAGCTGCTCGACATAACCGAGCAGCGTGTCGGTGTGTTCCAGCGCGGCGAGCGCGGTGGCCTGGGTGACGGCGGACAGGTGGTACGGCAGGCGGACCAGCTGCACGGCGTCGACGACGGCCGGGTGGGCGGCGAGGTAGCCCAGCCGCAGCCCGGCGGCGCCGAACGCCTTGGACATGGTCCGCGAGACCACCAGGTGCGGGCGGCCGTCGATCAGGGGCAGCAGCGAGGGGCGGTGGCTGAACTCGCCGTACGCCTCGTCGACGATCACCAGCGAGGGCCTCGCCGCCTGCGCCGCCTCGTACAGGGCCAGCACGGTGTCGGCGTCGACGGCCGTGCCGGTGGGGTTGTTGGGCGAGCAGACGAAGACCACGTGCGGGCGCCGCTCGGCGATGACCGCCCGCGCCGCGTCCACGTCGAGGCGGAAGTCGTCGTGGCGCGGTCCGGAGATCCAGCCGGTGCCGGTGCCGCGGGCGATCAGGGCGTGCATCGAGTACGAGGGCTCGAAGCCGATCGCGGTGCGGCCCGGTCCGCCGAACGCCTGGAGGAGCTGCTGGAGCACCTCGTTGGAGCCGTTGGCGGCCCACACGTTCTCCGTGCCGACCTCGTACCCGGTGGTGCGGGTCAGGTAGCGGGCCAGCCCGGTGCGGAGCTCGACGGCGTCGCGGTCGGGGTAGCGGTTGAGTTCGCGGGCGGCCTCGGCGACGCGTTCGGCGATGCGGGCCACCAGCGGCTCGGGCAGCGGGTGGGGGTTCTCGTTGGTGTTCAGGCGGACGGGGACGTCGAGCTGCGGCGCCCCGTAGGGGGACTGGCCGCGCAGCTCGTCCCGGATGGGCAGGTCGTCGATGCCGGTCACTTTCCCTCGGGCACCTTCCAGTCGAACCTCGCCTTGAGGGCCGCCCCGTGCGCGGGCAGATCCTCGGCCTCCGCCAGGGTGACCACGTGACGGGCCACGTCGGCCAGCGCGTCGCGGGTGTAGTCCACGACGTGGATGCCGCGCAGGAACGACTGCACGGACAGGCCGGAGGAGTGGCAGGCGCAGCCGCCGGTGGGCAGCACGTGGTTGGAGCCGGCGCAGTAGTCGCCGAGCGAGACCGGGGACCAGGGGCCGACGAAGACCGCGCCGGCGTTGCGGACCCGGGCGGCGACGGAGGCCGCGTCCTCGGTCTGGATCTCCAGGTGTTCGGCGGCGTAGGCGTCCACCACCGCCAGGCCCTGGTCCAGGTCGTCGACCAGGACGGTGGCGGACTGCCGTCCGGTCAGGGCCTCGGTGATGCGCTCGGCGTGCTTGGTGGCGGCCACCTGGGAGGCGAGTTCGGCGTCGACCGCGTCGGCCAGCGCCTCGGAGGGCGTGACCAGGACGGCCGCGGCCAGCGGGTCGTGCTCGGCCTGGCTGATCAGGTCGGCGGCGACGTGGCGGGCGTCGGCGGTGTCGTCGGCGAGGATCGCGATCTCGGTGGGGCCGGCCTCGGAGTCGATGCCGATGCGGCCCTTGAGCAGGCGCTTGGCGGCGGCGACCCAGATGTTGCCCGGTCCGGTGACGAGCTGGACGGGGCGGCACTCCTCGGTGCCGTAGGCGAACATGGCGACGGCCTGGGCGCCGCCGGCGGCGTACACCTCGTCGACGCCCAGCAGGGCGCAGGCGGCCAGGATCGTGGGGTGCGGCAGCCCGCCGAACTCCTTCTGCGGGGGCGAGGCGACGGCCAGCGAGCCGACCCCGGCCTCCTGCGCGGGCACCACGTTCATCACCACGGACGACGGGTAGACGGCCCGGCCGCCGGGCACGTACAGGCCCACGCGCTCGACCGGCACCCACCGCTCGGTGACGGTGCCGCCGGGGACGACGCGGACGGTGGAGTCGGTGCGCCGCTGGTCGCGGTGGACGGTCCGGGCGCGGCGGACGGACTCCTCCAGGGCCTCGCGCACCGCCGGGTCGAGTTCCTCCAGGGCCTTCTCCAGGGCCTCGGCGGGGACCCGGAGGCGCTCCAGCCGCACGCCGTCGAAGCGCTCGTTGTACTCGATCACCGCCGCCGTGCCGCGATGGTGCACGGCGTCGCAGATCGGCCGCACCTTCTCCAGGGCGGCCTCGACGTCGAGTTCGGCTCGGGGCAGCAGGTCCCGGTCGACCCCGTCCGCGGCGAGGTCGCGGCCGCGCAGGTCGACTCGGGTCATGGATACGGATCGAAGCACGTGTCCCAGTGTCTCAGACGTGATCGGGTGGCCGGTCCGCCGTATCAGTGCGTGATACGCGGGCGCACCCGGGGGGAATCCTGTTGTCGGTGGCGACCGGTAGTGTCCGGAGCGTCACCCGGTGCCGTCTGCGACTTGGGGGAAGTGCGTCGTGAGCGAGTCTCTCACCGGCGGGGATCCGCCTCCCGGACTGCGGCTGACCACCGCGGAGTGGGGCATGTGGCAGGCCTTCCGCAACGGCAGCGAACACGATCTGCGCTCGGGCGAGCCGGAGCTGGACGACCCGAACGGCGACCACGAGTGGGGGCCCCAGCGGACGGTGCGGGCCAGGGTCGTCGCCCTGCTGCTGCTGCACGGGCCGCCTCCCCTGCTCGGGCGTGTCGCCTCCCTCCAGCTGACCGGCGCGTACGTCACCGGGAGGCTGGACCTGTCCGGGGGGACGGTCGAGCCGTACGTCGAGTTCAAGCAGTGCCGCTTCGAGGAGGAGGTGCTGCTGCACGAGTGCCGCCTGGTGACGGCCCGGCTGGTCGACTGCCACATACCCCGGCTGGAGGCCGCCCGGATGAGCACCGAGGGGGACCTCCACCTGCCGCGCTGCACCATCCCCGGCGGTGTCCGGCTCACCGACGCCTCCATCGGCACGGACCTGCTGCTGAACGAGATCACGGTCGGCAGCGGCAGCCGCACGCGGTCGTTCTCCGCCGACGGGATCCAGGTCGCCCAGGACCTCCAGGCCAGTCTGATGCTGGCCTCCGGGGAGGTGAGCCTGCGCGGCGCGGAGATCGGCGGCTCGCTGTTCATGTACGGCAGCGTCCTGCGCAACCGCGACGGGCAGTACGCGCTGTACGCCCCGCAGATGACCGTGGAGCACTTCGCGCACTTCGCCACCTCCGGCCCGCACCACCTGCCGGTCGTCCACGGCGCCACCCCGCCGGACGGCACCGCCTGGCCGCCCCCGGGGGACGACAGCCACATGGCGCGGCGCGTCAAGCGCTTCGAGTGCACGGGCGGGATGAAGCTGGACGACGGGAAGTTCGGGGACTCCCTGGTGCTGGACGACGCCCGTTTCAACCTGGAGCGCGACCAGGAGCTGTCGCTGCGCCGGATCCAGACCGCGGAGCTGTGCTTCACCCCGGAGCGGCCCGCCAGGGGCCGGGTGGTGCTGGCGGGGGCGACGGTGGACAACCTGGTGGACAGGGTGGAGAGCTGGCCGGTGGGCGAGGGCCTGTGGATGGCCGGGTTCACCTACCAGAACCTGATACCCCGCGGGCCGTTCACCCTCGCCCAGCGCCTGGAGTGGCTGGCGACGGCCACCCCGGAGTACGCGCCGGAGCCGTACGAGCAGCTGGCGGCGGTGATGCGCAACAGCGGGGAGGACGCGGACGCCCGCGCCGTCCTGCTGGCCAAGCAGCGCCGCCGCCGCGAGACGCTCCCGCCGGCCGCGAAGCTGTGGGGCTACCTGCAGGACTGGACGGTCGCCTACGGCTACCGGCCGGGACAGGCCGCCCTGTGGATGGCGGTCCTGTGGGCCTCGGGGACGCTGTACTTCGCCCGGACCCCTCCGGAGCCCCTCAAGCCCGGGGAGTCCCCGCCGTGGAACGCCCCGCTGTACGTCCTGGACCTGCTGCTGCCGGTGATGGACCTGGGCCACGCCGCCCACTGGAAGCCGGAGGGGGCCTACCAGTGGGCCGCCGCGGCGATGATCCTCCTCGGCTGGGTGCTGGCCACCACGGTCGCCGCCGGGGCCACGCGGCTCCTGCGGCGGCAGTGACGGCGGGCGCGGCGGGACGCGGCGGGGCGCGAGGGGCCCCGGCGGCGCGGGCGTGGAGCGGCCGGGACGGGCGGGCGGCGGCGCGGTGCGCGCCGCGGCGAGGGCTTAGGCTGCGGACTGTGACCACCACCCGACTGCCGCTCTTCCCCCTCAACACCGTGCTGTTCCCGGGACTGGTGCTGCCGCTGAACGTCTTCGAGCAGCGCTACCGCGCGCTGGTGCGCGACCTGCTGGAGGTCCCGGAGGACGCGCCGCGCCGCTTCGGGGTGGTCGCCATCCGGGACGGCCGCGAGGTGGCGCCCACCGCGATCGGGATGCCGGACCGGACGGCGCTCTCCCAGGCCGGTCCGGCGGCGGGGTTCGGCCCCGACCCGATACGGGCCTTCCACACGGTGGGCTGCGCCGCCGACGTCGCGACCATCCGCGAGCGCCCCGGCGAGGACGGCGGCGACGGCGGCTACGAGGTGCTCGCCACCGGCACCATCCGCTTCCGGCTGCTGTCGGTCGACGCCTCGGGCCCGTACCTGGTCGGCGAGGTGGAGGAGCTGCCGGAGGACGACGGCGAGGGGGCGGGCGCGCTCGCCTCCGGGGTGCTGCGGGCGTTCCGCGCCTACCAGAAGCAGCTCGCCGGCGCGCGGGAGCGGACCCTGGCCGGGGGCCAGGAACTGCCGGACGAGCCCTCCGTGGTGTCGTACCTGGTCGCCGCCGCGACCGTCCTGGACACCCCGACCAAGCAGCGGCTCCTCCAGGCCCCGGACACCGCCACCCGGCTGGCGGACGAGCTGAGAATCCTGCGGCGCGAGACGACGCTGATCGGTAGGCTCCCGTCGGTTCCGGCGGCGGACCTCACCCGCCTGCCGACCAGTCCGAACTGACGCCGCCCCGGCGGACGCGAGTCCGGCCGGGAGCGGTCCCCACAGCGATGCGAGGCGTGCAGGGCGTGGCCAGGAAGAAGCAGAGACCGGCATCCGGCGGCACCCCGGCGACGGTGGCCGCCACCAGGGCGGGCGTGGAGTTCACGCTCCACTCCTACGAGCACGACCCGGCGGCGGCCTCCTACGGCGAGGAGGCCGCCGAGGCGCTCGGGGTGGCTCCCGAGCGGGTGTTCAAGACGCTCGTCGCGGACGTCGACGGCGCGCTGACCGTGGCGGTCGTCCCCGTCTCCGGCTCGCTGGACCTCAAGGCGCTGGCGGCGGCGGTCGGCGGCAAGCGGGCCGCGATGGCGGATCCGGCCGCGGCCGAGCGCGCCACGGGCTATGTGCGCGGCGGGATCTCCCCGCTGGGCCAGCGCAAGGCGCTGCCGACCGTCGTGGACTCCTCCGCCGGGCGGCACGGCACGGTCTGCGTCTCGGCCGGGCGCCGCGGGCTGGAGATCGAACTGGCGCCCGCGGACCTGGTGAAGCTCACCGGCGCCGTCACGGCGCCGATCGCCCGTCCCTGAGTCCGGTCCCGAGCCCGTCCCCGGGCCCGGGCGGTGCCGTACGGGTGCGCGGGCGCGTCCCGGTGTCAGGCGTCCTTCCGGCCGTCCCCGTCCTCCGCCGCGGGCGGGGGCGGTCCCCATCCTGGGTGGAGGGCGGGGGCGGGTTCAGGGTCGCGGGGGCCGAACAGCGCCGTGAGTCCCAGGTGCGCCGCCAGCGCGGCGAACGGCCAGGCCAGCAGGGCCCCCTTCGCCTTCAGCTCCAGCGGGGCGTCGAAGACCTTCCCCTCGCCCACCGCCCTGGCGTGGGCGGCCACGTCCTGCTCCGGGCCGAGCCAGACACCCAGCCGCCAGGCCAGCACCGAGCCCAGCAGCGCGCCGGCCGCCAGTCCGACCACCACGCCGATGCCGCCCCGGCGGCGTGCGAGGAAGACGGCCGCGCCCGTCAGCACGCCGATGCCCAGTGCCAGCAGTGCGAACGTGCCGTCGACTCCGGCGGACTCCTCGCCCTCGGCGTCGTTGAGGTAGACGGCCGTGCCGTCGGAGATCAGCGGCACCCGCGGGGCCAGCCACAGCCACAGCAGTCCGAGCGCCACTCCGGCGACCGCCACGGCGACCGCCGTCAGCGCGGCCTCGCGCACCTCCCGGCGCACTCGGGCCCCGCCGTCCTCCTCCGGCGCGGACGCCCCGGACGTCCCGGTTCCGTCGTCGGGCGGCGGTCCCCACGGGTCGTAGGAGTGGGCCGACCGGGACGGTCCGTCGTGCGGGGAGGGAGGTGTCGGTGCGGTCACCCTGCCATCGTGCCAGGTCCGGCCACCGGGCCGCCGGGCAGGACCCGTCTCGGCGCCGGAGGGGCCGTCAGCGGACGGCGGCGCGGCGGTACGCCCAGGTGGCGGCGGTCAGCGCGACGGCCCCGACCGCCGCGCACACCCCCAGGTCGGCGGCGACCGAGGCCCAGCGGGGGTCGGGTTCGAAGGCGGCCGCCAGCGCCTCCACGCCGTACGTCGAGGGCAGCAGGTCCCGCACCCAGCGCACCGGTTCCGGCATCCCGCCGGCCGGGAGCACGCCCAGCAGCAGGGCGGCGGACATGCCCAGCTGGCCGCAGAGCGTGGCGAGTTCCTGCCGCGGCGCGAGCAGTCCCAGGGCCGCGCCGAGCCCGGCGAGGGCCGCGCCGGCCAGCGGCACCACCGCCGGCAGCACCCACAGCCCGTCCAGCGGGAGCCGGTAGAGCGCGGCGCCGGTCACGGCGGTGACCGCCACGCCGGGCACCGTGAAAGAGGCGTAGGCGCCCGCCGCCCCCAGCACCACCGCGGCGGGCGGCACCGGCAGGGTGGCGTAGTGGTCGAGTCCGCCGGAGGCCCTCAGCTGGCCGAAGTACTGGGCGAGGAGGTTCAGCGCGACGAAGGCGACCACCAGCACGCTCGATCCGGCCACCACGGCCCGCGCCTCGTCGCCGGGGCCGCCGTCCACGACCCCGCGCATCAGGATCATGATGCCCAGGGACTGGAAGGTCGCCACGAACAGCAGGGGGATGCGCGCCACCCGCGCCCGGGAGAGCTGCGCCCGGTAGACGGCCGCCGTGGCGGGCCACAGGCCCGCGCCGGGCGCGAGCGGGGCCGCCTCCGGCCGGCCGTGCCGCGGCGCGGGGGCCGGTACGGGTTCCCGGGCACCCCCGTCCTCCGCCGCGGTCTCCTCCGGGGTCGCCGACTCGGTCTCCGCCGCGGTCTCCTCCGGGGTCGCCGACTCGGTCTCCGCCGCGGTCTCCTCCGGGGTCGCCGACGCGGCCGTGCTCACGCCTTCACCAGTCCTTCCGTGTGTCCTCCCAGCGCCAGGTACACGTCCTCCAGGCTCGGGGTGGCCAGCGTGAAGTCGTCCAGCGCGGCGAACGCCGGGCCGCCGGTGACGGCGGCGACCGCCGCGCGCGCCTCCGCCGGCGGCATCCGCAGCGTCCAGCGGCGGCCGGCGGCCGTGGCGGTCCGGTGGAGGGCGGCGATCTCGGGCACCTCCAGCGGCGGCCGGTCGCGCCACACCAGGTCCAGCCGTACGTCCTCGCCGACCATGGCCTTCAGCCCGGCGGGGGTGTCGCAGGCGACCGCCCGGCCACGGTCCATGACCGCCACCCGGTCCAGGACCAGTTCGGCCTCGATGACGTTGTGGGTCACCAGGATCACCGTGACGCCGCGCTCGGCCCGCCGCCGGTCGATCGCGGCCCACACCGCGCGCCGCGCGACGGGGTCCATGCCGGTCGTCGGCTCGTCCAGCACCAGCAGGGGGCGCTCCCCCACCAGGGCCGCCGCCACGCAGGCCAGTCGCCGCTGGCCGCCGGAGAGCCGCTTCAGCGGGCGGTCGGCGAGGTCCGCCAGGCCCAGCTCCTCCAGGACGGCGTCGCGCTCGCGCCGCGCCCCGGCGGCGTCCAGGCCGCGCAGCCGCCCGGTGGTCTCCGCGGCCAGCGCCACGGTCAGCTCGTCCAGCGCGGTGGACTCCTGCCCGAGGTAGGCGAGCAGCCGGGCCGCCCGCCGCGGGTGGCGGACCAGGTCGTGGCCGAGGACCTCGACGCGGCCCGAGTCCGGCCGCAGCAGCCCGGTGAGCTGCCGGACCAGGGTGGACTTCCCCGCGCCGTTCGGGCCGAGCAGGCCGAAGACCTCCCCGTGCCGCACCTCCAGGGTGACGCCGTCGCTGGCCCGTACGGCGGGGGTGCCGGGGACGCCGCGCCGGCCGCGCCGGGCCGGGTAGGTCTTGACCAGGTCGTGGACGCGTACGGCGGCCCGCGCCGGTGCTTCCACTCCGTCCACCGCCTGCCGAGTGCCCGTCCTCACGAGCTACGAGGGTACGCGCCCGCGTTCGCCTCACTCTCCGGCGGGTACGTGTTCGCCGGCCGTGCGGGCGTCGACCTCCCGCCAGAAGCCCGCGCGGATCGCGTAGCGGTCCCGCTCGTCGATCTGGTCGTCCTTGTGGGCCAGCAGGCCGAAACGCGCGGCGTAGCGCAGCAGTTCGCCGTCGATGCGGTGGGGGATGCGGGGGTACTCCGCGGAGAGGGTCCTCAGGTGGGCGGGGGTGGCGAGGCGGTCGATCCAGCGGCGGGCGAAGACCTGGCCGACCTCGTAGGGGTCGCCGCTGACCGTGGTGATGTCCTCTTCGCGGTCGGCCCAGCGCTGCTCGGCGGTGGTGAGCTGGGCGAGCATCGGGAGGGCGGCGGCCTCGGGGGACTCGCCGGGGGTGCGGTCGACCCAGCCCCGGTCGGAGGACCAGCGCAGGGTCGCCCCGGCCGGGGAGGGGGCGTGCGCGGCGGGACGGCCGAGCCCGGCCAGGTCCTTGGGGGTGGGCACGCTCCTGCCGGGGCCGCTGTCGGCGTGGCGTTCGTCCGCGGCGGGCGAGGCGCCGTTCCGGCCGGGGGCGGCGGCCGGGGCGCCAGCGGTCTCCACCCGTCCGCCGGGCGGCGTGCCCGTGCCGGCGCCGGCCGCGACGGGGGTCTCCCCTCCGGAGGAGGGGGGCGCCTCCGGCAGGGGGGCGGAGAGGATGGCGGCGATCTCGGGACGGGTGTCGGGCCGGGGCGGGCAGACCCCGGCGAGGTCCCTGGCCCGGACGGCCCGGGTGATCCACGCGCGGTCCAGGACGCGCCGCTCGTCGGCCTCGGCGACCAGGTCCTCGGACTGGTTGTAGTCGCCGTCGGCGGCCTGGACGGCCCACAGGTGGACGGCGACGCCGTGCTCCTTGGCGGACATCAGCCCGGGCAGCAGGTCCCCGTCGCCGGTGACCAGCACGATGTCGGAGCAGGCGCGGTTGCGCGCCAGCTCGGTGAGTTCGGCGTGCATGGCGGCGTCCACGCCCTTCTGCGCCCACCGTCCCTCGCTGCGCGTGAGGGCGCCGAGCCGCACGGTCACGCGCGGCATCACCCGCAGGCGGCGGTGCTCGGGCTGGGGGACCCGGTCCGGGGCGCCGTCGAACCAGTAGATGCGCAGCAGCCGGCAGCCGGTGTCCTCCTCGGCGCGTTCGCGCAGCCCCTGGATGAGGACGGAGTGGTCCACGGTGATCCGGGAGCGCGCGGGTTCCCCGGCCAGGAGGCTCGCGGCGGCGCCCAGAAGGTATCCGGCGTCCACCAGGACGACGCAGCGGTCCACGCTCCACCCACTCTCGGTACGACCGGCACGATCGGCGGCGGCCGGCGGTGTCCGTCCGGCCGCGCGGTGCGTTTCTTTCGGGTCCGTTTCGAGTCTGCCCGACCGTGCGCGCTTGTTCGGCCCGGACTCGATCCTCGGCGTGGCGGGGGGCCCGTGTCCACGGTACGGGACGGATCATCCGCCCAAGAAGGCCGGTTACTGAGGGTAGTTGTCCGACATGCGCACGGTGCGGATGCGTGCGAGGCTCTGAGCCACGGCCCATCGTTCCGAGATCCGCCACAGGAGGAGATCATGGGCAAGCGCAAGAAGGGCGACCGCGAACCGCAGCACGGGCGCGGCGCCGCCGACCGGACGCAGGAGCAGTCGAACACCCCCGCCGAGGAGATGGCACAGGCCCGGTCGCCGCAGGGCGGCTCCGGGGACGCGGGGCGCAAGAACCGCAGGCGCTTCGGCCACAACTGAGGCGCGGTCCACGGCCCGGCGGGGCGTCCTTCTCTGTGCCGGACGCGTCCCGCCGGGCGGCAGACGCCGCACCCGCCCGAACCCGTGCCGGGCGGGTGCGGTGCGTGTCAGCCCGCCAGGCAGGAGGGGCCGAGGAGGGCCTTCAGGTCGCCGAAGAGCGCCGGGTCGGCGGTGACGCGGTGCCGGTCGAGCCGGAGCACGGTCGTCTTGCGGGCGCCCTGGAGCCTGACCCGCACCTCGGTGGAGCCGCGGTGCTGGGTGAGCACCTCGCCCAGCTTCTCCACCAGCGGCGGCGTGACCTTGACCGTGGGGATGGTGATGGTGACGGGCGCGTCGGAGGCCGCGTCCGACAGGTCGGGGACCATCAGCTCCATGGCCACCAGCCGCGGGATGTCCTCGCGCTTGTCCAGCCGTCCCTTGACGAAGACCACCGCGTCCTCCACCAGCTGGGTGGAGACGAGCTGGTAGGTGGCGGGGAAGAACATGCAGTCGATCGAGCCCGCCAGGTCCTCCACGGTGGCGATCGCCCAGGCGTTGCCCTGCTTGGTCATCTTCCGCTGGAGGCCGGAGATGATGCCGCCGATGGTCACGATCGCCCCGTCGGTGTAGTCGCCCGCGTTGAGCTGGGAGATCGCCGCGTCGGTCTTGTCGGCCAGTACGTGCTCCAGGCCGAACAGGGGGTGGTCGGAGACGTAGAGGCCGAGCATCTCCCGCTCCTGGGCCAGCAGGTAGCTCTTGTCCCACTCGTCGGTGGGGAACTGCACGTCCATCCCGAAGCCGGGGCCGCTGTCGGCGTCGTCCTCGCCCAGCCCGCCGAAGAGGTCGAACTGCCCCTCGGCCTCCTTGCGCTTGACCTGGACCACGTTGTCGATCATCGACTCGAAGTGCGCCGTCAGCCCCTTGCGGGTGTGGCCCAGGTTGTCGAAGGCGCCGGCCTTGATCAGCGACTCGATCGTGCGCTTGTTGCACACCACCGCGTCGACCTTGTCGAGGAAGTCCGGGAAGGAGCTGTACTTCCCCTTGGCCTTGCGGCAGGCGACGATCGAGTCCACCACGTTCTGGCCGACGTTGCGCACGGCCGTCAGGCCGAAGACGATCGTGTCGTCCCCGCGCGGGGTGAAGTTCGCCTCGGACTCGTTGACGTCCGGCGGCAGCACCCTGATGCCCATGCGGCGGCACTCGTTGAGGTAGACCGCCGACTTGTCCTTGTCGTCGCGGACGGAGGTCAGCAGCGCGGCCATGTACTCGGCCGGGTAGTTGGCCTTGAGGTAGGCCGTCCAGTACGACACCAGGCCGTAGGCGGAGGAGTGCGCCTTGTTGAAGGCGTATCCGGCGAAGGGCACCAGCACGTCCCACACGGCCTGGATGGCCTCGTCGGAGTAGCCCTTCTCCCGGGCGCCCTTCTGGAAGTTGACGAACTCCTTCTCCAGGACCTCGGGCTTCTTCTTGCCCATCGCGCGGCGCAGCAGGTCGGCCTGGCCGAGGCTGTACCCGGCGAGCACCTGGGCGGCCTTCTGCACCTGCTCCTGGTAGACGATCAGGCCGTAGGTGACGTCGAGGATGTCCTTGAGGGGCTCCTCCAGCTCCGGGTGGATGGGGGTGATCTCCTGCTGCCCGTTCTTGCGCAGCGCGTAGTTGATGTGGGAGTTCATGCCCATCGGGCCGGGCCGGTACAGGGCCGAGACCGCGGAGATGTCCTCGAAGTTGTCGGGCTTCATCATCCGCAGCAGGGAGCGCATGGGCCCGCCGTCGAACTGGAAGACGCCCAGGGTCTCGCCGCGCTGGAGCAGCTCGAAGGTCTTGGGGTCGTCCAGCGGCAGGTCGAGCAGTTTGATGTCGACGCCCTTGTTGGCCTTCACCAGCTTGACGGCGTCGTCCATGATCGTGAGGTTGCGCAGGCCCAGGAAGTCCATCTTCAGCAGGCCGAGCGACTCACAGGTGGGGTAGTCCCACTGGGTGACCACCGCGCCGTCGTTCTTGGGGCTGAAGACGGGCACGTGGTCCACCAGCGGCTCGCTGGACATGATCACGCCCGCGGCGTGCACGCCCATCTGCCGCACCAGGCCCTCGATGCCGCGGGCGGTGTCGATGACCTTCTTCACGTCCGGCTCGTTCTCGTACATCGACCGCACCTCGGCCGCCTCGCTGTAGCGGGGGTGGCTGGGGTCGGTGATGCCCGACAGCGGGATGCCCTTGCCCAGGACGTCGGCGGGCATGGCCTTGGTGATGCGGTCGCCCATGGCGTACGGGTAGCCCAGCACGCGGGCGGAGTCCTTGATCGCCGCCTTGGCCTTGATGGTGCCGTAGGTGCCGATCTGGGCGACCTTGTCGGCGCCGTACTTCTCGGTCACGTAGCGGATGACCTCGCCGCGCCTGCGCTCGTCGAAGTCGATGTCGACGTCGGGCATGGAGACGCGCTCGGGGTTGAGGAACCGCTCGAAGATCAGGCCGTGGTCGATGGGGTCGAGGTCGGTGATGCCCATGGCGTAGGCCACGATCGAGCCCGCCGCGGAGCCGCGGCCGGGGCCGACGGCGATGCCGTTGTTCTTGGCCCACATGATGAAGTCGGCGACGACGAGGAAGTAGCCGGGGAACCCCATCTGGACGATGACGTCCATCTCGTAGTCGGCCTGCTTCTGCCGGTCCTCGGGGATGCCGTCCGGGTACCGGCGCTCCATGCCGCGCCGGACCTCCTCGCGGAACCAGGACTCCTCGGTGTGCCCCTCGGGGACGGGGAAGCGGGGCATGAGGTCCCGCTTCTCGAACCAGCCGGTGGTGTCGACCTGCTCGGCGACCAGGAGGGTGTTGCGGCAGCCCTCCTGCCAGGCGTCGGAGGAGTCGATGGCGTACATCTCCTCCGCGGACTTCAGGTAGTAGCCCGCGCCGTCGAACCGGAAGCGGTCGGGGTCGGAGAGGTTCTTGCCGGTCTGGACGCACAGCAGCGCGTCGTGGGCCTCGGCCTCGCTCTCGTAGGTGTAGTGGCTGTCGTTGGTGACCAGGGGCGGGATGCCCAGCTTCTTCCCGATCTCCAGCAGCCCGTCGCGGACCCGGCGCTCGATGTCGATGCCGTGGTCCATCAGCTCCAGGAAGTACCGGCCCTTGCCGAAGATGTCCCGGTAGTCGGCGGCGGCCTTGAGCGCCTCGTCGAACTGGCCGAGCCTCAGCCGGGTCTGCACCTCGCCCGAGGGGCAGCCGGTGGAGGCGATCAGCCCCTCGGAGAACTCGGCGATCATCTCCTTGTCGGTGCGCGGCCACTTGACGAAGAAGCCCTCCATGTACGCGTCCGAGGAGAGCCGGAAGAGGTTGTGCAGGCCGGTCTTGTCCGCCGCCCAGATCGTCTTGTGGGTGTAGCCGCCGGAGCCGGAGACGTCGTCGCGCTTCTGGTGCGGCTGGCCCCACTGGACGCGGCGCTTGTACCGGCGCGACTGCGGGGCGACGTACGCCTCGATGCCGATGATCGGCGTGATGCCCGCCTTGGTGGCGTGCTGGAAGAAGTCGTAGGCCCCGTGGAGGTTGCCGTGGTCGGTCATGGCGATGTGCGTCATGCCCATCTTCTGGCAGGCCTCGAACATGTCACCGAGCCGCGCCGCACCGTCCAGCAGTGAGTACTGAGTGTGTACGTGCAGGTGTGTGAACGGCGGATTGGCCACGGCGGGGGACCTCCAGCGAGCGTCTTGCGGCAGTTCCTGAACGGCTCCGAAGTCTACGACCCGGGGAGGGCGGGGAGCGGCCGCGGACCGCCGGAGGGGACCCCTCCGGACGCACGCCCCGCGAGTGCCCCGCGCACCCGCGCACGATTCCCTGCGCCTCGGCCTCCGCGGCGGCCGGAACGTTTTCCGGGGTGCCCTTTAGGCACGTCTTAGCCCGGCCCGTGGCACACTCGACCGCGATGGGCACGACGGGAGTCCCGATTGCGGGCATGGGAGTACGGGCGGTGCGCGCCGCGGTCTTCACCGCGCTGTGCGTCACCCTGTCCGCGGGTGCCCACGTGCTGCTCACCGGAAACCCCCTGCCGTACCCGCCGCTGATCGCGGTCACCGCGGTGGTGTTCGCCGCCGCCTTCGCCCTCGCCGGGCGCGAACGGGGCTACCGGTCGGTCGCGGGGCTGCTGGTGCCGCTCGAACTGGCCGCGGACACCGTCTTCACCACCGGGCAGGACGCCTGCTACGGGCAGGCCGGGGGCCCCGTGGCCGGGCCGCTGCGCGCGCTGGGCCTGGACCTGCTGTGCGCGGGCGGCGACTTCGGGACGCCCCTGGCGCGGGTGGCCGCCTCCGGCGCGCCCCCGCTCGCCCACACCACCCACCCCGCCGCGCCCTGGCTCCTGCTGGCCGCGCACGTGGCCGTGGGGCTGACCGCCGCCGCCTGGCTGCACCGGGGCGACGCGGCGCTCGCCCGGATGCTGCGCGGCGCCGCCGCGGCCGTCCTCCGGCCGCTGCCGGCGGTCGCCGGCCACCGGGTGGCCGCCGGTCCGTCCCGCCGGGGGGTCCGCCCCGCCCCGCGGGCCCTCGCCCCCCGCGCGCTTCCGCTGCTGACCCACTCCGTCGTACGACGCGGACCCCCGTGCCCCGCGGCCCTCGCCGCCTGAGCACCACCGTCCCCGCACGTACGCGAACACACGGAGAACACACCCCATGAGCAAGCGCAACAGCCAGGAAGCCAAGCGCGCCGCCCGCGAGCGGCTGCGGATCGAGCGCGAGAAGCAGGCCAGGAAGGACAAGGTGCGCCGCCAGCTGATCGTCGCCGCCGCGGTCGTCGGCCTCCTCGCCGTCGTCGGCGGCATCGGCTTCGCCGTCGCCAACCTGGAGCGCGGCGGCGACGGCGGCACCGAGAAGTCCTGGGCCACGGTGGCGGACAGGAAGCTGGTGAAGCCGGTCAACGCCCAGGGCGAGAACGGCACCGTCGTCGTCCTCGGGGGCGAGGACGCCAAGACGACCATCGACGTCTACGAGGACATGCGCTGCCCGGCCTGCGCCAACTTCGAGCAGCAGCTCGGCGAGCCCCTCAAGCAGGGCGCCAAGGACGGCAAGTACAAGCTCCAGGTCCACCTGGGCGCCATCATCGACGGCAACGTGGGCGGCAACGGCTCCAAGAACGCCATCAGCGCGCTGGGCGCCGCGCTGAACGTGAGCACCGAGGCCTTCACCGAGTACCACTCCCTGCTGTACTCCGCCGAGCACCACCCGGCCGAGCCCGAGGACAAGTTCGCCGACAACGACTACCTGCTGGAGGTCGCGGAGAACGTCGAGGCGCTGAAGGGCAACAAGAAGTTCGAGCAGGCCGTCGAGAAGGGCACCTACGACAAGTGGGCCCTGGAGATGGTCGAGAGCTTCAACGACGCCAAGATCCAGGGCACGCCGACCGTCCGCATCGACGGCAAGGACGTCGAGATCAGCAAGCTGCCCGCCGAACTCGACAAGCTCGGCGTCAAGCTCCAGTAGTCGAGGAGCCGGACTCCGACCGTCCGGAGCACTCCGTCCGGCCCGGTGGGCCCGCCGCCCGAGGCGGCGCGGCCACCGGGCCGGGCCCGTCCGGGGCCTCCGGGCCGGGGTCCCGGAAGCCCCGGACGGGCCCGGGGAGAAACGCCGTTCGACACTTCGGCGAACTTCCTCCGTCCTGCCTCCCGGCGCCCCTACCGGCACGTAGCATCTGCGGCCGTGACCGACACCGACATCGCTTCCCGCACCGCATCCCCCACGCGCCGCAGCGTCGTCGCGGCCGTGGCCGGGGCCGCCGCGCTGCTGCCGCTGGCCGGTCCCCGGCACGCCCGCGCCGCAGGCGCCGGCGACGCCGCCGGCGCCCCGGTCTTCGCGCACGGCGTCGCCTCCGGCGACCCGCTGCCCGACGGCGTCCTGCTGTGGACCCGCGTCACCCCCTCCCCCGAGGCGACGCCCGGCTCCGGCCTGGGCGCCCCCGTGGAGGTCCGCTGGGAGGTCGCCGAGGACCGCGGCTTCACCTCCGTCGCCGCCTCCGGCAGCGTCACCGCCACCGCCGCGGCCGACCACACCGTCAAGGCCGACGTCCGCGGGCTGCGCCCGGCCACCGCCTACTTCTACCGCTTCACCGCCGGCGGGGCCCACTCCCCCACCGGCCGCACCCGCACCGCGCCCGCCGACGGCACGACGGCGGACCGCGTCCGCTTCGGGGTGGTCTCCTGCGCCCACTACGAGAGCGGCTACTTCACGGCGTACCGCCACCTGGCCGCCCGGACCGACCTCGACGCCGTCCTCCACCTCGGCGACTACATCTACGAGTACGGCAGAGGCGGGTTCCCGATGAAGGACGGGATCGTCCGGGAGATGCGGCCGGCCCACGAGACCGTCACCCTGTCCGACTACCGGCAGCGCCACGCCCACTACAAGGCCGACCCGGACCTCCAGGCCCTCCACGCCGCCCACCCGCTGATCGCGATATGGGACGACCACGAGACGGCCAACGACGCCTGGTCCGGCGGGGCCGAGAACCACACGCCGGAGACCGAGGGCGACTGGGCGGCGCGCACGGGGGCCGCCCGGCGCGCGTACTTCGAGTGGATGCCGGTCCGGCCCTCCGCCGAGGGCACCGTCCACCGGCGGCTGCGCTTCGGCGACCTGGCCGACCTCCACCTGCTGGACCTGCGCTCCTTCCGCGACCGGCAGGCCGGCCTCGGCAGCGGCGACGTGGACGACCCCGACCGCACCATCACCGGCCGGGCGCAGCTGGACTGGCTGAAGTCCTCCCTGGCGGCCTCCGGCGCGCGGTGGCACCTGGTGGGCACCTCGGTGATGATCTCGCCGATGGCCTTCGGGTCCGTTCCCGCTCACCTGCTGGGGCCGCTGGCCGACCTGCTGGGCGTCCCCCGCGAGGGCCTGGCCCTCAACACCGACCAGTGGGACGGCTACACCGACGACCGCCGCGAGCTGCTGACCCACCTGCGCGACCGCGGCATCGGCAACACCGTCTTCCTCACCGGCGACATCCACATGGCCTTCGCCAACGACGTGCCCGTCCGGGCCGCCGCGTACCCGCTCCAGCGGCCGGTCGCCACGGAGTTCGTGGTCACCTCTGTCACCTCGGACAACCTGGACGACTTCCTGCGGGTCCCGCCGCACACCGTCTCCTCCGTGGCCGAGGCCGCCGTCCGCGCCGCCAACCGCCACACCCGGTGGGTGGACATGGACTCGCACGGCTACGGCGTCCTGGACGTCACCGCCGAGCGGGCGCAGATGGACTACTACGCGCTGTCGGACAAGACGGACCCGGATGCGGCCTCCCGCCACGTGCGCTCCTACCGCACGCGGTCGGGCACGCAGCGCGTGGAGCGCGCGGAGGAGCCCGTGCGCTGACCCGCGCGCCGAGGCGTCCGGACGAGCCCCGGGCCCGCGCGCCCTTCGGCGTGCGGGCCCGGGGCGGGGCCGTCTCAGCGGTCCTCGGGGTCCCCCAGGTCCGCCAGGAAGTCCAGTGCGGTCCGCCAGGTCCGCTCGGCCGCCTCCTCGTCGTGGTCGGGCAGGCCGGGGTCGGTGTAGAGGTGGCCGGCCCCGGCGTAGCGGTGGACCTCGACCTCCGCGCCCGCCCTGCGCATCCGCAGGTACCAGGCGTTCAGCCAGTCGTGCGGCTCGAAGGGGTCGGGGTCGGCGACGTGGAGCTGGACGGGCAGCTCGTCCACGGAGGCGTTCTCCGCGATGTCCGAGGTGCCGTGGAGGAGCAGCAGCCCCCGCGCGCGGACGTCGGCGAGCGCGAGGTTCTGGGCGATCGCCGCGCCCAGCGAGAACCCGGCGTACACCACTCCCCGCTCGGACAGGGGCGCGGTGGCGGCGACGGCCCGCCTGAGCAGCTCGTCGCGGCCGATCTCGTCCTTGATCGCCATGCCGTCCTCGACGGTGTCCGCGGACCGCCCGCCGTACAGGTCGGGGGTGTGGACCTCGTGCCCGGCCTCCCGCAGCCGCTCGGCGGCGGCGTGCACGGCGGGACGCAGCCCGTAGGCGGAGTGGAACATCACAACGGTGGGCACGATGTCACTTCCTTCGCAGGTCAGGCTCATGATCCGCCCCGGGCGCCCGGCCCGGGAGCGGAGTTCCCCCCATGGTGCCAGGTACGGTCGATGGAGCCCTTTTCGTCCCCCGGAGCCCCCGAGGAGTTCACACGACCATGGAGAACGTGCTGCGGCCGCTGATCGTCTTCGGCGGCGCGATCGCACTGGCCCTCGTCGTCGGCTGGGCCATGGACCGCGTCCTGCGGCGCATGGACGCCCGGCACCCGGAGACCCCGATGTGGGGACTTCTGCGCAGCGGCAGGTGGCCGCTGCAGGCGGTCGTCTTCGTCGCCCTGCTCAACGCCTTCTCCGACGAGACGCACCTGACCCGGGACCACCAGAGGGCCGTCGACCTGTGGCTCAGCCTGATACTGATCGGAGCCGCCGCGTGGCTGGCCCTGCGGGTGGTCACCGCCGTCGTGGAGACCGCGTTCTCCCGCTACGCGGGGGTGGCCCACGACGCGGCGCGGGTGCGGCGCGTGCGCACCCAGCTGACCCTGGTCCGGCGGCTGGCCACCGCGGTGGTCACGGTGATCGCCGCGTCCGCGATGCTGCTGCAGTTCCCCGCGATGGAGAAGCTGGGCGCGTCCATGCTGGCCTCGGCCGGTGTGCTCGGCATCGTCGCGGGCATCGCCGCCCAGTCCACGCTGGGCAACCTCTTCGCCGGCCTGCAGATCGCCTTCGGCGACATGGTGCGCATCGGCGACACGGTGGTGGTCGAGGGCGAGCTGGGGACGGTGGAGGAGATCACCGTCTCGTACATCGTCATCCGCACCTGGGACGAGCGGCGGATCACCATGCCGGTGTCGTACTTCGCCGGGAAGCCCTTCGAGAACTGGTCCCGCAACGGCGCGCAGATGACCGGCACGGTCTACCTCCACCTGGACCACTCGGCCCCGATCTCCGAGATCCGGGCGAAGACCGAGGAGATCGTGCGGGCCAGCGACGCCTGGGACGGCCGCGACTGGAACCTGGTGGTGACCGACACCACGCCCTCCACGATCGTGGTCCGCGCGATGGTGACGGCACGGACGTCCGACGACGTCTGGACGCTGCGCTGCGAGATCCGCGAGCAGCTGATCACCTGGCTCCACCGGGAGCACCCCTACGCCCTCCCCCGCGTCACCACGGCGCAGGCGGCGCCGGCGCCCGCTCCCGAACCGGTGCGGGAGCGGCTGGAGCTGCCGGGGGCGGGCCGGGAGGACGGCGGCGGGCCGAACGGGTCGGGGAAGCCGGGGCGGGCGGGCATCCCGGACGCCCGGAGGGCGCCCTGACGGACCCGGCCCCTCCCGGGCCCTCCTCCGGGCCGCCCCGGTCCTCCTACGCGCTCTCGGCGCGGACCCGGTCCAGGGCGGTCCGGAGGTCGTCCGGGTAGTCGCTGGAGAACTCCGCCCAGCGGCCGTCCGACGGGTGCTCGAAACCGAGCCGGACCGCGTGCAGCCACTGCCGCGTCAGGCCGAGCCGCTTCGCCATCGTCGGGTCGGCGCCGTAGGTGGTGTCGCCGACGCAGGGGTGCCGGTGGGCGGCCATGTGGACGCGGATCTGGTGGGTGCGGCCGGTCTCCAGCTTGATGTCGAGGAGGCTGGCGGCCCGGAACGCCTCGACGAGGTCGTAGTGGGTGACCGAGGGCTTGCCGTCGGCGGTGACCGCCCACTTGTAGTCGTGGACGGGGTGCCGTCCGATGGGGGCGTCGATCGTGCCGCTCATCGGGTCGGGGTGGCCCTGGACGAGCGCGTGGTAGCGCTTGTCGACCGTGCGCTCGCGGAACTGCTGCTTGAGCAGGGTGTAGGCCCGCTCGGACTTGGCGACCACCATCAGTCCGGAGGTGCCCACGTCCAGCCGGTGGACGATGCCCTGGCGCTCCGCGGCGCCCGAGGTGGAGATGCGGAAGCCCGCGGCGGCGAGCCCGCCGATCACGGTGGGCCCGTTCCAGCCGGGGCTGGGGTGGGCCGCCACGCCGACCGGCTTGTCCACCACCACGACGTCCTCGTCGTCGTGGATGATCTCCATGCCCTCCACCGGCTCGGCGACGACCCTCACCGGGGCCGGCGGCGCGGGCATCTCCACCTCCAGCCAGGCCCCGCCGCGCACGCGCTCCGACTTTCCGACCTCGCCCCCGTCCAGCCGGACCTTTCCCGAGCCGGCCAGCTCGGCGGCCTTGGTGCGGGAGAAGCCGAACATCCTGGCCAGGGCGGCGTCGACGCGCTCGCCCTCCAGGCCGTCGGGTACGGGCAGGGTGCGGATCTCGGGAAGCTGACTCACCCGATCGAGTATGCCGGAAGCGCGCCGCGCCCCCGCCCGGCGGGCGGGGGCGCGCGGATGTGCGCGGCCGGTCCCGGTCAGCCGCGGTCAGTCGCGGTGGACGGTGCCGTCGGGGTCCAGACCGCGGAAGGACAGGATCACGATCAGCACTCCGCCGCAGACGATCGCCGTGTCGGCGAGGTTGAAGACGGCGAAGTGCGCGGGCGCGATGAAGTCCACGACGTGTCCCCGGAACACCCCGGGCGAGCGGAAGACCCGGTCGGTGAGGTTGCCCAGGGCCCCGCCCAGCAGCAGCCCGAGCGCCACGGCCCACGGTGTGCTGTAGAGCTTGCGCGCGATCCGCACGATCACCACGATCACGGCCGCCGCGATGACGGTGAAGACGATGGTGAGGGCCTCGCCGATGCCGAAGGCGGCGCCCGGGTTGCGCACCGCCTGGAACCTCAGCCAGGTCCCGATCACCTCGATCGGGTCGTGGCCCTCCAGCCTCTCGACCACGAGGATCTTGGTGATCAGGTCCAGGGCGTACGCCACGGCCGCCACGATGGCGAGCTCCACGACCCTCCGGCGGCGCCCGGCGCCCGGCCGTCCGCCCTCCTCCGGTCCGGTCCCCGCGGCGACCGCCGTCCCCTCCTCCGCCGTGCCCGCGGTCTCGGCATCGGCCCTCTCGGGCTTGTCGTCGGCCCGTTCCACCTCAGTCACGTGAGCAGGGTACGTCACACCCGCGCGGGGCCGTCAGCGGCGTTCCTGCCGCTGCTTGCACTCGACGCACAGCGTGGCCCGGGGGAAGGCCTGCATCCGCGCCTTGCCGATCGCCCGGCCGCAGTTCTCGCAGGCCCCGTACGTGCCGGCCTCCAGGCGGCCCAGGGCGCGCTCGGTCTGGTAGAGCATCTCGCGGGCGTTCTCCGCGAGGGCCATCTCGTGTTCCCGGGTGATGTTCTTGGTGCCCGTGTCCGCCTGGTCGTCCCCGGCCGCGTCGGCCGAGTCGCGCATCAGGCCGTTGAGGGCCTCCTCGGCGGCGTGGATCTCGGTGCGCAGCCGTTCGGCCTCCCGGGACAGCTCGGCCCGCGCCTCCTCCACCTCCTCCGCCGTCCAGGGGCTCTCCCCGGGCCGTACGGCCAGCTCGTCGGGGGCAGCGGATGTCGCGGCCACACGTGCCGGGAGCACCGCGGCCGCCTCGTCGGCGGCCGGCGCTCCCGTCGTGGTCTTCTTGGCAACCACCGTCTTGGCTCCTGTCTTCTCCCCGGCCGCTCCTGCGGCGGCCGTCTCCGCGGCGACGTCCCGGCCGGCCGCGGCCGGGGCGGGCGCCCTCACGGCTCCCGTCCTCCCGTCCGCGGTCTTCCCCGCCACCATGGCCGCGATCCCTTCACATTGTGTGATCTTGCTCGCGAATCGTGACGGGAACGATAAGTCGGCCCCGATCACGCGGCAACGGGGCACGCCGGTCCGTCCGCGCTTCCGCGGGGGCGGGCCCGTGCCCCTGCGAAGCGTTGTGCCCCGCGGCGCGGCCCGAAAACCGGCTCACCGCCATTGGCGGACACCCGTACACTGGGCAGAGCGAAAGGCGTGGAAGGGGACGAGTAGCGTCCGTACGCGGCCACGAGCGACCCGGGGACGGTGTGAGCCCGGGGGCGAGCGCGGCGTGAAGATCACCCCGGAGCCGCCGGAAGAAAGCCGCGCGGCCGAGTCGGGCGCGCGGTGAGTAGAACCGGCATCGCAGCACCAATGAGTGGGCGGTGGGACGCGTATCCGGTGCGCTTCCGCCGTCAAGGAGGGTGGTACCGCGGGAACCCCGCCGACGGGCGGTGGTCTCGTCCCTCCGGCGGAAGTCACGACGTCCGTTGGAGGAAGCTCGCAGTGAGCCAGCAGTCCCCGCCCCAGTACCGTCCGGTGCCCGCCCAGGTGGACCTTCCCGCCCTGGAGCGCGCCGTGCTCGACTTCTGGCGCGAGAACAAGATCTTCGCCCGCAGCCTGGAGCAGTCCGAGGGCCGCCCCGAGTGGGTCTTCTACGAGGGTCCCCCGACCGCGAACGGCATGCCCGGCGCCCACCACATCGAGGCCCGCGTCTTCAAGGACGTCTTCCCCCGCTTCCGCACCATGCGCGGCTACCACGTCGCGCGCAAGGCCGGCTGGGACTGCCACGGCCTGCCGGTCGAGCTGGCGGTGGAGAAGGAGCTGGGCTTCACCGGCAAGCAGGACATCGAGTCCTACGGCATCGCGGAGTTCAACGCCCGGTGCCGCGAGTCGGTGACCCGGCACACCGACGCCTTCGCCGAGCTGACGACCCGGATGGGCTACTGGGTCGACATGGACGACGCGTACCGGACGATGGACCCGCAGTACATCGAGTCCGTCTGGTGGTCCCTGAAGCAGATCTTCGGCAAGGGCCTGCTCGTCCAGGACCACCGGGTGGCGCCCTGGTGCCCCCGCTGCGGCACCGGCCTGTCCGACCACGAGCTGGCGCAGGGCTACGAGACCGTGGTCGACCCCTCGGTCTACGTCCGCTTCCCGCTGACCTCCGGCCCGCTGGCCGGCGAGGCGGCGCTGCTGGTGTGGACGACCACCCCCTGGACGCTGGTGTCCAACACCGCCGTCGCCGCGCACCCCGACGTCACCTACGCGGTGGCCACCGACGGCACCGAGAAGCTGGTCGTCGCCGAGCCGCTGCTGGCCAAGGCCCTGGGCGAGGGGTGGATGGCCACCGGGCAGACCTTCACCGGCCGCGAGATGGAGCGCTGGTCCTACCGCCGCCCCTTCGACCTGGTGGAGATCGAGGGCGCCCACTTCGTCCTCAACGCGGAGTACGTCACCACCGAGGACGGCACCGGCCTGGTCCACCAGTCCCCCGCGTTCGGCGAGGACGACCTGCTGACCTGCCGGGCCTACGGGCTGCCGGTGGTCAACCCCGTCCGGCCCGACGGCACCTTCGAGGAGGGCCTGGAGCTGGTCGGCGGGCAGTTCTTCAAGAAGGCCGACGAGGTGCTGGTCGCCGACCTCGACGCGCGCGGCCTGCTCTTCCGCCACCTGCCGTACGAGCACAGCTACCCGCACTGCTGGCGCTGCCACACCGCGCTGCTCTACTACGCGCAGCCGTCCTGGTACATCCGCACCACCGCGATCAAGGACGAGCTGCTGCGGGAGAACGAGCGGACGAACTGGTTCCCGGAGTCGGTCAAGCACGGCCGCTACGGCGACTGGCTGAACAACAACATCGACTGGGCCCTGTCCCGCAACCGCTACTGGGGCACCCCGCTGCCCATCTGGCGGTGCGAGGACGGCCACCTCACCTGTGTCGGCTCGCTGGCCGAGCTGACCGAGCTGACCGGTACCGACCAGTCCGGCCTGGACCCGCACCGGCCCTACATCGACGAGGTCGTCTTCGACTGCCCCGCCGAGGGCTGCTCCCACCGGGCCACCCGCGTCCCGGAGGTCATCGACGCCTGGTACGACTCGGGGTCGATGCCCTTCGCGCAGTGGGGCTACCCGTACCGGAACAAGGAGGTCTTCGAGAAGCGCTACCCGGCGCAGTTCATCTCCGAGGCCATCGACCAGACCCGCGGCTGGTTCTACACGCTGATGGCGGTCGGCACGCTCGTCTTCGGCCGCTCCTCCTACGAGAACGTGGTCTGCCTGGGCCACATCCTCGCCGAGGACGGCCGGAAGATGTCCAAGCACCTGGGCAACATCCTGGAGCCGATCCCGCTCATGGAGCAGCACGGCGCGGACGCCGTGCGCTGGTTCATGGCGGCGGGCGGCTCCCCGTGGAGCGCGCGGCGCGTCGGCCACGGCACCATTCAGGAGGTCGTCCGCAAGGTCCTGCTGACCTACTGGAACACGGTCGCCTTCCAGGCGCTGTACGCCCGCACCTCCGGCTGGGCGCCGTCGGAGTCCGACCCGGCCCCGGCGGACCGCCCGCTGCTGGACCGCTGGCTCCTCAGCGAGCTCCACGCCCTGGTCGACCAGTGCACCCAGGCCATGGAGGCGTTCGACACCCAGCGCGCCGGCAAGCTGCTCTCCACCTTCGTGGACGACCTGTCCAACTGGTACGTGCGCCGCTCCCGGCGCCGCTTCTGGCAGGGCGACCCGGCTGCGCTGCGGACCCTCCACGACGTGCTGGAGACGGTCACCCGCCTGATGGCCCCGCTGACGCCGTTCATCACCGAGCGGGTCTGGCAGGACCTGGTCGTCCCCGTCACCCCGGACGCGTCGCCCTCGGTGCACATGGCCTCGTGGCCGGCCGCCGACCTGGACGCCATCGACCCGGACCTCTCCCGCGACATGCTGCTGGTGCGGCGCCTGGTGGAGCTCGGCCGGGCCACGCGCGCCGAGTCGGGCGTCAAGACCAGGCAGCCGCTGTCGAGGGCGCTGCTGGCCGCGCAGGGCTTCGAGCTGCTCAGCGACGAACTGCGGGAGCAGATCGCCGAGGAGCTGAACGTCACCTCGCTCGCCTCCCTGTCGGAGGTGGGCGGCTCCCTGGTGGACACCACGGCCAAGGCCAACTTCCGCGCGCTGGGCCGCCGGTTCGGCAAGCGCACCCAGCCGGTCGCCAAGGCCATCGCCGAGGCGGACGCGGCGGAGCTCTCGGCGGCGCTGCGCGCCGGCACGGCGTCGGTGGAGGTGGACGGCGAGACGATCGCGCTGTCGCCGGAGGAGGTCATCATCACCGAGACCCCGCGCGAGGGATGGTCGGTGGCCTCCGACGCGGGCGCCACGGTCGCCCTGGACCTGGAGATCACCCCGGAGCTGCGGCGGGCCGGGCTGGCCCGTGACGCGATCCGGCTCATCCAGGAGGCGCGCAAGAAGAGCGGCCTGGACGTCGCCGACCGGATCGCCCTGCGGTGGCGGTCGGACGACGAGGAGACCGCCCGGGCGCTCACCGAGCACCAGGCCCTGATCGCGGACGAGGTCCTGGCGACCGACTGCGCGGAGGGCAGGGGGGACGGCTCCTTCGGCGAGCCGTTCGCGGACGAGGGGCTGTCCCTGGTCTTCCGGCTCCGCCGCGCCTGACCCCGCCGGGGCGGGCGGCGTCCCCGCGGGGGCGCCGCCCGCCCCGGGCCGTTCCCGGCCTGCGGCGCCGGGTGGGAGCCGGGCCGGGAACGGCCCCGGAGCGGACACACGAACGGGCCGGGCCCGGGATCACTGCGGATCCCGGGCCCGGCCCGTTCGCGATATGCCGACCTGCCGCCTTCCGGAGGCGTCCGTCAGCCGCCGGTCAGTTGTCGTCCTCGTCGATGAGGAAGCCGCGCATCGGCGACGGCGCCTGCTGCATCGGCTGCGGTCCCTGCGGCCGGACGGGAGCCATCGGCTGGGTCATGGCCGGGGACATCTGCTGCTGCCCGCCGTACGTCTGACCACCGCCCTGGGTGTGCCCGCCCTGGTTGTGACCACCCATCGACTGGCCACCGCCCATCGGCTGGCCGCCGCCCATCGTCTGGTGCCCACCGCCCATCGGACCGCCGGCGGGGGCGCCGGCCGAGGCCATCGACGGG
The DNA here is from genome assembly GCF_039533345.1 of Streptomyces glaucosporus. Taxonomy (NCBI): domain Bacteria; kingdom Bacillati; phylum Actinomycetota; class Actinomycetes; order Kitasatosporales; family Streptomycetaceae; genus Streptomyces; species Streptomyces glaucosporus. The sequence goes on along the minus strand of NZ_BAAATJ010000033.1, from coordinate 8,473 downwards.
GACGGCGGCAGCGAGGCCGTCGCCGGGGTGCGCGGCGGGGCCAGGGAGTCGTCGGCCTGGCTCTCCAGCTGGCGGAGCTGGCTCTCCAGGTACGACTTCAGGCGGGTGCGGTACTCGCGCTCGAAGCCGCGCAGGTCCTCGACCTTGCGCTCCAGCGTGGCGCGGGCGGACTCCAGCGAGCCCATCGCGACACGGTGCTTCTCCTGCGCGTCCCGCTCCAGGGCGTCGGCCTTGGCGCGGGCGTCCCGCTCCAGGCCCTCGGCGCGGCTGCGCGCCTCGCCGACGATCTTGTTGGCCTCGGAACGGGCCTCCGCGATCGCCTGGTCGGCGGTCTGCTGCGCCAGCGACAGCACGCGGGCCGCGCTGTCGCCTCCCGGGGCCTGGCCGCCCATCGGCCCGGGACCCATCGGCCCGGGGCCCATCGGCCCGGGACCGTGCGGGCCGCCCTGCGGCCCGTGCCCGCCTGGACCGGCCGGCAGCTGCGGCGCACCGCCGGGCAGCTGGGGCGGGCCGCCCATCTGCCCCGGCGGGACCGGCTGCGGACCCGATATGGCGGCGGGGACGGGAGCCCCCGGCCTCTCCTGGGGTTCGGGTTTGCGCATGCCCTGCTGTTGCTGCTGCTGGTTCTGCGCCGCGGCCCGCGTCGCCGCGGCCAGCTTGGCGCGCAGGTCCTCGTTCTCCCGGAGCAGCCGGGTCAGCTCGGCCTCGACCTCGTCGAGGAAGGCATCGACCTCGTCCTCGTCGTAGCCCTCTCGCAGGCGGACGGTCGTGAACTGCTTGTTCCGCACGTCCTCGGGGGTCAGCGGCATCTCTTCACCTCAACGTAAGTCATCGGCATATCGGCAAGACCGTATCGCTCACAGCCCGGCCACGACACTGATCAGGATGTAGACGATGATCATCAGCACGAAGAAGGACAGGTCGAGCGCCACACCCCCGAAGCGCAGCGGCGGTATGAACCGCCGCAGTAGCTTGAGTGGCGGATCAGTGACAGTGTAGGTGGCCTCCAGAACGACCACCATCGCCTTGCCGGGCTGCCATGAGCGGGCGAACATGAAGACGTAGTCCATGACCAGGCGGAAGATCAGCACGAAGAGGAAGCATTGCAGCGCAATGAGGACCACCTGCTGTGCCACACCCATCGTGCGCTTCCCTCTCCCCTTCGGTCGTGTCCGGCCGCCTGCCGACCGGGCTGTCCGTACGTACTGACTCTCAGCTCTGGTTGAAGAACCCGCCCTCTGCGATGCGGGCCTTGTCCTCCGCCGTGACATCGACGTTAGCAGGAGACAGCAGGAAGACCTTCTGTGTCACCCGCTCGATACTCCCATGGAGACCGAACACCAGACCGGCCGCGAAGTCGACGAGCCGCTTCGCGTCCGTGTCGTCCATCTCGGTCAGGTTCATGATCACCGGGGTGCCCTCGCGGAAGTGTTCCCCGATGGTACGGGCTTCGTTGTACGTCCGGGGGTGGAGCGTGGTGATCCGGTAGGGCTCTCGCTCGGACACGACCTTGGGCATGATCACCGGCGCGTTCTTCTCCAGGTTCTGGCGTTCGGATGTGATGGATGCCACGGACGCGATCCTGCCGTGGCCGCCGCTTTCGGTGACGATCGCGGGAGGCTGCTCCCGCTCCCGGTGAGCCGGAGGATGGACGACCCGCACCGGCTCCTCGGGCTCGGCCTCCCCGCCGGTCTTCGCCGCGGGGACCCCCAGGGGCTGGTGTGCCTGATGACGCCGGTCCCTCTCGGGCTCCGGCTCGGGCTCGAACTCGTCATCGGGGTCGAACCCCGGGCCGTCGTACCCATCGTCCTCCACGAGGCCGAGGTAGACCGCCATCTTGCGCATCGCGCCGGCCATTCTCTGCGTCCTCCGCTCTGTGGTGGTTCCCCTGCCTTCGGCGGGGAGGCCCCATGCCTGCCTCCGGTGCCTCCGGCGGGAGGCCCCAAGGCCCCGTCACCGGCGGCCTTGGATCCACGCGGCCATCCGCTCCGTGCGGAAATGACCATATTTTCTGTTGTGGTCCGACCTGCTTGGCGACGTTACCGGAGCCCGGGTCGGTCTCCGAGTACCGCACTGCCGATACGCACATGTGTCGCACCGGCGGCCACCGCCTCTTCGAGGTCCGCGCTCATCCCCGCCGACACCATGTTCGCAGCAGGATCCCCCGCCTGCAGGCGGGTTGAGATTTCCCTCAGTCTCCCGAACGCCGCTCCCGGCCTCCCGGCGTACGGGCCGGACAGAGGTGCGACCGTCATCACACCGGCCAGCCGCAGGCCCGGCGCGGCGGCCACCTCGGCCGCCAACTCCTCCACACCGTCGGGCGCGACGCCTCCGCGCTGTCCGGCGGCGCCCGACTCCCGGTCGAGCGCGACCTGGAGGAGGCAGCCGATCCGCCGCCCCTCGCGTTCGGCCGCCGAGGAGAGGGCCGCGACCAGACGGGGCCGGTCCACCGAGTGCACGAAGTCGGCGTAACGCACCACGGAGCGGGCCTTGTTCGTCTGCAACTGGCCCACGAAGTGCCAGGTGAGCGGCAGGTCCGCGCAGGCCTCGGCCTTGGGCGCCGCCTCCTGGTCGCGGTTCTCCGCCACGTGCCGCACCCCGAGTTCGGCCAGCAGCCGCACATCCTCGGCGGGGTAGGTCTTGGTGACGACGATCAGGGTCACGTCCTCGGGCGCGCGCCCCGCCGCGACACACGCGCGGGCGATGCGCTCCTCCACCCGGGCGAGGTTGGCGGCCAGTTGGGCCTTGCGGTCGGTCACTCCCCACACTCCCCGTCCGCCGCTCCGGCACCGTCCGCGGACGCCGTCCGGCCTCCTCCACGACCCGGGTTCCCCGGAGCGCCCGGTTCATCCGGCCCCTGCCGGGTTCCCGTTCCGTCCAGCCAGACGTAGCTCGCCAGCCGTCCGGTGACCTTCTCCCGGCGGTACGAGTAGTGGTCCCGCGACTCCAGCGTGCACACGGAGGGGCGCGGCGGCTCCGGGACGCCGAGCCGGGCGAGCTGGGCGCGGACCCCGGCTCCGACGTCGACCGCCGGGGTGCCCCGGCGCGTGGTGGCGTACGCCTCCGGCACCACGGCCGCGACCTCCTCGCGCATCCGCTCCGGCACCTCGTAGCAGAGCCCGCACACCGAGGGGCCGATGCGGGCGACGACGCGCGCCGGGTCGGCGCCCAGGGAGGCCATCGCCTCGACCACCGCCGGCACCACCCCGGCGACCAGCCCGGGCCGTCCGGCGTGCGCGGCGCCCGCGATCCCGGCGACCGGGTCGGCGAGGAGGACCGGGACGCAGTCGGCGGTGAGGACCGCGAGCACCGGGCCGGGGCGGTCGGTGACGACCGCGTCCACGCACGGCACGTCCCCGGTCCCCCAGGGACCCCGGACGACGGCCACGTCGCGGCCGTGCACCTGGTTCATCCAGACCACCGAGGCCGGGTCCAGGCCGAGCGCCTTCGCGGCCATCTCCCGGTTGGTCCGTACGGCGCCGGGGTCGTCCCCGACCGCGCCGCCGAGGTTGAGTTCGTCATACGGAGCGGCGCTCACCCCGCCCCACCGGTCGGTGAAGGCGAAGTGCGCGCCGCTCACGCTGTCGTGCTGTCCTATCACGTCACACGGTGCTTACTTGAGGAAGTCCGGCACGTCGAGCTCCTCGGCCTGTCCCTCCACCGGGTACGGCCGGGCCGGGGGCACCTGCGGCCCGGTGGACGGTCCGGTCTCGCCGGTCCCCGTGGACGGGGCGCCCGTGCCGAAGACGGGCGAGGGGTCGCTCAGCGGGGACACGGGGGACGGCTCGTCCTCGCGCGGGGTGACGGAGCCGAGCCCGCCGAAGGACGGGCGGTCGGTGTCGGAGGGCGCCGGGCGCGTGCCCGTCGTGCTCTCCTCCTTGCTCCCGTAGGAGCCGAGCACCTTGTCCCGGTTCTTCGCCGGGGGCTGCCCCCCGTCGAAGCCCGCCGCGATGACGGTGACCCGGACCTCGTCGCCGAGGGCGTCGTCGATGACCGCGCCGAAGATGATGTTCGCCTCGGGGTGCGCCGCCTCGCTCACCAGCTGGGCGGCCTCGTTGATCTCGAACAGGCCGAGGTCGGAGCCGCCGGAGATGGAGAGCAGGACGCCGCGGGCGCCATCGATGGACGCCTCCAGCAGCGGCGAGGAGATCGCCATCTCGGCGGCGGCCACCGCGCGGTCGTCGCCGCGCGCCGAACCGATGCCCATGAGCGCCGAGCCCGCCTCGGACATCACGGACTTGACGTCCGCGAAGTCGAGGTTGATCAGGCCCGGGGTGGTGATCAGGTCGGTGATGCCCTGCACACCGGAGAGCAGCACCTGGTCCGCGGACTTGAACGCGTCGAGCACGCTCACCTGGCGGTCCGAGATGGACAGCAGCCGGTCGTTGGGGATGACGATGAGGGTGTCGACCTCGTCGCGCAGGGCCGCGATGCCGTCCTCGGCCTGGTTGGCGCGGCGGCGGCCCTCGAAGGTGAAGGGACGGGTGACGACGCCGATGGTGAGGGCGCCGAGGGAGCGTGCGATGTTCGCGACGACGGGCGCACCGCCGGTGCCGGTGCCGCCGCCCTCGCCCGCCGTGACGAAGACCATGTCGGCCCCCTTGAGGACCTCCTCGATCTCCTCGCGGTGGTCCTCGGCGGCCTTCCGGCCCACCTCGGGGTTGGCACCTGCGCCGAGGCCGCGGGTGAGTTCGCGGCCGACGTCGAGCTTGACGTCGGCGTCGCTCATCAGCAGGGCCTGTGCGTCAGTGTTGATCGCGATGAACTCGACGCCCTTGAGACCGACCTCGATCATCCGGTTGATGGCATTGACGCCACCGCCGCCGATCCCGACGACCTTGATGACTGCGAGGTAGTTCTGCGGTGCTGCCACGTCGAAGGCCTCTCGCCTCGAGTTACGTGTCGCCGCTCCACGGTGCTTGCGGTGCGCCGACCTATGCCGAGTGGGACGGTCCGGACGCCGACCCGAACCCTAAGGGTGAAGTTTAGGGTTACCAATGTCTGTCGTTCCTCGGGTTCTTCGGAACGGACACTAGGTCGACTTGCGGTGCGCGTTCAACGAACACGCCGAACCTCCCGTTTTTCTTCTCACCCTATGTGATCAGGCAATGCGGTAGCCAACCAGGGTGCTGGCCCGCCTGCGCGCGCGTCAACTCCCCGACGCCGCCGGAGCGCCGGGAACGCTCACGTCGAACCGCTCCGCCCCGTCCGCCGCCTTCATCAGCAGGACGAGCGAATCGGCCTTCGCGGCGCTCCGCTCGCTGCTCCCCCACACCACCGTGCGTCCGCCGGTCAGCTCCAGGGTGATGGAGTCGTAGGAACGGACCCGGATGGTCCGGGTGTCCCCGCGCACCCCGCCGGGAAGCGCCGAGGCGACCTTCACGGCCTCCCGGCGCATCCGCTCGGCGCCGAAGCGGTGACGGCTGGGCGAGTCGGCGAGGTCCACCACGAGCAGGGGGACCCCCGCGGGCCGTTCGGCGACCGTGCCGAACCGCACTCCTTCGTCGTCCACCTCGGCGTACCCGCGATCACCCCCGTCATGCGCGTCCTCCGCCATGACGGCCACGGGCCTGCGCTCGGCGACCCTCACCTCGATGCCGTGCGGCCAGGAGCGCACGACCTCCACCGAATCGATCCGGAGCAGCCCGTCCCGCAGGCGCCGCTCCACCTCCTCCGGGTCGACCGAGACGAGCGGGTCGCCGACGGGGACGGCGGCGGTCTCCAGGACCTGCCGCTCCGTCAGCACCCGCTCGCCCTCGACCGTGACGCCCTCCACCCTCAGCCACGGGGAGCCGTAGAGCAGCCACAGCGCGAAGCCGCCGAGCACCAGGGCGGGGGCGAGGGCGAGCACCAGCAGCAGGCGGCGGCGCCTGCGGTCGCCCGGCCGGGCGGTCCGGGCCGGGGCGGCGCCCCGCCCCGGCCGCGCCGGGCCTCCGGCGCCGCGCTCGGCGGTCGGTGTCCGTCCGGCCACGTCCCCTGCCCTTCCGCGCCCCGGCGTCAGTCCCGGCCGCGCGCCGCGATCGCTTCGTACACCATGCCGACCAGCAGTTCGTCGGCGTCGCGGCGGCCGAACTCGGCGGCGGCGCGGGACATGTCGTACAGCCGGTGCGGGTCGGTGAGCACCGGCAGGACGTTGTCCTGGATCCACTGCGGCGACAGTTCGGCGTCGTCGACCAGCAGACCGCCGCCCGCCTTGACCACCGGCTGGGCGTTCAGCCGCTGCTCGCCGTTGCCGATCGGCAGCGGGACGTAGGCGGCCGGCAGCCCCACGGCGGACAGTTCGGCGACCGTCATCGCGCCCGCCCGGCAGAGCATCATGTCCGCCGCGGCGTAGGCGAGGTCCATGCGGTCCAGGTACGGCACCGGGATGTACGGGGGCATCCCCGGCATGTTGTCCACCTGCGGCAGCTCGTTCTTCGGGCCGACCGCGTGGAGGATCTGGATGCCGGAGCGCTGGAGGGTCGGGGCGATGGCCTGGACCACCTCGTTCAGCCGCCTCGCCCCCTGGGAGCCGCCGGAGACCAGCAGGGTCGGCAGGCCCTGGTCGAGTCCGAAGGCCGCCCGGGCCTCGGCGCGCGCCGCCGCCCGGTCCAGGGTGGCGATGGACCGGCGCAGCGGGATGCCGACGTAGCGGGCGTGCCGCAGCTTGCTGTCCGGGGTGGAGACGGCGACGAAGCGGGTGTAGCGGGAGCCGATCTTGTTGGCCAGGCCCGGGCGGGCGTTGGCCTCGTGCACGACGATCGGAACCCCGAGCCGCTTGGCCGCCAGGTAGCCGGGCAGCGCCACGTAGCCGCCGAAGCCGACCACGCAGTCCGCCTTGACCCGCTCCAGGATCTGCTCGGCGGCCTTGATGGTGCCGCGCAGCCGCCCCGGCACGGTGATCAGCTCAGGGGTGGGCTTGCGCGGCAGCGGCACGGCCGGGATCAGTTCCAGGTCGTAGCCGCGCTCCGGGACGAGCCGGGTCTCAAGTCCGCGTTCCGTGCCGAGTGCCGTGATCCCCACGGTCGGGTCCTGCCTGCGCAGGGCGTCCGCGAGGGCGAGCGCGGGCTCGATGTGGCCGGCGGTCCCCCCACCGGCGAGTACGACATGCACCGAAATTCACCGCTCTCCGGACGGGCGCCGTGTGGCGCTCCGTCGCATCGTCTTCCGTCTCACCCCAGCCAGCTTCTTTCTCACAGCAGGCTGCCGCATGGCCAGTGCCGCCTTCGCGGCGGGCTCCGTCCTCGCGGACGCGATCAGCAGTCCGACGGCGAACATCGCCGGCAGCAGGGCGGAACCTCCGTAGGAGAACAGCGGGAGCGGAACACCGGCGATCGGCAGCAGACCGAGCACCGCGCCGATGTTGATCACGGCCTGCGCCATGATCCAGGTGGTCACACCTCCCGCCGCGTACCTCACGAAGGGGTCCTCCGTGCGTCCGGCCACGCGGATACCCGCATAGCCTAGAGCCGCGAAAAGAGCGAGCACCGACAGCGTCCCCGTCAGGCCGAGTTCCTCCCCGGTCACGGCGAAGATGAAGTCGGTGTGCGGTTCGGGCAGTTGTCCCCATTTCTCCATGCTCGCCCCGAGTCCGGAGCCGAACCAGCCGCCCGAGGCCAGGGCGTAGATGCCGTGCACCGCCTGCCAGCACGCGTCGTTCGGGCCGGGTTCGGTGGCGCCGAGGCAGTTGAAGCGGGCCAGCCGGTTGGGGCTGGTCCCGACCAGGACGGCCCCGATGACGGCGACGAGGGCCAGCACTCCGCCGAACAGCCGCACGGGCGCCCCCGCCAGCCACAGCAGGCCGGTCAGGATCGCCGCCAGGACGATCGCGGTGCCCATGTCCCTGCCCAGCATGATCAGGCCGAGCAGCAGGAAGGCCACCGGGACGAGCGGCACCAGCAGGTGCTTCCAGTGGACGAGCAGCCGCCTGTCGCCCTTGCGCGCCAGCAGGTCGGCCCCCCACAGCACCAGGGCGAGCTTGGCGAACTCGCTGGGCTGGAACTGGAACGGGCCGCCGAGGTGGATCCAGTTCTGGTTGCCCTTCACCTCGTGCCCGATCCCCGGCACCTGGACCAGGCACAGCAGGAAGACCGAGACGGCCAGCAGCGGGTACGCCAGTCCGCGCAGCAGGGCGACGGGCATCCGGGCGGCGGCCAGCATCAGCAGGGCCCCCAGGGCGGCGGCCAGGAGCTGCTTGCGGAAGAAGTAGGTGGAGGGCAGGCCCGAGCGCAGCGCCTCGATCTGCGAGGCGGAGAAGACCATCACCAGGCCCAGGCCGATGATCAGCAGGCTGCCGCCGAGGATCACGTAGTACGCGGTCAGCGGCCGGTCCCAGGCCCGCTTCGCCCGCAGGTACGGCCGTCGTACGCCCTCCACCGCCCGGCGCGGGCCGCGCGGGGCGGGGCGCGGGGGGCGGGGAGCGGGGGCCGGGGAGCGCGACGGGGTGCCCGGGGCGCCCGGCGCCCCGGGGGAGGCGGCCGGGCGCGGGGTGCGG
>NZ_BAAATJ010000032.1:0-70856 GCF_039533345.1 Streptomyces glaucosporus | reverse complement strand
GGGTTCGGGACGGGGCATCAACATATCTGGCGTTGACTTTTGGCACGCTGTTGAGTTCTCAAGGAACGGACGCTTCCTTCGGCGCCCCTTCCGGGGCCCCTCCGGGCGCTTCCCTTCGGTGTCTCCGACTCTATCAGATTCGCTTTGCCGGTTTAAATCGGCTCCGCGTTTCCCATAGGAATTCGGAATGTTCCGCCGGAATCCTTTGATTCACGGCCGGGGCGAGATGATGTCCATCTGCCTGCCCTCGGAGTTTACACCCCCGGGCAACTTCTGAACTCTACGCCCCGCAGGCTCCCCCGTCAAGGGGGCGCCCCGGAACGATCAGAACCGTAGCAGGTCCGGGGGCCCGAATGCACATCCGGCCCCGGTCAGGCCGCCGTGGGCAGTTCCGCCGAGCGGTCCGCGGCCTCGACGTCGCCCGACTCCCCCGCCCGTACCGCCCGTGCCCCCAGCACGTAGACGTAGGCCAGGAAGGCCAGCTCTGCGACGACGCCGATGGTGATCCGCGCCCAGGTGGGCAGCCCCGAGGGGGTCACGAAACCCTCGATGACTCCCGAGACGAAGAGCACCGCGGCGAGGCCGAGGGCCATGCCGATGGCCGCACGCCCCTCCTCCGCCAGGGCCGTCCGGCGGCTGCGCGGCCCCGGGTCGACGACCGTCCAGCCCAGGCGGAGGCCCGTGCCGGCCGCCACGAAGACGGCGGTCAGTTCCAGCAGTCCGTGCGGGAGGATCAGGCCGAGGAAGGTGTCGAGGCGGCCCGCCGAGGTCATCAGGCCGATGCCGATCCCGATGTTCAGCATGTTCTGGAACAGCACCCACAGCACCGGTATGCCGAGGAACGCTCCGAAGATCAGGCAGATCGCGGCCGCCTGGGCGTTGTTCGTCCACACCTGCGCCGCGAAGGAGGCCGCCGGATGGCTGGAGTAGTACGTCTCGTACTGGCCGCCGGGACGGGTCATCTCACGGAGTTGCTCCGGGGCCGCGATGGCGGACTGGACCTCGGGATGGGTGCCGATCCACCAGCCGATGACGGCCGCGACCAGGGTGGACAGCAGGGCCGTCGGTATCCACCAGTGCCGGGCCCGGTAGACGGCGGCCGGGAAACCGACGGCGAAGAACCGCCCGATGTCCCCCCAGGTGGAGCGGCGGGTGCCGGTGACCGCGCTGCGGGCGCGGGCGACGAGCGAGGTCAGGCGGCCGGTCAGCGCGGGATCGGGCGCGCTGGACTGGACGAGCGACAGGTGGGTGGACGTGCGCTGGTAGAGGGCGACGAGTTCGTCCGCCTCGGCTCCGGAGAGACGGCGTCGGCGGCGCAGGAGCTCCTCCAGGCGGTCCCACTCGGCCCGGTGGGCGGTGACGAAGACATCGAGGTCCATGGGGAGAGCTTCGCAGATGGCGTCCGGCTGTTCCCGGGCCGCTTGGCGGCCGGCCGGCTCCTGGCGGCAGACTGTCCGTATCCGGCGTACGCGACGTACGGGGGTCCGCGGCGATGACGAGGAGGCGTACCGGGTGAGTCAGCTCGTGACGGGTGACGCGGTGGTGCTCGGGCTGCGGCCCGCGAGGCTGCCCAGCCGCGCCCTGGCCGTCTTCATCGATCTGGTCGTGCTCTGGAGCATCTACCTCGCCCTGTCGGTGGCGCTGCTGTCGGCCGTCGGCTCGCTGGACGAGGCGGCCACCGCCGCGGTGGCCGTGGCGCTGCTGGTGCTGGTGCTGATGGGCGGACCGGTCGCGGTCGAGACGCTGAGCCACGGCCGCTCCCTGGGGAAGCTGCTGTGCGGGCTGCGGGTGGTACGGGAGGACGGCGGCCCGATCCGCTTCCGGCACGCGCTGGTCCGCGGGGCACTGGGCTTCGTCGAGATCCAGATGTCGGGGGGCGTCATCGCGTGCATCGCCTCGCTGGTGTCCGCGCGGGGCCGGCGGCTGGGGGACGTGTTCGCCGGGACGCTGGTGGTGCGGGAGCGGATTCCGGTCGCGAAGCCGATGCCGGTGCCGCCTCCTCCGCCGTGGGTGGCCGCGCACTTCGCGGAACTGGACCTGTCACGGGTGCCGGAAGGGCTGTGGCTGGCCGTCCGGCAGTACCTGCTGCGGGTGAACGAGCTGGATCCCCGGGTGAGCTGGTCGATGGCCCAGCGGCTGGCGGCCGACGTCGCGTCCCGTACGGGAACGCCGGTGCCGGAGGGCATGCCGCCGGCCGTGTACCTGTCCGGCGTGATGGCCGAGCGGCAGGGACGTGACGCGCGGCGGGCCTTCGGCGCGGGGCCGGACACGGCACGGCCGGGCGGTGCGCACGCGACTCCACCGCCGTCCCCCACGCCGCCCCCGCACGGAGTCCCTTCCTCCGCGTTTGCCCCTCCGCCCGTGCCGCAGGGTCCGCCCGTGCCGCGGCACCCGTCGGCGGAGGCGCCGGCCGAGCGGCCGCCCGCCGGCGGCCGGGAGACGGAGGAGCCGCGCACCGGTTTCGTACCGCCCGCCTGAGCGCCGGCGGGCGTCAGGTGAGGGCGGAGGGCGGGGAGTCCAGGTCCTCGAGTTCGACGCCCGGAGCCGCCAGGACGACGTCCCCCGCGATGTGGACGGAGTGCTCCTCGCCCGTCTCCGGGTCCCCCACCCGGTAGTGGTCCACGACCAGGGGGCCGCTGTCGGTGGGGTGTGCTTCGCTGCCCCTCAGCGCCCAGGTCTGGTCGAGGGTCCGCGGGGCGAGCACGGGGGGTGTGAAGGCGACGAGGCGGACCCGGGCGGCGGGTTCGCCGGGTGCGGGGCGCAGCAGCCGGGCCACGGCGACGAGGAAGGCGGGGGACGCTCCGGTGAAGGCGCGGGCGGGCGCGTTGCCCTCCCTCGCGTGCTCGCCGGACGGGTCGGTGCGGACCCATGTCACCCCGTCGAGGACCCCGCCCCGGACCTGCCAGTCGGCGGTGCGGAGTTCGAGGCGGAGGGGGCGGCCGAGGGCGTCCAGAGTGAGGTCGACGGAACCGGTGTGCCTTCCGGCGGGGTCGGTGGTGCGCGAGACGTAGCGCCAGCCGGTGGGTCCCGGGGCGCACTGGAAGTGCTCCTCGCCGAGGGGGGTGTGGTCGTAGGGGTCGTGGAGTGCGTAGCGGCCGCGGGGCATCGGGGGTCCTTCACGGGTCAGGCCCCCGCCGTGGGAGCGGGGGCCTGACGCCTGTCGCCCGGCTGCTGCCGGGAGCGTGTCCGGATCAGTAGCGGTAGTGGTCGGGCTTGAAGGGGCCCTCGACCGGGACGCCGATGTAGGCGGCCTGCTCCGGGCGGAGCGTGGTCAGCTTGGCTCCCAGGGCCTCCAGGTGGAGGCGGGCGACCTTCTCGTCCAGGTGCTTGGGCAGCACGTACACCCCGACCGGGTAGGCGTCGGGCTTGGTGAACAGCTCGATCTGGGCGATGGTCTGGTTGGCGAAGCTGTTGGACATCACGAACGAGGGGTGTCCGGTGGCGTTGCCCAGGTTCAGCAGCCGTCCCTCGGACAGCACGATGATCGACTTGCCGTCGGGGAAGGTCCAGGTGTGCACCTGGGGCTTGACCTCGTCCTTGACGATGCCGGGGATCGCCGCCAGGCCGGCCATGTCGATCTCGTTGTCGAAGTGGCCGATGTTGCCCACGATCGCCTGGTGCTTCATCCGCCGCATGTGCTCGGCCAGGATGATGTCCTTGTTGCCGGTGGCGGTGATGAAGATGTCCGCGGTCTCCACCACGTCCTCCAGGGTGGCGACCTGGTAGCCGTCCATCGCCGCCTGGAGGGCGCAGATCGGGTCGATCTCGGTGACGATCACCCGGGCGCCCTGGCCGCGCAGCGACTCCGCGCAGCCCTTGCCGACGTCGCCGTAGCCGCAGACCACGGCCACCTTGCCGCCGATCAGCACGTCGGTGGCCCGGTTGATGCCGTCGATCAGCGAGTGGCGGCAGCCGTACTTGTTGTCGAACTTCGACTTGGTCACCGAGTCGTTGACGTTGATCGCCGGGAACAGCAGCGAGCCCTCGCGCTGCATCTCGTACAGGCGGTGGACACCGGTGGTGGTCTCCTCCGTCACGCCCCGGATCTCCGAGGCCAGCTGCGTCCACTTGCGCGGGTTCTCGCGCAGGGTGCGGCCCAGCAGCGCCAGGATGGCCGCGTGCTCCTCGGACTCGGCGGTGGACACGTCCGGAACCGAGCCGGCCTTCTCGTACTCCACGCCCTTGTGGACCAGCAGCGTGGCGTCGCCGCCGTCGTCCAGGATCATGTTCGGCCCGCCCGACGGAGTGCCCGGCCAGGTCAGCGCCTGCTCGGTGCACCACCAGTACTCCTGGAGCGTCTCGCCCTTCCAGGCGAAGACCGGCACGCCCTTCGGGTCGTCGGGGGTCCCGTCGGGGCCGACCGCGATCGCCGCGGCGGCGTGGTCCTGGGTGGAGAAGATGTTGCACGACGCCCAGCGGACCTGGGCGCCCAGCGCCACCAGGGTCTCGATGAGCACCGCGGTCTGCACGGTCATGTGCAGCGAGCCGGTGATCCTGGCGCCCTTCAGCGGCTGGGAGGCGGCGTACTCCCGGCGGATCGCCATCAGACCGGGCATCTCGTGCTCGGCGAGGGTGATCTCCTTGCGGCCGAACTCGGCCAGCGACAGGTCCGCGACCTTGAAGTCCCGGGCGGTGTCGGTCGACGCGTCGGTCGTCGTCATGGGTGCTGCTCCTCGGAAGTCGGTCGAGGTGGTTCGGCTGGCTGGTCTGCGGCAGCGGACAGGCAGGGGCGGACACACGGCTCCCGGCCGTCGTACACCACCGGGTCGCACGCCCGCGCGGGCATGCGTGTCCCCTGACCGCAGCGCAGTCCGTCGGAGGCCCTCTCTCCCTCGGCCGGCCCGTGGAGCCGCCCGACCGCCATCAGCAGCGACGTCTGTGCCCCATCGAATTTACACGCTCGGCGCGTCACCCGGTCGGCACAGGGCCGGAACGGGGGCGGGCCGCGGAAGGTTTCGGCCACGGCTCGTGCCGTACCCGCCGTCCGTTCCGCCCGTCCCCGTTCCCCTCGCCCCGTTCTCCTCGCCCCGGTCAGCGGGTTCCGGTCGGCAGGTCCCGGTCAGCGGGTTCCGGCCCCTTCCGCGGCGGGTGCCTCCGCCCGGTAGATGTCCGGCTCCAGGTAGATCACGCGGGCGATCGGGACCGCCTCGCGGATGCGGCTCTCGGCCTCGTCGATCGCCCGGGCGATCTCCGCCGCGGACTCGTGGCTCTCCACCGCGATCTTGGCGGCGACCAGGAGCTCCTCCGGACCGAGGTGGAGCGTGCGCATGTGGATGATGCGGGTGACCCGCTCGCCGTCGACGATCGCCTCGCGGATCCTGACGAGCGAGGCCGGGTCGGCCGCCTCGCCCAGCAGCAGGGACTTGGTCTCCACGGCGAGGACGATCGCGATGAGGACGAGCAGCACGCCGATGCAGATGGTGCCGATGCCGTCCCAGACCGGGTTGCCGGTCAGCAGCGCCAGCCCGACGCCGGCCAGGGCCAGGACGAGGCCCACCAGGGCGCCCAGGTCCTCCAGCAGCACGACCGGCAGTTCGGGCGCCTTGGCCCGCCGGACGAACGCCACCCACGACTGCTTGCCGCGGATCTCGTTGGACTCCTTGATCGCGGTGCGGAAGGAGAAGATCTCGGCGATGATCGCGAAGACCAGGACGCCCACCGGCCAGTACCAGTGCGAGAGTTCGTGCGGGTGCCTGATCTTCTCGTAGCCCTCGTAGAGGGCGAAGAGGCCTCCGACCGCGAACAGCACGATCGCCACGAGGAAGGAGTAGATGTAGCGCTCGCGCCCGTAGCCGAAGGGGTGCTCCTCGCTCGCCGCCCTCTTCGCCTTCTTGTGGCCGAGCAGCAGCAGCGCCTGGTTGCCCGAGTCGGCCACGGAGTGGACGCCCTCCGCGAGCATCGACGAGGAGCCGCTGAAGGCGAACGCCACGAATTTGGCCGCGGCGATGGACAGGTTGGCGCCCAGCGCGGCGACGATCGCCTTGGTTCCGCCTGATGCACTCATGTAAGGGTGGTCTCCTGGGACGGTACGGACAGCGGACGCGTACTCCGGCCGCGGCTACACCGCCACGGTCGCGCGGAAGAGCGTACCGCCGCCGGAGATCTTCACACCTTCTCCTGCCCGAACGAAGGCGGACCTTCCCCTTCCGAGGACCAGTTCGGCGCTTCCGGCGTCCCGGTCCGTCCCGCCGTCCGTCCCGCCGTCCGTCCGCCGCAGGGTGATCTCCCCGTCCGTGCACAGCAGGATCTGGGGGGCGCGGTCGTCCAGGACGCGCGGCGCGGACTCCGGCGTCAGGACGTGGCGGGAGAGCCGGAACTCGTCGACGGGCGTCGTGTACACCTCCTCACCGCCGGGCGCCGCCTCCGGCCGCAGCACCTGCGGTTCGACCGGCTCGAAGCGGACGACGCGCAGCAGTTCGGGCACGTCCACGTGCTTGGGGGTGAGGCCGCAGCGCAGCACGTTGTCGGAGTTGGCCATCAGCTCGACGCCGAGGCCGTCGAGGTAGGCGTGCGGAACGCCGGCGCCCAGGTAGAGGGCCTCTCCCGGCTCCAGGCGCACGACGTTGAGCAGCATCGCCGCCAGTACGCCCGGGTCGCCGGGGTAGTGGTCCGCGATGCCCGCGTACACGGCGTACTCGAAGGCGTGCGGCCCGTCTCCGGAGCCGAGCCGCCGTGCCGCCTCCGCCGCCGCGCCGACGGTCTCGGCCATCGCCTCCCGGTCGGCCGACAGGACGGCGGTCAGGACCTCGCTCAGCGCCTCGTCCTCGGGCCGGGCGCGCAGGATGTCCGCGTAGGGCTTGAGCAGGCCGACGTCCAGGGCGTCCAGCAGGGCGGCGGTCCCGGCGGGACGGCGGAAGCCGCACAGGCCGGTGAAGGGGGTCAGGGCGCAGATCAGCTCGGGCTTGTGGTTGGCGTCCTTGTAGTTGCGGTGCGGGGCGTCGAGCGGAACGCCGCGCTCCTCCTCGTCGGCGAACCCCTCCCCGGCCTGGACGAGGTCGGGGTGCACCTGGAGGGAGAGGGGGGAGGCGGCCGCGAGCACCTTCAGCAGGAACGGCAGGCGGGGGCCGAAGGCCCGCACGGTCTCCGCGCCCAGCTCCCCCTCGGGGTCGGCCCCGATCACCTCGGACAGGGGCGTCTCGCCCGCTCCGCGGTCGATCCGCGACGGCGCTCCCGGGTGGGCCCCCATCCACAGTTCGGCCTGCGGCTCACCGGTGGGCTCGGTGCCGAGCAGCTCGGGGATGGCGGTGGTGGAGCCCCAGGCGTAGGGGCGCACGGTGTTGGCGAGGAGGTCCATGCCGGCTGGTTCCTTGGGTACTTGTCCGGTTCAGTTCTGGGGTGTGCGGAGGCTCTGGGCGCGCGGGGCGGGGTCTTCCTCCGGTTCGGGGTCCCCGGAGGGCTCCCGGACGCTTCCGGGGCCGCCCGTCAGGGCCGCTCGCCGCGGGCGAGCGCGAGGTAGACGACGGCGAAGTCCAGCGTGGCCACCAGTTCGGCGGCGGTCTCCAGCGGGCTGCTGCCCTCGGCCGGTTCCAGCTCGCTGAGCGGGGTGCCGCGGCCGTACGCCAGGTCGCGGGCGGCGACGGCTGCGGAGCCCGCCCCGGGGGCGCCCTCGCGCAGCAGGACGATCCGCGTGCGCAGGGGTTCCGGCTCCTCCACGCGGTCGCGGAAGAAGTCGTCCGCGTCGTCGCCCGAGAGCGCGCCGTCGAGCAGCGCGGCGTGCGTGACCATCGCCTCGGGCAGATCGGCGGCCAGCGCCGGGCGGCCGGCGAGCGCGGTGAGGGCGGTGGCGCAGTGGCGGGCCGCGGCGCCCGCGACGGCGCCTTCGCTCCACAGCAGCGGCAGCGCGCCGGAGAACTCGGTCGCCAGTGTCTTGGCGGGATTGTCGTAGGTGGCCGCGGCGGGGCCGCAGCGCTCGGCGATCCGGTCGAGCCGGTCGGCGAGCGCCTGGAGTCCGGCGGGCTCGGCGGCCGCCAGGCCCAGCCGGTCGGCCAGGACGAGCAGCGGGGTGAGCAGCGCCCACAGGACGCCCGGGGCGGCGGGCGGGACCGGACGCGGCTGCTCGTACGCGTCGCGGGGGTCGGGGCCCTCGTACCGCGGGCCCGGCGCCTCGGCCAGGGGCACGGCGAGGCCGCGGGCCTGGAGGGTGGCCTCGGCCAGGGGGGCCTTGCCGGGGCCGACGGAGACCACGGTGCAGCCGCGGCGGTAGGCCTGCTCGGCGAGTTCGGCCAGTCCCGGCTCGGTGCCGTCGGGGGTGGCGAGCAGCAGCAGGTCCAGCGGTCCGGCCCAGCCGGGCAGCCTCCAGCGCAGGGAGTCCGGGGACGCCTGGGCCCCGGCGGGGCGGAGCAGCGTGACGGGGACGGCGCCGTTGCCGAAGGCCCCGAGGAGGTCGGCGGCGCAGGAGACGGCGGGGCCGGCGCCCGCGACGAGGATCGCGCGGGGACGGCCCTCGGGCCGCAGGCCGGTCAGGCCCGCCTCGGTGGCGTGCCGGACCGCCGTGCGGACGCGGGCGCCGGACGAAGCGGCTCCGCGCAGCAGGCCGTGGGTGTCGGCGCCGGTCAGGGCATCGGGGGCGTCGAGCAGGGTCTCGTCCAGCATGTGCGGCCTCTCCGGTCGCCGGGCGGGGGCGGTCAGGCGGGGCGGCGTGCCTCGTCGACGAGGAGGACGGGGATGCCGTCGCGGACGGGGTAGGCGAGTTTGCACTCGGCGCCGCCGCAGACCAGTTCGTCGCCCTCCTCGCGGAGGGGTGCGTGGCACGCCGGGCAGGCGAGGATCTCCAGGAGGCCGGCTTCGAGCGGCATGGGGTGCGTCCCTTCGGGGCGGTGCGTTCGTGCGGTCAGCGTACCGCCGGAGCGCAGCGCGCCACCCGCGGGTGGCGCGCTGCGGACATCCGCGGGCGGCGTGCGGTTCCCGGCGGACCGGGGGCGGCCGGGCGGGTCAGCCGCGGACGATGGCCAGGACCTCGTCGCGGACCCTGGCGACGGTCTCCGCGTCGCGCGCCTCGACGTTCAGGCGGAGCAGCGGTTCGGTGTTGGAGGGGCGGAGGTTGAACCACCACTCGCCGGGCGCGGTGACGGTCAGGCCGTCCAGCTCGTCCAGTTCCAGGCCCTCGCGGCCGGCGTAGGCGGCCCTGACCGCGGCGGCGCGGCCGGCCTGGTCGTCGACGGTGCTGTTGATCTCGCCGGAGGCGGCGTAGCGGTCGTACTGGGCGACCAGTTCCGACAGGGTGCCCTGCTGGCCGCCGAGCGCGGCCAGGACGTGGAGGGCGGCGAGCATGCCGGTGTCGGCGTTCCAGAAGTCGCGGAAGTAGTAGTGCGCGGAGTGCTCGCCGCCGAAGATCGCTCCGGTGCGCGCCATCTCCGTCTTGATGAAGGAGTGGCCCACCCGGGTGCGCACGGGGGTGCCGCCCGCCTCCTTGACGACCTCGGGGACCGACCAGGAGGTGATGCAGTTGTGGATCACCGCGGAGCCGGGCGCCTTGGCCAGTTCGCGGGCGGCGACCAGGGCGGTGATGGCCGACGGCGAGACCGGCTCGCCCCGCTCGTCGACGACGAAGCAGCGGTCGGCGTCGCCGTCGAAGGCCAGTCCGATGTCGGCGCCGGTCTCCCGCACGCGGGCCTGGAGGTCGACGATGTTGGCCGGGTCCAGCGGGTTGGCCTCGTGGTTGGGGAAGGTGCCGTCGAGCTCGAAGTACATCGCGTCCAGTTCGATCGGCAGGCCCTTCAGGACCGTCGGCACGGTGTGGCCGCCCATGCCGTTGCCCGCGTCCACCACGACCTTCAGGGGTCGGATGGCGGTGAGGTCCACCAGGGAGCGCAGGTGGGCGGCGTAGTCCTCCAGGACGTCCCGCCTGCCGATCGTCCCCGGCTTCTCCACGGGCCCGGGGGCGCCGGACTCGGCCCACTTCTCCACCAGGGCGCGGATCTCGGCCAGGCCGGTGTCCTGGCCCACCGGGGCGGCGCCCGCACGGCACATCTTGATGCCGTTGTACCGGGCGGGGTTGTGGCTGGCGGTGAACATCGCGCCCGGCAGGTCCAGCCGGCCGCTCGCGAAGTAGAGCTGGTCGGTCGAGCACAGTCCGATCTCGGTGACGTCGGCGCCGCGGGCGGCCGCTCCCCGCGCGAAGGCCCGCGACAGGCCCGGCGAGGAGGGGCGCATGTCGTGGCCGACCACGATCGCGTCGGCGCCCGCGACCGTCGCGAACGCAGCGCCGAACAGTTCGGCGAGGCCTTCGTCCCACTGGTCGGGCACCACGCCACGTACGTCGTACGCCTTCACGATCTGCGACAGATCAGGCACGGTCCACCCCTTCTGGAGTATCAGGTGACGGCCCCAATGTAACCGGGATGGATCAGTTGTCGGGGGAACGCAGCACCCTCAGGTGGCCCCGTCTGGCCACCTCCATCAGGTCCCGGTCGCGGGCGCCGCCGGGGCCGGGCTTCTCGGCGGGGGCGGGGGTCCTGCGCTGGGGGGTGCGGGCGGCCTCGCGCACGGCGTCGGCCAGGGCTTCGAGGTCGTCGCCGCTGGGGCGTGCCGGGCCGGTGTCCACGGCGAGGCGGACGACCTCCCAGCCGCGCGGGGCGGTCAGCCGCTCCGAGTGCTCCGAGCACAGGTCGTAGCAGTGGGGCTCGGCGTAGGTGGCGAGGGGGCCGAGGACGGCGGTCGAGTCCGCGTAGACGTACGTCAGCGTCGCCACGGCAGGGCGGCCGCACGCGGTGCGCGAACAGCGACGTACAGGGCTCACGACGTTGGACGGTACCGCACTCTTGAGCGGGCCGCGACGACTCTCGGGGAGGTCACCCGGTTGTGTCGTGCCGGTCCACCGGTACCGTGCACACCGGCCGCGACCCGGCTGACCTGCTGCGTGACGGGAAAGTCCCGGTATGAACCGGACAGAGGGGCCGTTATCGCTTCGTTCGGATACCGTCATCGAGGAGCGATCTTCGATCGAAGAGATGACCGAAACCGCGCAGTGGAATTCGGAACCGGTCACTCGGCGGTCCCCGCCGGTCCGCGCGCCCCGTGTGCCGCCGCGCGCGGTGCGGCACCGTGTCACGGCGGCTCCCCGGCGGCCCCCGGAGGGCTACTCTCAGGATGATGAACAATCCCGTACCGCCTCGCCGACCCGATCCGCGGCCGCGTCGCCGGGATCGCCACGGACGCGGCATGCGCGGACCCGTCGCACCTCCCCAGGTACCCCTCGCCATGAGCCGCGCCGACGCCTTCGACGACCTGGTGCGCGACTCCGCGGACCGGCTGGAGCGGAAGTGGCCGCAGCTGTCCGGGGTCGAGTTCGTGGTGCAGGACGTGCCGCCCGCCCAGCCGGAGGCCGACGGCTGGGACGGCCTGTGGGACGACGGCCCGGACAGCGTGCCGCTCGGCCGGTACGCGCAGGCCCGCGACGGCAGACCCGACCGCGTCATCGTCTACCGGCGCCCCATCGAGCTGCGGGCCAAGACCCGCGACGACCGGGCGCTGCTCGTCCACGAGGTCGTCGTGGAGCAGGTCGCCGGACTCCTCGGGCTGGCTCCGGAGTCGATCGACCCGCGGTACGGGCAGGACTGACGGCCCGGGGGAGCCTCCCCGGGCCGGTCCCGTCCCCGCCGGAGCCCGGCCGGGACTCAGTCGAGCAGGACGGACAGGTCCTGCTCCGCCGCCGGCACCGCCACCGTGCCCCGGTCGTCCGGGAGCGTCTGCACGGTGAACATCGGGATGCCGTCCTCCGTCAGCCCCAGCGTCCGCGCCGCGTACACCGCCCCGCCCGAGAGCCTCTCGACCGTGAGCGCGTACCGTCCCTCGCCGCCCTCCGGCCGCAGGTCGTCCACGGCCGTCGTGGTGCCGGCCTTGAGGTTGTACGTCCTGCTCACCGGCTTGCCGCCGCCGCTCCCCGCCGAGGCCGTCACCCGTACCCTCGCGGCCTTGCCGGGAGCCGCCAGGGACAGCACCGTTCCCGCGTCCCCGCCCTTCGCCCCGGCGTCGCTTCCGGCCGCGGACGCGCGCTCCCGGACCGGCGCGGTGGCGGGGACGAACGCCGTCTCCTGCCGGGCGCCCTTGCCGCGCAGCACCCGCGCGGCCGCCACCACCGGCGCTCCCCGGCCCTCCTCGGCCGGGCTCAGCACCAGCGAGCCCGGCTCGCCCCGGGTGACCTCCCCGAGGTCGACGGCGACGGTCGTCCCGCTCTTGACGTGCAGGGTCTCCTGGCCGGCCGGGGTGATCGTGCCGGTGGGGGTCGCCAGCCGCACCGTCAGGTCGGCGTCCTCCTCGCCGGGCGCGAAGAGGACCAGGCGCACCCCGGTGGCGTCGGCCGGGATGCCGGGCAGCACCAGCCCGTCACGGGACTCCGCGGAGGCCTGGATCCAGTCGCCGCCGAGCTCGTCGTCGAGGGACTGCACCTGGGCGCCGATCCGGCCGCTGCGCGCCACGACGTGCACGACCACGTTGGTCACCGGCTCCCGGGAGAGCGTGGAGAGCAGCACGGGGACCGTGGAGCGGGCGGGGACGTTGATGCCCTCCCCGCTGTCGGTCCTCACCGAGCCGTCCTTGCCGTACAGCTCCAGGTCGACGACGGCCGGGCTGTCGTCGGGGTTGGTGAGGTGGATGTAGTCGTGGCGGTCCTTGGCGGTGCTCGCGCCGGGGAACCAGAACTCGGTGTCGGGAGCGGTGCACGACAGGCCCAGCAGACCTCGGCCGGTGCCCGCGGTGACGAGGGTGGTCTGCTGGACCGTCCAGCCGGGGGCGAGGCGGCCGTCGGCCGAGCCGGTGAGCGCCGGGGACCCGGTGCGCTCGGTCTCGGCGACGACCGGTGTGCCGGGCTCCTTCAGCGGGGCGACCGGCTCGGCCTTCCTCGCTCCCTTGCCGCCGTCCTGCCCGCCGCCCTCCAGGGTGCTGGCGGCGGGCAGCAGTCCGGCCGTGCCCTTTCCCGCGGACTCGCGCTCGGCGGCGCCCTCGGGGGTGAAGGCGGTGTACGTGGTCTCGCCGATCTCCGAGGAGGTCGGCTGGGGGCACACCAGGGTGGAGCGCTCCACCGGGAGCCGGGCCGCCGCGGGAGCCGCCGGGGGCTCGCCGGGCGGGACGGTCAGCGAGGCGAGACCGGTGATGGCGGCCAGCGCGGTGGCCGCGCCGATCAGGGAGTAGGCGGTGCGGTTCATGGACGCTCGCTCCTGTCGCCGTACGTGGTGCCGTCCTGGGTGCCGTCCTGGGGGCCGTAGGCGTCCCCGGCGTGGCCCCCGCCGTCCCGGGCCCCGTGGTCCTGCGGGCCATAGCCCTGGGAGCCGTAGCCCTGGGCGCCGTAGTCCTGCGGGCCGTAGCCCTGGGAGCCGTAGTCCTGGGTGTAGCCGCCCTGACCGTGGTAGCCGCCGTACCCGTCGTGGCCCTCGTAGCCGTCGTGGCCCTCGTAGCCGTCGTGGCCGTCGTGACCCTCGTAGCCGCCGTAGGCCTGCCGGGAGGGCTGGACCTGGGGCTGGACCTGGGGCTGTCCGTCCTGGCCGTAGCCGCCGGCCTGGCCCGCGTACTCCTGCCCGTCCCAGGCCCCGTGGCCCTGCGGGGGCGCGTACGCGTCCTGGGGCACGGGCTCGGGCCGGGGCGCCTGCTCCGGCTCCGCCTCCTCCGGTGCGGGCGCGGGCGGCGGCGGACCGCCGGCGGCCTCCTGGGCCGCCCGCAGCCTGCGCGCCCGCCGGCCCTCGCCCTCGATTCCCGGGGCCGGCGCGGTCTCGGCCTCCGGCAGGTCGTCGTCGACCTCGCGGCGCCGCCCCGGCAGCGCCATGACCAGCACGACCAGCGCCAGGAAGCCCTGCGCCCACACCCATCCGGTGTGTGCCGCGGAGGTCTCGTGGACCAGGTCCAGCCGGCCGCCCCCGGCGGGCAGTTCGAAGCCCTGCGCCCAGCCGTCCACGGTGACCGGCTTCAGCGCGCGCCCGTCGAGCGTCGCCCTCCAGCCCGGGTCGGCCGCGTCGGCGATCCGCAGCACCCGGCCGGCGGGGCCGGCGGGGACCTCGGCGTGGGCCTCGACCGGGCCGGCCGCGACGGTCACCGGCTCGGCCGCCTCGCCGTCGCGCGCGTCCTCCCCCGGCTTCCCGGGGACGACGGTGATCCGGGCGACCTGGTCGTCCACCCGCCACAGCGCGCCGCCGTCCTGCTGGCTCAGCCGGGTCAGGCCCGGCGTGGAGTCCAGCACCCGGGCGATCTCCCGGGGGGCGCCGTCGCGCACCAGGACGTAGCGGACGGCGTAGCCGCCGAGCTGGCCGGCCTGGTCTGCGCCGGAGCCCGCGACCAGGTTGCCGACGACCTCGCCCAGCCGCTCGTCGCCGCCGGTCCCGCGGGTCAGATCGCCGTCGCCCAGGCGGGCGCCGGAGCCCCGGACGAGGGTGTAGGAGACCCGGGACGCCCCGCCGGAGACGGTGTCCGGGCCGGCGCTCTCGCCGTCGAGGACGAGGGTGCGCGGCCGGTCGCGGGTGCCGCTCTCCTCCGCGACGAACGCCGGCACCTGCACCGGGCTGCGCCGTGACAGCGGCCCGTCCGCTCCGGCCGCCATCCAGGCGGCGGCGGACACCAGCGGCGCCGCGACGGCCGCGGCGGCGATGAGCGCGGCGACCGGCTGACGCCAGCCGAAGCTCTGCGCGGCGACCCGGCCGTACGCGCCCTCGGCGCCGACCGCGGCGGCGGCCAGCAGCGCCAGTCCGTAGACGAGGGTGGCCGGACCGGCCCAGCCGGAGCCGCCCGCGAGGACGGCGAAGACCAGGCCGGTCAGGGCGGCGGACCAGGCGGCGAGGATCGCCGTCCGCCGCTCGGAGCGCAGCAG
This sequence comes from Streptomyces glaucosporus, assembly GCF_039533345.1. Classification (NCBI taxonomy): domain Bacteria; kingdom Bacillati; phylum Actinomycetota; class Actinomycetes; order Kitasatosporales; family Streptomycetaceae; genus Streptomyces; species Streptomyces glaucosporus. Next base: position 56,065 of record NZ_BAAATJ010000032.1, on the reverse strand, counting down.
CGCGGCGAGCGCGGCCAGCACCACGCCGGCGAACAGCGGGCCGCCCAGGGTCCCCGGTCCGCCGGGGTCGAGCATCAGCAGCCCGGTGGCGGAGGCGGTGCCCTCGCCGTACGGCAGCCCCGCCTCGTCCAGGAAGGCCGAGGGGCTGGTGAGCAGCCTCAGGGACCACGGCGCGAGCAGTGCCAGCGGGACCGCCAGCAGCACGGCGCCGCGGACCGCGTAGGCCGCCGCGTGGGCGCCCTGCCGCGCCCGCAGACCCACGACGGCCAGCGTGAGCACGGCGGCGACCGGCCAGATCACGGGGGTGAAGGCGGTGGTGAGGGCGAGCAGCAGAGCGCACGCCCACACGGCGCGCCATCCCGGCTTGTCGCCGGTCCGACTCAGGCCCGAGGCGGCGACCGCCGCGCGGGCCATCAGGGGCAGGGTGACGGCGAGGACGGCGGTGCCGAGCCGGCCGCCCGCCAGGGCTCCGGTGACGGCGGGGAGGAAGGCGTAGGCGACGCTGCCCCAGGCGCGCAGCAGCCGGGAGGAGACCAGCGGCCGGGAGGCGAAGTAGGCGGTGAGCCCGGCCAGCGGCACCGAGCACACCAGCAGCAGGGTGAGGGTGAATCCGGTGCTGCCGAGGAAGAGGGTGGAGAGGGTGGCGAGGATCGCCAGGTACGGCGGCGCCCACCCGGTGCCGCCGACGCCGACCGGCTGCCAGGACTCCAGGTGGCGGGCCCACAGGTCGCCGACGTCGCCGGGCGCGGGCAGCAGCGCGCCGCCCGCCAGGGCGCCGCCGCCCAGCAGGTTGCGGCAGGCCACGAGGGAGGCGAGGAGGAGGACGGCGAAGAGCACGGGTGCCGGTTTGCGGGCGATCCGCTTCAGCCGGGCGAACTGCTCGACCTCCAGGAAGTCCGCGTCCTCGTCCCCGGGGCCGGTCTCGACGGCGCCGTGCCGCCCTCCGGAGGAGAGGTCGGGGTCGGAGCGTCCGGCGAAGTTGCTCGCGACCTGCTCGACGGTGGCCCTCACCGTCGCACCGGGCGGCGGGAAGAGGGGGCGCATGTCGGAGTGGCTCACGACGGCTCTGCCGCGTCTGCGCCGGGCGGCGAGGACGAGGCCGGGGCGCAGCAGGACGCCGATCAGCCCGGTGAACTCGTCGAGCGCCTGCCCGGGCACCTTGCCGACCAGATAGGCCAGCATCCGCAGGAGGGTGCCCAGCACCAGCCTCAGCAGGACCCAGGGCAGCAGCTTGCCGGGGGCGTTGACGAGCAGGGTGTAGACCGCGCCCGCCTTGTCCACCCGGTGGGGGCCGGCGACCGAGCGCCCCACGCAGTCGATGGGCCGCCGTTCCCGGGCGGCGGCCTCGGCGTGCCGGAGGACGGCGTCCGGCGCGACGAGCACGCGGTGGCCGGCGGCCTGGGCCCGCCAGCACAGGTCCACGTCGTCGCGCATCAGGGGCAGGCGCCGGTCGAAGCCGCCGAGCTCCTCGAAGACGTCGCGGCGTATGAGCATCCCGGCCGTGGAGACGGACAGCACCTGCCGCACCTGGTCGTACTGGCCCTGGTCCTGCTCGCGCCGGTCCAGCCCGGTCCAGCGGCGCCCGCTGTTGGCGATGGAGACGCCGACCTCCAGCAGCTGGCGGCGGTTGTACCAGCTGCGCAGCTTGGGGCCGACGACGGCGGCCGAGGGGCTGGAGTCGGCGACCCGCAGCAGTTCGGCGAGGGCGTCCGGTTCGGGCGCGCAGTCGTCGTGCAGCAGCCACAGCCACTGGACGGGCTCGCCGTGGGGCAGTTCGGGCATGTCGTAGGCGTCGTCGCGCCAGGTCCGGGTGACCGGGTCCCAGCCGCTGGGCCGCCTGAGGTACGGCAGTTCGCCGGGGCCCAGGACGGGCGCGGTGCGGACCGCCTCCTCGACCGCCGCGCCGAACCCGGTGCGGCGGGCGAGGTGCAGGACCCGGTCGGGGCCGAGGGCCTCGGTGAGCAGCCGGGCGGAGTCGTCGGCGCTGCCGGTGTCGGCGGCGACGACGTTCTGCACCGGCCGCTCCTGTCCCATGAGTCCGGCCAGCGCGTCGGGCAGCCAGCGCTCGCCGTCGTGCGCGACGAGCACGGCCGTGACGACGTGCCGCGGGAACTCCGGTGGCCGGTCGGAACCGGACGCCCCTGGCTGGGGGGAAGCGAACGCTGCTGTGGCCGCCTCGTACTGGGCCGCCGGGTGGCTGTGCACGGACATCGGGGTAGGGGCCCTCCGGCCGGGGTCCGGGGGTCGCCCCCCGGAAGGCTGCTGCGTCGGACTGGCTGTGGACTGAGCCGGACGCGGGGCCGCACGGGCGGCCGCGTCGTGGATGGCCCCCACAGTAATGGCTGGGCGCGACCCGCCGTTCGGGGTCCCGCTGTTCGAGGGCGGGACCGGTCTCGGAAAAGCGGTCCGCCCCCCGCGCGGTGCGGGGGGCGGACCGGAGGCTGTGGGAAGTGTGCGGCGATGCGTGCCGGTTCGTCAGGGTTCGGAAGCCGGTCGGCCGGGCGGGCGGTCGGCGCCGGCGGCCCGGCGGCAAAGAGGCCGGCGGACCGTCAGACGGCCGCCTTCTTCAGCCGGCGGCGCTCACGCTCGGACAGGCCGCCCCAGATGCCGAAGCGCTCGTCGTTGGCGAGGGCGTACTCCAGGCACTCGGAGCGGACCTCGCACGCGAGGCAGACCTTCTTGGCCTCCCTCGTCGAACCGCCCTTCTCGGGGAAGAAGGACTCGGGGTCGGTCTGGGCGCACAACGCGCGCTCCTGCCAGCCGAGCTCCTCGTCCGCCTCGTCGACCAGCAGTTGTTCGAACAGCTCGACCATCCGTGCGCCCCTCGTCTGTCTTTATGTCCCCGTGATGCCGTCGTTATCGATCCCGGCCGAACGACACGAGTGAAATTACAAGTGTGTGCATCCACCCGAGTCAAGCCGGGATCTGCTATTGGGCCCGTTATTCACTCTGCGGAACCAAGGCCCTACATCATGTGTTTAAATCACTACAAACTATGACACGCAGATCGGACATCTCGCTCACTCCTTCCTCCCTGCCCGGAAGGACGCGAGCGGCGCCGACCGCGTTGCCCTCCCCCTGCCGAAGAGAAGTCGATCACAGTTGGATCACATCTCCGCAACGGCGTTCGTCTGTGCGGATGTTGCGCCACGTGTCCGCCTCCGGCCCGCATAAACCTTTCAGCTGCCCCTGCGACCGGATGTGGTGAAGGACACCCGCCAAACGGGCCATCCGGTTGACAGCGGGACGGAGTACCCGTTCTTCTTGATGTCATGCCAGCGATTCGCGCGTTCGATCCGGCCCGCCGCCGCGGGGCCCTTCGCGCTGCCCAGGTCTCCTGTCGCTGTTGCTGTCGCTGAGGCGTCCGTCGAAGCACCGAGGCCCCGCCTCCCCTCCGCTTCCCCGCCTCCTCCCCACCGCCCGGCCGCGCCGGGTTCCCTCCCGCTCCCCCTGCTCTGCCTTCGCTCCAGAGGACCCCCGAACGTGAACAGCGACGTCGAGATCGCCGGCGACCCGCTCGCCATCCCGCACCTCCTGCCGCCCGTCCCCGCCCACCCCTCCACCGTCGCCGGGTTCGCCGGCCTGGCCCGGACGATCGCGGCCGACCGCGCCGCATGGACCCCGCTCGTCCGCTACGACGCCACCACCCGCTGGTACCACCGGCTGCGCACCGGCCCCGGCTACGAGGTCTGGCTGCTGAGCTGGCTGCCCGGCCAGGGCAGCGGCCACCACGACCACGGCCCCTCCTCCGGGGTGCTCACCGTCCTCGACGGCGAGCTGACCGAGCGGAGCGCGGGCAGGGTCCGCGCTCTCGGCTCAGGCGCGCAGCGGGTCTTCGCACCCGGCTACGCGCACGAGGTCGTCAACGACACGCTCGAACCGGCGGTCAGCCTCCACGTCTACTTCCCCGGCCTCACCGAGATGCCGATGCACCCACCGCACGCCCTTTCGTGCACCCCCGCGCACCCGGACACCTCCGCGCACCGGGCGCCGTCCCCCGGCTGACGGCTCCCGGGCAGATCCCGCCCGCCACCCGACCTCCACCCCCGGAGGACAGCCTCCGGCCGAGAGCCCCGCCCGTCACCCGACCTCCACCCCCGGAGGACAGCCTCCGGCTGAGAGACTGTTGGGCATGCAGCGCATTGTGGTTCTGGCCGGGGGCATCGGTGGTGCCCGCTTCCTGCGTGGACTGAAGAAGGCCGTGCCCGACGCCGAGATCACGGTCGTCGGCAACACAGGTGACGACATCCACCTCTTCGGCCTCAAGGTCTGCCCGGATCTCGACACGGTGATGTACACCCTCGGGGGAGGCATCCACGAGGAGCAGGGCTGGGGCCGCGCCGACGAGACCTTCACGGTGAAGGAGGAACTGGCGGCGTACGGCGTCGGGCCGGACTGGTTCGGCCTGGGCGACCGGGACTTCGCCACCCACATCGTCCGTACGCAGATGATCGGCGCGGGCTATCCCCTCAGCGCCGTCACCGAGGCGCTGTGCGCGCGCTGGAAGCCGGGCGTCCGGCTGCTGCCGATGACCGACGACCGGGTCGAGACCCATGTGGTGATCGAGACGGAGGACGGCGGCCGCAAGGCCGTGCACTTCCAGGAGTACTGGGTGCGGCTGAGGGCGGCCCCGCCCGCGCAGGCGGTGGTGCCCGTCGGCGCCGAGCAGGCCAAGCCGGCGCCGGGCGTGCTGGACGCCGTCGCCCGGGCCGACGTCATCCTCTTCCCGCCGTCCAACCCGGTGGTCAGCATCGGCACGATCCTCGCCGTGCCCGGCATCCGCGAGGCGATCGCCGACGCCGGAGTGCCGGTGGTGGGCCTGTCCCCCATCGTCGGGGGCTCCCCGGTGCGCGGGATGGCCGACAAGGTGCTGGCCGCCGTCGGCGTGGAGGCCACGGCCGCGGCCGTGGCCGCGCACTACGGTTCGGGCCTGCTGGACGGCTGGCTGGTGGACACCGTGGACGCGGACGCCGTGCCCGAGGTCGAGGCGGCGGGCATCCGCTGCCGTGCCGTGCCGCTGCTGATGACCGACGTCGACGCCGCCGCCCGGATGGCCGGCGAGGCGCTGGCGCTCGCCGAGGAGGTGCGCGGGTGAATGGCCCGGCGAAGGTTCCGGAGTACCGCGTCTGGGCGCTGCCCGGCATCCCCGAAGTACGGCCCGGCGACGACCTGGTGAAGCTCATCGCCGACGCGGCCACCGCGCCCGGCCTGCCCGGACTGGCGCACGGGGACGTGGTGGTGGTCACCTCGAAGATCGTCAGCAAGGCCGAGGGGCGGGTGGTGGAGGCCGCCGACCGCGAGGCCGCCATCGAATCCGAGACCGTGCGGGTGGTGGCCCGGCGAGGCCCGGCGCGGATCGTGGAGAGCCGGCACGGCTTCGTGATGGCCGCGGCCGGGGTCGACGCCTCCAACACCCCCGCCGGGACGGTGCTGTTGCTGCCCGAGGACCCGGACGCCTCCGCGCGCCGCATCCGCGACGGCCTGCGCGGGGCGCTGGGCGTCGAGGTCGGCGTCGTGGTGACCGACACCTTCGGCCGGCCGTGGCGCGAGGGCCAGACCGACGTGGCGATCGGCGCCGCCGGGGTGCGGGTGCTCCAGGACCTGCGCGGCGGCACCGACATGTACGGCAATCCGCTGGGCGTGACGGTCACGGCGGTGGGCGACGAACTGGCCGGAGCCGGCGAGCTGGTGAAGGGCAAGGCCGACGGGCTGCCGGTCGCGGTGGTCCGGGGCCTGCCCCAGCACGTGGTGTCCGGGGACGGCGACGGCGGGGAGGACGGCGCGGAGGAGGCCGGCGCCCGCGCGCTGGTCCGCGACGCGGCGAACGACATGTTCCGCCTGGGCACCTCGGAGGCCGTCCGGGAGGCGGTGACGCTGCGGCGCACCGTCCGGGAGTTCACCGGCGAGCCGGTGGACGGCGCGGCCGTGCGGCGGGCGGTGGCCGCCGCGGTCACGGCCCCGGCTCCGCACCACACCACGCCGTGGCGCTTCGTCCTGCTGGAGTCCGGGGAGGCGCGCATCCGCCTGCTGGACGCCATGCGCGACGCGTGGGTGGCCGACCTGCGCCGGGACGGGAAGAGCGAGGAGAGCATCGCCAGGCGGATCCGCCGCGGCGACGTGCTGCGCAACGCGCCGTACCTGGCGGTGCCGTGCCTGGTGGCCGAGGGGGCGCACGCCTACCCGGACGCGCGGCGGTCGGCCGCCGAGCGGGAGATGTTCGTGGTCGCGGCCGGGGCGGGCGTGCAGAACTTCCTGGTCGCCCTGGCCGGCGAGGGCCTGGGATCGGCGTGGGTGTCCTCGACGATGTTCTGCCGCGACGTGGTGCGGGAGGTGCTGGACCTGCCCGCCGACTGGGACCCGATGGGCGCGGTGGCCATCGGCCGGGCGGCGTCCCCGCCCAGGCCCCGTCCCCCGCGGGCGGCGGACGACTTCACCGTCGTCCGCTGAGGGGGCCGGCCTCCGGGGCCCGCCCGGGGCGTGCGGCCGGACGTCCGGCCGCACGCCCCGGGTTCACAGGCGTGCGATGTCGACGCGCGGGAAGCGGGGCGCGCGCCGGGGCGGCGTGCGTCCCGTGGCCAGGATCAGCCGGGTGGCGCGGTGGCGCTGGCCCGCGTAGGGGGCGAGCAGTTCCAGCATCCGCTCGTCGTCGCCGTCCCGCTCGCCGGTGAGGGCGTAGACCACCTGTCCGGGCAGGTGGAGGTCCCCGACCGACACCGCGTCCGCGGCCCCGAGGACGCGCTGGAGCGTCTCGGCCGCCGTCCACGGCCCGATGCCGGGGATCGCCGTCAGCCGGGCCGCGGCCGCCGCCGGGTCCATGCCCGCCGCCTCCTCCATGCGGCGGGCGCGGGCGACGGCGCGGAGGACGGTCGAGGAGCGCTTGTGGTCCACGCCCGCCCGGTGCCACTCCCAGGAGGGGATCAGCGCCCAGGTGCGGGGCTCGGGCATCACGCGCATCGGCTCGGGAACCGGCCCGGAGGACGTCCCGGCCGGTCCCGGCGCGGGTTCGCCGTAGCGGCGCAGCAGCCGCCGCCAGGCGCGGTACGCCTCCTCGGTGGTGACCTTCTGCTCCAGGACCGAGGGGATCAGCGACTCCAGCACCAGCCCGGTGCGGACCAGCCGCAGTCCGGGGAGGCGGCGGTGCGCCAGGGCGACGAGCCGGTGGCGGGGGACGAAGGCCGAGGGGTCGTCGTCGGCGCCGAGGAGGGACGGAAGGCCGTCGAGCGCCCACTCGGCGCCCGGCCCCCACGCCCGTGCCACCACCTTGCCCGCGCCCGCGTCGGGCTCGACGCACAGGGTGGCCGGTCCGCACGGGGTCCGGGTGGCCCGCCAGACCGCGCCGCCGACCGCCCGCTGGGCGGGGTCGTACGCGCCGCGCTGGAGCACCCGCAGGTTGCGGTGCAGGTCGTGCGGTCCCCAGGGCTCCGGCGGGGCCCAGCGGCGGGTGGACACCGCGCCCGTCACGGCCGGATGCCCCCGGTCCCGGCGGAGGGGGCGTCTTCCGTCGCCGGTTCTTCCGTCACCGGTCCTCCCCGCTCCCTGGCTGTTCCCGGTCGCCCGCCGGCGTCGCGCCGGCGGCCGGGCCAGTGTAGGCCCGTCCGCCGGCGCGGCCGGGGGTCCGGGGGCGGGGCCCCGGGCCGGGAGCGGGGGCCGGCGGGCTACCTGCCCTGCAGACGGGCCGCGTTGTTGCGGATGGTGCCCAGCTTCGCGTAGAGCCGGTCGCCGGGGCAGCCGGTGACGTAGCCGTCCCGGTGCCCGGAGACGGTGTTGAACCTGACCTTGGTGCCCTTGGCGTACTTGCCGCCGCCGGAGGTCAGGACCGCGGTGCCCTTGGGGTTGACGCCGTGCAGGCCGAGCTTCCACGCGACCAGGCGGGAGACGGCGTTGACCGCGGCGCCGGAGGGGTTGGTGCTGTTGTACGTGCCGAGGACGGCGATGCCGGTGCTGTTGGCGTTGAAGCCGTAGGTGTGGGCGCCCATCACCGGCTTGGCCACGCCTCCGGCGCGGCCCTCGTAGATCTTTCCGCACTTGTCGACGAAGAAGTTGTAGCCGACGTCCCGCCAGCCGTTGCTCTTGACGTGGTAGCGGTAGATGCCCCGGATGATGGCGGGCGCTTCGGAGCAGGAGTAGCTGTTGCTCCCCGCCGTGTGGTGGACGAAGGCGGCCTTGACGGTGCTGGTGTAGAGGAACGAGCCGCGGATGCTCTCGTCGGCTCCCCAGCCCCGGCGGGTGACGATGGACGGGCGCGGGCCGATGGGCGCGAGGGTGGCGGCGTTCAGTTCACCGGCCGGGAGGGTGTCCGGGACGTCGGCCGGGAGGGTGCTCGGGGTGACGTCCGGGGCGGGCTCCGCGGGTTGCCCGGCCTGCTCCGCCTCCTCCGCCTGCTCCGGGTTCTGCCCGGTGCCCGTCTCCGACAGGTCGGCCTGGGACGCCTCCCGGTCCAGGGCGGGGATCTCGTGGGAGCCGACCGGGGCGAGTCCGGCGTTCGCCTCGCTGCTGGCGCGGGCCTGGGGGGTGAGGTCGTCGGCGGGGTCCTCGCCGGGGTTGACCAGGTCCAGGCGGAGCCCCTCGGGCAGTTCCGCCGTCCTGCCGGAGTCGGCGGACTCCTCCGGCAGGACGCGGACCTGCACGCCGTCGGAGTCGCCCACCCACAGCGGGGCCGTGGCCCCGCGCAGCGCGCCGCCTCCGCGTTCGTCCGAGTCGGGGTCGGGGAGGTCGGCGTGGGTCTCCAGGTCCTGCCAGGAGGACCAGGCGCCGGTGCCGGCGGCTCTGGTGCGCACCTGGACCCGGCCGTGCAGCTCTTCCTCCGGGTCGTTCCAGACCACGCCGAGCAGCGAGAAGGGTTCCACCTCGCGCGCCGGGAGGCCCAGGGACACGCCCTCGTCGGGCGGGCCGGACGGGCCGGGGGCGGGGGTCGCGCCGGGTTGGGTGAGCGGTACGAGCGGCAGTGACTGGGTGCTGCCCGGCAGCCGGGAGGAGGTCACGGGGACGGGGGCGGACGCGGTGGCCGCGGAGGCGCCGGCCGCCACTCCGGTGGGCAGGACCAGCGGGAGCGCCGCGGCGGCAGCGCAGGCAACGCCGATCGAGGATGCAATGAATGCACGCATAAATCCGATAGTGGGCAGAATCGGTAACACTGTCGAACGGAAGAGTGACCGACCGTGACGACCGGACATCCCCGCCGCCCGCCGGCGCCGATCCGCCCCGGCGGGCGGCCCGCGTACCCTGGCGCCGATGAACACCACCGACCGCACCCCCGCCGACCTGCTGCGATCCGCGCTGGCCGCGGACGCCGCCCGCCCGCTGGTGACCTTCTACGACGACGCCACCGGCGAGCGCGTCGAACTCTCCGTCGCCACCCTCGCCAATTGGGTGGCGAAGACGTCCAACCTCCTCCAGGACGACCTGTCCGCCGAGCCCGGCGACCGCCTCGCCCTGCTGCTGCCCGCCCACTGGCAGACCGCGGTCTGGCTGCTCGCCTGCTCCGCCACCTCGGTCGTCGCCGACCTGACCGCCGGGCCCGCCGCCGTCTCGGGCGCCGACCTCGTCGTCAGCGGCCCGGACACCCTCGACCGGGCCCGCGCCTGCACCGGCGAGCGCGTCGCGCTCAGCCTGCGCCCCCTGGGGGCCCGCTTCCCCCAGGCGCCGGACGGCTTCCTGGACTACGCGGTCGAGGTGCCCGGCCAGGGCGACCACTTCACCCCGTACTCCCCCGCCGACCCGGACGCGCCCGCTCTGACGGTCGGCGGCGAGGAACTGACCGGCGCGCAGATCGTCGAACGCGCCCGCGCCGACGCCGCCGCCCGCGGGCTCGGCCCCGGCTCGCGGCTGCTGTCGGTGCTGCCGTACGACTCCTGGGAGGGGGTGTCGGCCGGGCTGTTCGCACCCCTGGCCGCCGGCGGCTCGGTCGTGCTGTGCCGCCACTCCGAGCGGCTGGACGCCTCGGCGCTGGAGGCGCGGAGGAAGAGCGAGCGCGTCACCCACGTCGCCGGCTGACCCGGCCGGGAGGGGGCCCGTCCGGCACCGACCCGCGCCGGAGCGCCCGGGTGCGGGGCGGCGCCGGACGGCCGGTCGCCGCCCCGGCGATTTTTCCGCGCCGTCCGTACAACCCCGCGCGCCTTTCGGGTGTCTGTACAGGAGACCGGCGACCGCACGCCTGTGCGCGTACACGCCGCCGACCGTGCGAGGGATGAACGCAGACGTGACCGAACCAGAGGGTGCGCGCCCGGCCGACCTCCCGCTCCGCCCCCGTCGCCGCTGGCTGCGCTGGACGGCGCTGGGCGCCTCCGTCGTCGTGCTCGGAGCGGCCGGAGCGGTCTGGGCCCTCTACAGCAGACTCGACGGCAACATCCGTACGGATGTCGAGACCGTCAACCAGTTGCGGCGCTTCGAGAGCGAACGCCCGGAGCCCGTCGTGCGCGAGGCGGAGAACATCCTCCTCATCGGCTCCGACGACCGCGGCGGCGACAACGGCAAGTACGGCCGCGACAACGGGACCCAGCGCTCGGACACCACGATCCTGCTCCACCTGTCCGCCGACCGCTCCAGTGCCACCGGGGTGTCGATACCGCGCGACCTGATGGTCGAGATACCCGAGTGCGAGCGGCCGGACGGCACCACCACCGGGGCGCGGTTCGCCCAGTTCAACTGGGCCTTCCAGTTCGGCGGCGCGGGCTGCACGATCCGCACCGTCGAGAAGCTCACCGGCATCCGCGTGGACCACCACGTGGTGGTGGACTTCGCCGGCTTCACCAAGCTGGTGGACGCGGTCGGCGGCGTCGAGGTGTGCCTGGCCGAACCGGTGGACGACCCCGACGCCCAGCTCAGCCTGGACGCCGGTCCCCAGACGCTCGACGGCGAGCAGGCGCTCGGCTACGTCCGCACCCGCAAGGGCATCGGCGACGGCAGCGACACCCAGCGGATGGCCCGTCAGCAGGAGTTCCTCTCCCTGCTGGTGCGCAAGGTGCACGACGAGGGCATCCTGACCGATCCGGGCAGGCTCTACTCGGTGCTGGACGCGGTGACGTCCTCGCTCACCGCCGACCCGGGCCTGGACTCCCTCGCCGAGCTCTACGACCTGGCGGACAGCGTGCGGGGCATCCCGGCGGACCGGGTGCGGTTCATGACCGCGCCGCGGCAGCCGTACACCTACGATCCCAACCGCGACGAGCTGGTGCAGCCGGACGCCGACCGCCTGTTCACGGCGCTGCGCAACGACGAGCCGGTGCCGGAGCCGTCCTCGGAGGCCACGGCGTCGCAGGGCCCGGACGCGGAGACCACCGGTCCGGGGACCACCGCCCCGGGCTCCCCCTCCCCCACGGAGAGCGGGACCGGAGTGTCCAGGGCCGGGTTCGCGACGCCGGACGCCGGAACCGGAACACCCGGGCCGACCGCCTCGCCGTCGTCCGGTGCGCGGGCGTCCGCGGCCGGAAGTCTCTGTGGACGAGCCGGATGAAGCACGCGCCGGGGCGGGCCCGGGAGAGCCCGAAGAACATCGAGGGGCATCGGGAGCCACCGAGAGAAACAGCACACCGGCAGGCCCCGAAAAATAGCAGGAAATGCCCCTTTGGCGAAGAAGAGAACTTGCCGACAGGGGTGCTCCGCACTGGACTGTCCCAGATAGTGTGAGCAACCCGGTGCGCTCGCCCAGGCCGCTGCGCACCGCACGATGACTGACCAAGCGCCTTGACACCCTGAGGACGGGCGCTGCGTGGCACCGACGGAGGATTCAGGCGACCGTGGACGCGCAAAGCCGTGGGCGGGCGGGTGACATCGACCCCGCAGACCAGTGGGTGTTCGACCCGGACACCGGTGACTACAGACTGCGACTGCCTTCCTCCGAAGCGCGAACAGCCTCCGCTCCGGCCCCGCCCTCCGATTCCCCCCCTTCCGCCCCGTCCGGCTCCCCGGCTCCCCGCGTCCCCGGCTCCCGCGCCGGCGGCGCCCGGTCCGGGGCCTCCCGGACGGCGAACCGCGGATCGGCGTCCCCCCGCGGCGAGGTGCCCCGGCAGCGCCGCAGGCGCGCGGCGGCCGACGCCGGCCCGGCCGGGGACGACGCCCCGGCGGCCGGCAAGCAGGGCAGCCGGCGCAAGCCCAGGCCGAAGAACTCCCGCAAGAAGAAGGCGCTGATGTGGACCGGCGGCGCGACGGCCTTCCTGCTCGTCGGCACCTCGGCCGCCGCCTACTTCGCCTACCAGCACTTCAACGGCAACATCAGCACCGTCGACGTCGGTGACACGGGCGGCGGCGGTTTCGGCGAGGGCGGACCGATCAACATCCTGCTGATCGGCACCGACAAGCGCACCGGCAAGGGCAACGAGGGCTACGGGGACAAGGGCAGCGGCGGACACGCCGACACCACGTTCCTCTTCCACGTCTCCGAGGACCGCAGCAACGCGACCGTCCTGAGCATCCCCCGGGACCTGATCACCGACATCCCCGACTGCCCCACCAAGCAGCCGGACGGCTCCACCAGGATCATCCCGGGCACGCCGGGCACCCGGTTCAACAACAGCCTCGGGCAGGAGGGCCGTGACCCGGGCTGCGCCATGCGCACCGTCAAGGAGCTGACGGGCCTGGACGTCCACCACTTCATGATGGCCGACTTCAACGCCGTCAAGACGCTGACCACCGCGATCGACGGCGTCGACGTCTGCCTGGAGAAGCCCGTCAAGGACCCCAAGTCCAAGCTGGACCTGCCCGCGGGCGAGAGCACCATCATGGGCGAGGACGCCCTGGCCTTCGTCCGCACCCGGAGCAGCTTCGGGAACAAGAGCGACCTGGACCGCATCAAGGTCCAGCAGCAGTTCCTGAGTTCGATGATCCGCAAGCTCAAGTCCAACGACACCCTCACCGACCCGGGCAAGCTGTGGGACCTCGCGGAGGCCGCCACCAAGGCGCTGACGGTGGACACCGGCATAGGCACCATCAAGAAGCTGACCCAACTCGGCCAGGAGATCAGCGGGATCGACACCAAGAACATCTCCTTCGTCACCCTGCCGGTGGAGGACAACCCCGCGGAAAGGGTCAAGGCCACGGTCGTCCTCAACGAGGCCAAGGCGCGGCCGCTGTTCGCGATGCTGCAGAACGACGTCTCCCTCACCGAGGTGGAGAAGAAGGAGAAGGCGGCCAAGGACAAGGCCAAGAAGGAGCAGGAGGCGCTGCTCAAGGGCGACCGCGCCGAGGCGTCCGACGTACGGGTCGAGGTCCTCAACGGCGGGGAGGTCGCCGGCGCCGCGCAGACCACGCTCACCTGGCTGCAGAACTCCCAGGGCGTGCTGAAGTCCAGCAACGGCGGCAACGCGCCCGAGAAGATTGCCAGGACGACCCTGGAGTTCGCGCCCAACCAGGCCGACCAGGCCCGCAAGCTCGCGGACATCATGGGGCTGCCCGCCTCCGCCCTGAAGCAGGGCACCGAGGACGCCGAGCCGCTCGAACCGATGACCCTGACGCTGGGCTCCGACTTCAAGGGGGCCGGAATCCCCATCGCCGCTCCGACGAAGGTTCCGGAGGACCTCCCGAAGGTGGAGGCCGACAAGAAGATATGCGCCGGATGACGCCCGTGTGCCGCATCCCGGCCCGGGCCGACGACAGGGGAGGGCCCTTTGGGGCACAGCACCGTACGGGGGGAGGGGGCGCGCGGGAGGCGCTCCCCCGGTGCCGGGGATCTCGGCCGGAACGACGGCCACCGCGACAGGACCGGAGAGAGCGACGGGGAGGGCTCCGGGAGCGGCGGTGACGGTGGCCGCGGCGCGGTGCCCGGGCCCCGGGACGGCCGGCGGCCCGGGGCTTCCCGCCGCGCGCGCCGGCCGCGCCGCCGCGTGCGGGTGCTCCGCTGGGCGGCGCTCGGCCTCTCCGTGCTCGTCCTCGGCACCGCGGGCGCCGGCTACCTCTACTACGAGCACCTCAACGGCAGGATCGACAAGGACCCCCTCAACCTCGGCGACAGGGAGATGGGCTCGTCCGCGCCGAACGCGGCGGGCCAGCGCCCGCTGAACATCCTCCTCATCGGTTCCGACAGCCGGAACTCCGAGGAGAACCTGCGCCTCGGCGGCGCCAGGGACTCCCGGGGCTCCGAGCCCCTGGCGGACGTCCAGATGCTGCTGCACCTGTCGGCCGACCGCAGCAACATCTCGGCGATCAGCATGCCGCGCGACACCATGCTGAGGATCCCCAGGTGCACGGACCCGGACGACGGCACGGTGTACCCGGCCGACACCACGCCGACGATGACCAACGAGAGCCTCGGACGCGGCGGGCCCGGCTGCACGGTGGCCACCTGGTACGAGCTGACCGGCATCCCGATCGACCACTTCATGATGATCGACTTCGCGGGTGTGGTCTCCATGGCCGACGCCGTCGGCGGCGTCCCCGTCTGCGTGGACGCGAACATCCACTCCCGCACCCACGACGGCAAGGGCTCCGGGCTCAAGCTGACGAAGGGCACCCACCACGTCCAGGGCGAGCAGGCCCTGCAGTGGCTCCGCACGCGCTACGGGTTCGAGGACAACAGCGACCTCGGCCGTACCCGCGCGCAGCACATGTACATGAACTCGATGGTCCGCCAGCTCCGCAAGAACGCCCGGCTGTCCAACCCGGACAAACTGCGGCGGCTGGCCGAGGCCGCGACCGACGCGCTGGTCGTCGACCAGGGGCTGGGCAGTATCGGGAAACTGCTGGACCTGGGGAACGAGCTCAAGAAGGTCCCCCCGTCGCGCATCACCATGACGACCATGCCGTGGGTCTGGTCGCAGACCCACCGGGGCCGGGTGGAGCCGAAACCGGGTGACGCCGAGAAGCTGTTCGCCATGGTCCGGGACGACGTCCCGCTCGACGGCAAGGGCGGCGGCAAGGGCCGCAAGGACGGGAAGGGCGGCGGCGGGACCGGGAAGGCGAAGCCGGCGGATCCCGCGGCCGAGAAGTCGGAGATCGGCGTCGTCGTCCGGAACGGGACCGGGCACGACGCCCGGGGGCCGGTGTCCGGCCGCGCGTCCGCCGTCGCCGCGACACTCGTCTCGAAGGGCTTCACCCGGGCCGCGTCCGACCCGGCGCCCAGCCCGCGGGAGAAGACCGTGATCCGCTACCCGGACGCCGGCCTCGAAGGCGACGCCCGGGCGGTCGCGGACGCGCTCGGCCTGCCCGCAGACGCGCTGCGGAAGTCGGACGAGGTCACCGGGATCACCCTGATCGTCGGCGCGGACTGGCGCACGGGGACGCTCTACCCCCGGGCCGGGAAGGACGACGGCGGGGTGCCCGCCTCCGCCCGCGCCCTCAGCGGCGGCGACACCGGGGCCTGCATGCACGTCAACCCCGCCTTCACCTGGTAGCGCAGGTGGCCCGGACGCGCGGAGCGCGCGTCCGGGCCACCTGTCCGCCGGGTTCCTCCGCCGCTACGCGTCGGCCCGCGCCGCGGCCACCGGCCCCCGGCGGCTGGCCTTCACCTTCTCCGCCAGCTTCCGCGGGCTGGTGAGGAAGCCCCAGCCCCACGACATGTGCATGGTGGCCAGGGCGAGCGGGATCCTCACCCGCGCCCTCAGCGGCAGCCCCCTGCCCGCCGGGACCGATCCCGCGGTGATCGCCGCGAGGTAGCCCGCCGGGACGACCAGGCCCCACGGGGTGACCAGCGCGCCCGTCACCAGGCCCGCCGCGATGGCCACCACGGCCGCGGGCGGCGCCAGGTAGCGCAGGTTGATCGAACCGGAGTGGTAGCGGGCCACCACGTGCCGCCAGCGGCCGTAGTCGCGGTACTGCCTGGCCAGGGCGCGCACGCTGGGACGCGGCCGGTAGGAGACCAGCAGTTCCGGCGAGAACCAGATCAGCCCGCCGTCCTGGCGGATGCGGTAGTTCAGCTCCCAGTCCTGCGCCCGGATGAACTCCTCGTTGTAGCCGCCCAGCCGCTCCAGCACCTCGCGGCGGAAGACGCCCAGGTAGACGGTCTCGGCCTCGCCGGCCTCGCCGCCGGTGTGGAACGCCGCGTTGCCGACGCCGATGCGCGAGGTCATGGCGGCGGCCACCGCCTTCTCCCAGTCGTTCTCGCCCTCGGCGTGCATGATGCCGCCGACGTTGGCCGCGCCGGTCTCCTCCAGCAGCCGCACGGCGGTGGCGATGTAGTCCGGCGAGAGCATCCCGTGCCCGTCCACCCGCACCACGATCGGATGGCGGGAGGCGGCGATGGCGGCGTTGAGCCCCGCGGGGGTGCGGCCGGTGGGGTTGGGGACCGTGCGCACCCGCGGGTCCTCGCGGACCAGTTCCGCGGCGACCTCGTCGGTGCGGTCCTCCGAGGGCCCGAGGGCGATCACGACCTCCAGCTCACCGGCGTACTCCTGCTCCAGGATGTGCCGTACGGAGCTGCGCAGGTACCGCTCCTCGTTGAGCACCGGCATGATCACGGACACCGCGGGCGGCGCCGCGGCCGGGGAGGGGGATTCGGCTGGAGACGTCACCGGGCCACGGTACCGCGAACGGGTGAGCACCCTGCACGGCAGCCGGGTGGACCGCGGATCCCGGACGGCGTGTGGTCGCGGTCCGTAGATCGTATGGACCTATGTTGGCCCCTTCCCGGCCCCCGCCGCCACGGAGGTGGTTCCCCGATGCCCGCACGGTTCCGTCAGCGCGGCCGTCATGCCCGTCCCCGGTCCAGGCGGAGCTTCTCGTCCCGCTGGGGTATGCGGGCGGCCACGGCCGTCTCCGCGATGGTGCTGCTGGCGGGCGGCATCGGTCAGGCGGTGGTCAGCCGGCTGGACACCCGGCTGGAGCGGGTGGACCCCTTCCGCGGGCTCAGCCACCGGCCCGCGGCCGGCGACGGCACCAACTTCCTGGTCGTCGGGACCGACGACCGCAGCACCGTCACCGAGGAGGAGAAGCGGCGGTACTCCCTCGGCGGCACCCCCTGCAACTGCACCGACACGATCATGCTCGTGCACCTCTCCGCCGACCGGGACCGGGCCAGCGTGGTGAGCATCCCCCGCGACTCCTACGTCGAGTTCCCCGAGCACACCGACCCGGTCACCGGGGAACGCCGCACGGGCCGCACCGGGAAGATCAACGCCGCCTACTCGATCGGCGGGCCGGGCCTGACCGTGCGCACCGTCGAGGAGATGACGGGCGTGCGCATCGACCACTACCTGGAGGTGGGCTTCACCAGCTTCATGCGCACCGTCGACGCCCTCGGCGGGGTGCCGGTGTGCACCACACGGCCGCTGAGCGACAGCCGCAGCGGCCTGGACCTGCCGGCCGGCACCACCCGGCTGAACGGCGGTCAGGCGCTGCAGTACGTGCGCGCCCGGTACATCGACCCCGACGGCGACCTCGGCCGCATCAGACGCCAGCAGCGCTTCCTGGCCGCCGCCATCGACGAGGCCACCCGCAGCGGGGTGCTGACGAACCCCGCCCGGATCGGCCGGATCGCCTCCGCCCTGCTCGGCTCGGTGCGCGCCGACCCGGAGTTCGGCGCCGGCGAGATGATCGCCCTCGGCCGGGCCATGCGCGGTTTCACGTCCGCCTCGTCGGAGTTCGCCTCGGTGCCGGTGGCCGACCCCGACCACAACGTGCCGGGCGTCGGCTCGACGGTGGTCTGGGACCGGGAGGGGGCGGAGAGGCTGTTCGCCGCGCTCCGCCAGGACCGCCCCCTGGCGGGTGCGAGGACGGCGAGCGCCAAGAACCCGGAGGGTCCCGGCGGGAGGGCCGGACGGGAGGGGACGTCCCGGGAGCCCGAGCCCCTGCCGGTCGGGGTGGACCCGAAGACGGTCCGCGTCCAGGTGGAGAACGGCACCGCCGTCGCCAACCTCGGCGCGTGGCTGGACCGGGAACTGCGCGCCACCGGCTTCGACACCACCGGCACCCCGCGTCCCGCCGACCGTCAGGACGTGCGCCGCACCGTCATCCGCTACGACCCCGAGTGGGACCGCTCGGCCCGGGCCCTGGCCGCCGCCCTGCCCGGCGCCCGGCTGGAGAAGGCCGCGGGCCAGGGACCGGTGATGAGGGTCACGGTCGGCGCCGACCCCCTGGAGGTGCTGCGGGTGCGGCTGCGCCCCGACGTCCCGGAGCCGCGGGAGAGCGCGGGGAAGCGGGAGAAGAGCGCTCCGGCGGTCACGGGGGACGAGGTCGTCTGCCCCTGACGCGTCCCGTCCGGCCCCGGCCGCGTCTAGTCGTCGAGCATGCCCTCCGCCGCGCGCCGGTCGCGCAGCTCCTTGATCGCCCGGCGGCGGGCGAGCCGGTGGGTGCGCCGGATCTGGGCCTCCTGCCGGCGGCGCTCGTCCCGCTCGGTCTCGGGGATCACCGGCGGCACGGGCCGGGGCCTGCCGTTCTCGTCCACCGCGGTGAACACCAGGTAGGCCGAGGCGACCTGGGTGGCCGGAGTGGACTCGTTCCAGCGCTCGGCCATCACCCGCACCCCGACCTCCATCGAGGTCCGGCCCGTCCAGTTCACCTGGGCCTTCACATGGACCAGGTCGCCCACCCGGACCGGTTCCAGGAAGACCATCTCGTCCATCGACGCCGTGACCGCCGGCCCGCCCGAGTGCCGTCCGGCCACCGCGCCCGCCGCGTCGTCGACCAGCTTCATGATCACGCCGCCGTGGACGGTGCCGAGGAGGTTGGTGTCGCCCGCCGTCATGATGCGGGACAGGGTGATCCGGGACACGGAAGTGGGCTTGCCCGGCAGATCGTGCTGGGGAGCCTGGGCCTGAATGGTCATGCCCCCCACCCTATGCGCCCGCCCGGGTCCGCCCCGAAATGCATCAGCTCCGCAACAGGCGCGCTTCCGTTCCGTCCCCCCGTCTGTGCCTCACCCGTTCGGAGGGGGCACACTGCCTTCCATGACTGACTGGCCCAACAGCGGCAGCGCCGGCCCGCGCCCGGACCCGACCCGTGCCATGCCGACCGACCAGCACGGCGGCTACGGAGGCCACACGGGCTACGACTCCGGTTACAACACCGGCCAGGTATACGCCGGTTCCGGCTACGGCGGGCCCCGCGGCGGCTCCGACCGCGGCGTCGTCGGCCCCGTCGACTGGGGCCGCCGGATCAAGTTCGGTCTGATCACCCTCCTCGTGGTGGCGCTCGTCTGGTCGGTCGGCACCTACTTCTGGGCCGACTCCAAGCTCCGCCGCGAGGTCGACCTCGGCATCGTGAAGGACAGACCGGAGGAGGGCGAGGGCACCACGTACCTGATCGTGGGCTCCGACAGCCGTGAGGGCCTGTCCGACGAGGAGCGGAAGAAGCTCCACACCGGCTCGGCCGACGGCAAGCGCACCGACTCGATGATCCTCCTCCACGTCGGCGACCAGGGGACCACGATGATCTCCCTGCCGCGCGACTCCTGGGTCACCATCCCGGACTTCACCGGATCCGAGAGCGGCAAGGACTTCCCCTCCCCCGGCGCCCGCAAGCTCAACGCGGCGTACTCCATGGACGGCGCCCCCCTGCTGGTCCGCACGGTCGAGTACAACACCGGCCTGCGCATCGACCACTACGCGGAGATAGGCTTCGGCGGCTTCGCCAAGATCGTGGACGCGGTCGGCGGCGTCGAGATGGACATCCCCCGCGACATCAAGGACAAGAACTCCGGCGCCGACTTCAAGAAGGGCCGCCAGACCCTCGACGGCGCCCAGGCCCTCGCCTTCGTCCGCAACCGCTACGAGGCCGGCAGCGACCTGGAACGCACCAAGAACCAGCAGAAGTTCCTGGCCGCCCTGGCCAACCAGGCCGCCACCCCCTCCACCGTCCTCAACCCCTTCCGGCTCTACCCGACGCTGGGCGCGGGCCTGGACACCCTGATCGTGGACGAGGACATGGGCCTGTTCGACCTCGCCTCGATGTTCTGGGCCATGAAGGACGTCACGAGCGGCGAGGGCACCTCGATGAACATGCCGATCGCGGGCAGCGCCCCGCAGGGCTCCCTCAAGTGGGACATGGAGAAGGTCAAGCTGCTGGTCGGCCAGCTGAAGAACGGTGAGAAGGTGACGGTCGAAGGCGACTGACCGCGCCTCACCCCCGCTCGCGCGCGGGGCCCGGACCGTCCGCACGGTCCGGGCCCCGAACGCGAAGGGGCACCCCCGAAGGGGTGCCCCGGGCCGCGGAGACGACGTGGAACGGCGCCTTACGGCAGGTTGCGGGACATCACGATCCGCTGGACCTGGTTGGTGCCCTCGTAGATCTGC
This sequence comes from Streptomyces glaucosporus, assembly GCF_039533345.1. Lineage (NCBI taxonomy): Bacteria > Bacillati > Actinomycetota > Actinomycetes > Kitasatosporales > Streptomycetaceae > Streptomyces > Streptomyces glaucosporus. The sequence continues at coordinate 35,909 of NZ_BAAATJ010000032.1, read as the reverse complement.
GTAATCTTTGCGTCGCGCATCATCCGCTCGACCGGGTAGTCGCGGGTGTAGCCGTAGCCGCCCAGGAGCTGGACGGCGTCCGTGGTGATCTCCATGGCGACGTCCGAGGCGAAGCACTTGGCGGCGGCGCCGTAGAAGGTCAGCCCCTCGGACTTGCCGTCGGCGCCGAGGGTGACGCGCTCGGAGCGGGCGGCGGCGGCGTAGGTGAGCTGGCGGGCGGCCTCCAGCTTCATCGCCATGTCGGCGAGCATGAACTGGATGCCCTGGAAGTCGGCGATGGCCTTGCCGAACTGCTTGCGCTCCTTGACGTACCCCTTGGCGTAGTCCAGGGCGCCCTGGGCGATGCCGAGGGCCTGGGCCGCGATGGTGATGCGGGTGTGGTCCAGGGTCTTCATGGCGGTGGCGAAGCCGGTGCCCTCCTCGCCGATCATGCGGTCGGCGGGGATGCGGACGTTGTCGAAGTAGACCTCGCGGGTCGGGGAGCCCTTGATGCCCAGCTTCTTCTCCGGGGCGCCGAAGGAGACGCCCTCGTCGCCCTTCTCCACCACGAAGGCCGAGATGCCCTTGGAGCGCTTCTCGGGGTCGGTGACGGCCATCACCGTGTAGTACTCGCTGACGCCGGCGTTGGTGATCCAGCGCTTGACGCCGTTGAGGATCCAGTGGTCGCCGTCGCGCACGGCGCGGGTCTTCATGCCCGCGGCGTCCGAGCCGGCCTCGGGCTCGGAGAGGCAGTAGGAGAACATCGCGTCGCCCTTGGCGAGCGGGGCGAGGTACTTGTGCTTCAGCTCCTCGGAGCCGGAGAGGATCACCGGGAGCGAGCCGAGCTTGTTGACGGCCGGGATCAGGGAGGAGGAGGCGCAGACGCGGGCGACCTCCTCGATCACGATGACGGTCGCGAGGGCGTCGGCGCCCGCGCCGCCGTAGGTCTCGGGCACGTGGACGGCGTGGAGGTCGTTGGAGACCAGTGCGTCCAGGGCCTCCTGGGGGAAGCGGCCCTGCTCGTCCACCTCTGCGGCGAAGGGTGCGATCTTCGCCTCGGCGAGCGAGCGCACCGACTCGCGGAGCATCTCGTGCTCGTCGGACGTCCGGTAGAGGTCGAAGTCGGTCGGTCCCGCCACGGTCTCTCACTCCCTGGGTACGGTGCTGCTAATTACCGTTAAGTAACACAATTCTAGTGCCGGGGCCCGCCCCCGGCTCCCCCCGGTCGCATGACATTGCCGACACTGGCCGCGACACCGGCCGGTTATGCTCGCGGACAGCACCTCGCCCGTCCTCCAGGAGCACCCCATGGCCCTCAGAATCACCGTGATCGGCACCGGCTACCTCGGCGCGACGCACGCCGCCGCCATGGCCGAGCTGGGCTTCGAGGTGCTCGGCCTGGACGTGGTGCCCGAGAAGATCGAGACCCTGTCCCGGGGCCGGGTGCCGTTCTACGAGCCGGGGCTGGAGGAGCTGCTGCGCCGCCATGTCGCCGGGGTGGAGGGGTCGACCGGGCGGCTGCGCTTCACCACCTCCTGGGAGGAGGTCGGCGCGTTCGGCGACGTCCACTTCGTCTGTGTGAACACTCCCCAGAAGCAGGGCGAGTACGCCTGCGACATGTCCTACGTGGACAGCGCGGTCGACTCGCTGGCCCCGCACCTGACGCGGCCCGTGCTGGTGGTGGGCAAGTCGACCGTGCCGGTGGGCAGCGCCGACCGGCTGGCGCGGCGGCTGGCGGAGCTGGCCCCGGCGGGCGAGGCCGTGGAACTGGCCTGGAACCCGGAGTTCCTGCGCGAGGGCTTCGCCGTCGAGGACACCCTGCGCCCGGACCGCATCGTGGTGGGAGTGCGCTCGGAGCGGGCGGAGGAGCTGCTGCGCGAGGTGTACGCGAAGCCGGTGGCGGAGGGCTCGCCGTTCGTCGTCACCGACTTCCCCACCGCCGAGCTGGTGAAGACGGCCGCCAACTCCTTCCTGGCGACCAAGATCTCCTTCATCAACGCCATGGCCGAGGTCTGCGAGGCGGCCGGCGGCGACGTGGTGAAGCTGGCGGAGGCGATCGGGTACGACGACCGGATCGGGCGGAAGTTCCTGCGCGCCGGGATCGGCTTCGGCGGCGGCTGCCTGCCCAAGGACATCCGGGCGTTCATGGCCCGGGCCGGCGAGCTGGGCGCCGACCAGGCGCTGACCTTCCTCCGCGAGGTCGACTCGATCAACATGCGCCGCCGCTCCCACATGGTGGAGCTGGCCCGCGAGACGGTCGGCGGGACCTTCCTGGGGCAGCGGGTGGCCGTGCTGGGCGCGACCTTCAAGCCCGACTCCGACGACGTGCGGGACTCGCCCGCGCTGAACGTCGCCGGGCAGATCCACCTCCAGGGCGGTCAGGTGACCGTCTACGACCCCAAGGGGATGGAGAACGCCCGGCGGGTCTTCCCCACCCTGGCCTACGCCGGCAGCGCGCTGGAGGCGGTGCGCGGGGCGAGCGTGGTGCTGCACCTGACGGAGTGGCGGGAGTTCCAGGAGCTGGACCCGCAGGTGCTGGGCGAGGCCGTGGCGGACCGGCGCATCCTGGACGGCCGCAACACGCTCGATCCGGAGCTGTGGCGCAAGGCGGGCTGGTCCTTCCGCGCGCTGGGCCGCCCGGCCGCCTAGTCCCCGTCCCCCTCCGGGGGCCTCCCGTCCCCGGGGGACCGGCCCCCGGACGACCGCCGCGCGCGGTACGTCCGCATCTTCGCCCGGCTGCCGCAGACGGCCATGGTGCACCAGCGCCTGCGGCCGGCCGGGCTCCTGTCGTAGTACGCCCAGCGGCAGTCGTGCGCCTCGCACACCTTCAGGCGGGCCCAGGTCCCGTCGCCCGCGGCGGCGGCGACGGCGGCGGCGATCCGGGCGGTGAGCGCCGCGGCGCCCGGGGGGACGTCCGCGGGTTCGAGCGATGCCGCCCCCTCCTCGTCGACGGTCACGGTGAGCGGCGCGCGGCGCAGCAGCGCGGCCAGTTCGGCCGCCGTCCCCTCGGGCACCCGTGCGCCGGTGTGGGCCAGGCAGGCGGCGCGCAGGCCCTCGCGCAGCCGGACGACGTCCGGAACGTCGTGTTTGGTCAGCCCCAGCCCGGTCAACCCGTGGTCGTGCGCGAACGCGGCGAGACCGCCGTCGGCGGCGAGGGCGTCGGCTCCGGCCTCCACGTCCAGGGTGTTGATCAGGTCCCGCACCAGGCGGAGCCCCGGCGGGGTGGGATCCCGGTCCTCCTGCTGTTCCACCCTTGCCACGTTACTGCCAGAGCGCCATCATGGGGTAACTCGTTACCTGTTGAAGGCTTCAAGGAGTAACGAGTCTCGGGTACGGAAACCACCGCACAGGAGGAGCACCATGGCCATCACCACGCTGCGGGCCGTCGTCGTGCTGGACTGCCCGGAACCGGGGCGGCTCGCCGACTTCTACGCACGCCTGCTGGGCGGGAAGGTCGAGGGCGAGGGGCGCTGGGTCGAGGTGACGTTCGACTCGGGCGTGCTGAAGGACCGGACGCTGGCCTTCCAGGAGGCTCCCGGCCATGTGCCGCCCTCGTGGCCGAGCGCCGAGCGCTCGCAGCAGTTCCACCTCGACCTCTACGTGCCGCGGGAGGAGTTGGACGCGGCCGAACGGGAGGCGCTGGAGCTGGGGGCGGAGCTCCTGGAGGGCGACGACGGCGGCAAGCGCGACTTCCGCGTCTACCGGGACCCGGCGGGGCACCCGTTCTGCCTCTGCGCGGACTGACCGCGCCGCACGGGAGGAACCGGCCGGGGGATGGAGAAACCGAGCGAGGCGGGCGGGGAGCGAAGTGTGTGGACACTCCGCGCCCCGCCCGCCTCGTGCTGTCCCGGAGAGGGGTCACACGGTCCGCGGCGGACCGTTCGGCGTGGCTCAGATGCTGACGCCGTTGGCCCTCAGGTAGGCCAGCGGGTTGATGTCCGAGCCGTAGCCGGGACCGGTGCGCACCTCGAAGTGCAGGTGCGGGCCGGTGCTGTTGCCGGTGGAGCCGACGGCGCCGATCTGCTGGCCGACGCTCACCTTCTGGCCTGCGGCGACCGACATCGAGGACAGGTGGCCGTACTGGCTGTAGCGGCCGTCGTCGTGGCGGATGACGACCTGGTTGCCGTACGCGCCGCCCCAGCCCGCGGAGACCACGGTGCCGTTGGTGACGGCCTTCACCGGGGTGCCGGTGCCGGCGGCGAAGTCCTCGCCGGTGTGGCCGTTGGACCAGCGGGCGCCCGCGGCCTTGTAGGAGCCGGACGGGGCGGCGTTCACCGGGGCGGTGTAGCCGGCGGAGGCGTTGGCGGAGGCGCCGCCGCTGCGGTCGGCGCGCTCGGCCGACTGCCGCGCGGGCTCGGGGTTGGTCTCGGCCTTCTCGACCTTCTGCTCGGCCTTCGCCTCCGGCTTGGCCTCCGGCTTGGCGGCGGCCTTCTGCTGGACGGCAGTGCCGCCCAGGGAGAGCTCCTGGCCCGGGTGGATCACGTTGGGGTCGGCGCCGATGACCTGGCGGTTGTCCTCGTAGACCTCCTGCCAGCCGCCCGCGATGCCGTGGGCGTCGGCGATCTTGAACAGGGTGTCGCCGCCGACGACCCGGTACGAGGTGGCTTCCTCGGCCCGCTCGGCGCGGTCGGCCCGCTCCGGCCGGGCCTGCTCGGCCTCGGTCTCGTTCCCGGCCTCGGGCGCGGACTCGGGCTCGGGAGCCTGCTGCTCCTGGGCGGCCGGGGCCTGCTGCTCGTCCGCCTCGCCCTGTCCGTCGGGGGAGACGGCGGGGGCGGGGCCGCCCTTGGTCAGACCGGCCTTGACCGAGCACACCGGCCAGGCGCCCGGGCCCTGGCCGTCCAGGACCTTCTCGGCGACGGCTATCTGCTGGTCCTTGGTGGCCAGGTCGGCGCGGGGGGCGTACTGGGTGCCGCCGAAGGCCTCCCAGGTGCTCTGCGTGAACTGCAGGCCGCCGTAGAAGCCGTTGCCGGTGTTGATGCTCCAGTTGCCGGTGCTCTCGCACTGGGCGACTCGGTCCCAGGTGTCGACGGAGGCGGCGTTGGCGTTGCCGGCGGCCATCAGGGGCAGGGCCACACCGGCGCCGCCCACGGAGATGGCCAGGGACAGGCGGGCGAGGCGGCTGTTACGGGCACGACGATGACGTCCGCGTGCGGACATACGGGGCTCCTCTCCTACGCCTGCGAGGTGAGCTGTCGGGTTCGGGCTGGAGTTGCCCGGCCGTGTGGGCCACGACCTCCGGGTCGTGACACGGCTTCACCCCAAGCCGTCCCGTGCGGACACGGTCCGGCGCTTACCTTGGGTCCCCCGCTCCTGCCGATGACGGGTGTGGATGGTCCAGCCCGCTGCCGTCGGCAGGACTCGGCGTACCGACAGCGGGCCCGCCGCACATTCGTACGGCGCGGCCAGAACCGTAAACAGAACGTTTCCGCCATAACAAGCCGATGGGTCACAGGAAGCCCGTTTCGCAGCTATTGCCTGCGTCTCATTCGCGACCGTGCGTGACGGATCCGTCCACGCGGAGTGAGATCAGACGGCCCTGACAGCTCGTCATATCCCTTTTGTGACCAGGGGGTATGACAGAGCGGGACCTCCGGCCGCACGGAGTGCGACGGGCTCGGAGATCCCGCTCGTGAGTTGCGTCACCGACAGGGGTTCGGCGTCATCCGTCCAACTGCCCGATGGTGGCGATCGACGGGCCGCGCCGGGCCTGTTCGTCCCGGGCCACGGCCTCCGCGTCGCGGAGGACCCGCACCGCGTTCTCCCAGGTGAGCTTGGCCAGATCGGCCTCGGACCAGCGACGGTCCAGCAACTCGGCCACCAGGTTCGGATATCCGGACACATCACCCAGATCGGACGGAGTGAAGGCCGTGCCGTCGAAGTCGCCGCCGATGCCGACGTGGTCGATGCCCGCGACCTCGCGCATGTGGTCCAGGTGGTCGGCGACCGTCGCCGCCGTCGCCACCGGGCGCGGGTTGGCCTCCTCGAAGGCCCGCTGGACCTCCCGGCCCCGCTCCGTGCCGTCCAGGGGGTGGAGACCGTGGGCGCGCATGTTCTCGTCGGCGGCCTCGGTCCAGGCCACGGCGGCGGGAAGGACGAACTTCGGCACGAATGTGGCCATCGCCACACCGCCGTTGGCCGCCAGGCCCTCCAGCACGTCGTCGGGGACGTTCCGCGGGTGGTCGCACACCGCGCGGGCGGAGGAGTGCGAGAAGACCACCGGCGCCGTGGAGACCCGCAGGGCGTCCCGCATGGTGGCCGGCGCCACATGGGAGAGGTCCACCAGCATCCCCAGCCGGTTCATCTCCCGCACGACCTCTTCGCCGAACCGGGTCAGGCCGTTGTGGCGCGGGGCGTCGGTGGCCGAATCCGCCCAGTCGATGGTGTCGTTGTGGGTGAGCGTCATGTAGCGCACGCCCAGGCTGTACAGGGCGCGCAGCGTGGCGAGGGAGTTGTTGATGGAGTGGCCGCCCTCGGCGCCCATCAGGGAGGCGATGCGGCCCTCGGCCCGCGCCGCCTCCATGTCGTCGGCGGTGAGGGCGAGCCGCAGGTCGTCCGGGTAGCGGTCGGTCAGCCGCCGCACCACGTCGATCTGCTCCAGGCAGGCGCTGACCGCGGCGTCTCCGGTCAGGTCGGTGCGCACGTAGACGGACCAGAACTGCGCCCCCACCCCGCCCGCCCTCAACCGCGGGATGTCGGTGTGGAGATGGGCCGACTGGTCGCGCGCGATGTCGCGCCGGTCGAGGTCGTAGGCGACCTGCTCGCGCAGCGCCCACGGCAGGTCGTTGTGGCCGTCGACGACGGGGTGGGCGGCCAGCAGCGCGCGGGCCCGCTCCAGCAGTTCCTCGCCGCGGGCCACCTCACTTGCTCCCGAAGCCGAAGCCCGCGCCGCCCGCGGCGACCTTGGCCCGCAGCCGCCGGCCCTTCTCCTGGGCCTGCTCCTTCAACTCCGACTGGAAGCGCTCCATCCGCTCCCTCAGGTCCGCGTCGTGGGCCGCCAGCATCCGCACCGCGAGCAGCCCGGCGTTGCGGGCACCGCCGACCGAGACCGTGGCGACGGGGACGCCGGCGGGCATCTGGACGATGGACAGCAGGGAGTCCATGCCGTCCAGGTGCGACAGCGGCACCGGCACGCCGATCACCGGCAGCGGGGTGACGGAGGCCAGCATGCCCGGCAGGTGGGCCGCTCCCCCGGCGCCCGCGATGACCGCCTTCAGACCGCGGTCGGCGGCCCGGTCGCCGTAGGCGATCATCTCGTGCGGCATCCGGTGCGCGGAGACCACGTCGACCTCGTGGGGGACCTCGAACTCGTCCAGGACCTCGGCCGCGGCCTTCATGACGGGCCAGTCGGAGTCGGAGCCCATGACGATGCCCACGACGGGGGCCGGACCGGGGGTGGAAGCGGGGGTGGGGGCGTTGCTCATTCGGTGATGGTCCCTCGCAGGTAGGCGGCGGCGTGGGCGGCGCGCTCACGGACGTCCGCCAGATCGTCGCCGTAGGTGGTGACGTGGCCCACCTTGCGGCCGGGCTTCACGTCCTTGCCGTACATGTGGATCTTCAGCCGCGGATCGCGGGCCATGCAGTGCAGGTAGCCCTGGTACATGTCGGGGTAGTCGCCGCCGAGCACGTTGACCATCACCGTCCACGGCGCGCGGGGGCGCGGGTCGCCCAGCGGGAGGTCGAGCACGGCCCGCAGGTGGTTGGCGAACTGCGAGGTGACCGCGCCGTCCTGGGTCCAGTGGCCGCTGTTGTGGGGGCGCATCGCCAGCTCGTTGACCAGGACGCGGCCGTCGGCGGTCTCGAACAGCTCGACCGCCAGGTGCCCGACGACGCCCAGCTCGCGGGCCACCGTCAGCGCCAGCTCCTGGGCGTGGCCGGACAGCTCGGGCGACAGGTCGGGCGCCGGGGCGATCACGGTGTCGCAGACGCCGTTCACCTGGATGGACTCCACCACCGGGTAGGCCACGGCCTGCCCGTGCGGGGAGCGCACCACGTTGGCCGCCAGCTCGCGGACGAAGTCCACCTTCTCCTCGGCCAGGACGGCCACGCCCGCGCGGAAGGGGTCGGCGGCCTCCTCCTCGGAGCGCACCACCCACACGCCCTTGCCGTCGTAGCCGCCGCGGACGGTCTTGAGGACGACCGGCCACCCGCCGGCCTCCTCCGCGAAGCGCGCCACGTCCGCCGGGTCCGCCACGATGCGGTGCCTGGGGCACGGGATGCCGATCGCGGTGAGCTTCTCCCGCATCACCCCCTTGTCCTGCGCGTGCACCAGCGCGTCGGGGCCGGGCCGCACGGGGATGCCCTCCGCCTCCAGGGCCCGCAGGTGCTCGGTCGGGACGTGCTCGTGGTCGAACGTGATCACGTCGCAGCCGCGGGCGAAGTCACGCAGCGTGTCCAGGTCGCGGTAGTCGCCGACGACGACGTCGCGGACCACTTGGGCGGCGGAGTCCTGTGGGGTGTCGCTGAGCAGCCGGAACCTGACACCGAGGGGGATGCCCGCCTCGTGGGTCATCCGTGCGAGCTGACCGCCGCCGACCATGCCGATCACAGGAAATGTCACGGCCGTAGCCTATCGGCCGCCCGGACGGGTACCCCGTTCGGCGCAGGGTCGTGGCCCGGGCCGTGGATAACATGGCGGTCACGGAAGCGGAGAGACGGCCGGCACGAGCCGGCGGAACGGGGCAGCGGATCTCTATGGGGAGCTCCAGGGAAGAACGGCAGGCACTCCGCCTCCGCCTCCGGCGGCTCCGGCGCGAGGCCGCCAAGTTCGGCACGGTGGGCGCCCTGGGCTTCCTCGTCAACGTCGCGGTCTTCAACCTCTGCATCCACGGCCTGGGCCTGGCCCCGGTGCGGTCCGGGGTGCTGGCCACGGCGGTCGCCATCGCGACCAACTACCTGGGCAACCGCTACTGGACGTACCGGCACAGCGACAAGAGCCGGGTGTCCCGGGAGGCGGGGCTCTTCCTGCTGTTCAGCGGGATCGGCCTGGTGATGGAGAACGGGGCCCTGGCCGTCTCGCACTACGTGCTGGGCCTCACCTCGCCGCTCGCCGACAACATCGCCAAGAACGTCGTCGGCATGGGCGTCGCCACGGTCTTCCGCTTCTGGTCCTACCGCACCTGGGTCTTCCGCGGCGGCTCAGCCGGCGGCCGGCTCCTCGGCGTCCCGGCTGAGGAAGAGCGCGAAGACCGGCGGGTGCTGCTGAAGTAGCTCCAGCCGCCCGCCGTCCGCCTCCGCCAGGTCGCGGGCGACGGCCAGTCCCAGGCCCGTGGAGTTGCGCCCGCTGACCGTGCGCTCGAAGACGCGGGCGCCCAGCGCCGGGTCGACGCCCGGCCCCTCGTCCGTCACCTCGACCACCACCTGGTTGCCGGCGATGCGGGTGCGCAGGGCGACCGTGCCGCCGCCGTGCATCAGGGCGTTCTCGATGAGCGTGGCGAGCACCTGCGCCACCGCGCCCGGAGTGCCCACCGCCCGCAGGCCCGGCCGGCCGGAGCGGACGATGACCCGCCCCGCCTTGCGGTACGCCGGGCGCCACTCCTCGATCTGCTGCTTGACCACCTCGTCCAGGTCGAAGCCCACGGCCGAGCCCGAGCGGGGGTCGCGCGAGTTGGTCAGCAGCCGCTGCACCACGTCGGTCAGCCGCTCGACCTGGGCCAGGCCGATCATCGCCTCCTCCCTGATGGTGGCGACGGCGGCATGGTCGGCGGTGGGCACGGCGTCGGCGGCGTCGGCGGCCGAGACGATCTCCTCCAGCCGCATCGACAGCGCCGTCAGCGGTGTGCGGAGCTGGTGGGAGGCGTCCGCGGCCAGCCGCCGCTCGGCGGTGAGCATCCGGGCGATCCGCTCGGCGCTGGCGTCCAGCACGTCCGCCACCCGGTCCAGCTCGGGCACCCCGTAGCGGCGGTGCCTGGGGCGGGGATCGCCGGAGCCGAGCCGCTCGGCGGTCTCGGCGAGGTCGGTGAGCGGGGCCGCGACCCGGCGGGCCTGCCGGACGGCGAGGAACACCGCCGCGAGCACCGCGAGCAGCGCCACCGCCAGGATGATCAGCAGGGTGCGGCCCACCTCGGCACGGACCGTGCTCCCGGGGAGCCGGACGGTGACGGACACGCCCTGGGCGCCGACCGCGCGCTCCTCGATGACGTCCCCGGTGGGGCGCTCGCCCAGCTCGATGGGGGCCCGGCCGGGCACGTCGATGCGGACGTGGCGGTCCCCGGGCACCTGGGTGCGCATGGACTCGGCCGTCACCCGCTCCTCGGCGACGATGCGGCTCTCGACGACCGAGACCAGCCGCGCGGCGTCGGACCGGACGCTCTCGCGGGCGCTCCCCTCGATGGTGCGGGTCTCCACGATGACCAGCGAGATCCCGAAGACGGCGATCACGACGAGGACCACGGCCAGCGTGGAGTTGATCAGGCGTCTGCGCACGGCTCGGCCTCAGCCCTTCCAGGTCTTCAAAAGGTCCCGCTGGTTCCCGGGCCGGTCAGTCCTTCTCGAAACGGAAGCCGACGCCGCGGACCGTGGCGATGTAGCGGGGGTTGGCCGCGTCGTCGCCGAGTTTCTTGCGCAGCCAGGAGATGTGCATGTCGAGGGTCTTCGTCGACGACCACCAGGTGGTGTCCCAGACCTCGCGCATGAGCTGCTCGCGGGTGACGACCCGGCCCGCGTCGCGCACCAGCACCCGCAGCAGGTCGAACTCCTTCGCCGTGAGCTGGAGCTCCTCGTCCCCCATCCAGGCCCGGTGCGACTCGACGTCGATCCGCACGCCGTGGGTGGCGGCGGGCTGGGCGGGCTCGACCGAGCCGCGCCGCAGCAGGGCCCGCACCCGGGCGAGCAGCTCGGCCAGGCGGAACGGCTTGGTGACGTAGTCGTCGGCGCCGGCGTCCAGGCCGACGACGGTGTCCACCTCGTCGGCGCGGGCGGTCAGCACCAGGACCGGGAAGGTGTGCCCCTCGGTGCGCAGCCTGCGGCAGACCTCCAGACCGTCCATGCCGGGCAGACCGAGGTCCAGCACGAGCAGGTCGACGTCCCCCCGCTGTCCGGCCTCCAGGGCGCCGGGGCCGTTCTCCCGCACCTCGACCTCGTACCCTTCGCGGCGGAGGGCACGGGCCAGCGGCTCCGAGATGGAGGCATCGTCCTCGGCGAGCAGTACTCGGGTCATGGCCCGATGGTAGACCTCGCGGAGGCACCCCCGGAGATGTGTGCGAGCCACCCGGGAACCCCGGGACGGTTCCCCGCCCGGGTGTGAAATGCGCCTCCCGGCCCTGGGTACCCGTCATCCACCCGGCAGGCGGTGGCGTACCCTGACCCAGGCGTTTGCCCAGGAGCGGCGGTCACCGGACGCGCCCCGGCGCACCGGACCGCGGCCAGGGGGCCCTCCCGTCCGGGAGGGCGGGGAGAGCTCCGCGCGGGCTCCCCCGGGCCGGGCGCCGGCCGCCCGGGTCCGGCCGCACGGCAACGCCCAAGGACCTGTCGGCCTGGACCGGACGCGCACATGGGTGGGGGGCGCGGCGCCGGGGCCGACCAACCGCCCCGGGCGCGTGTGCACCACATCTCACGCGTCCCGACCGAGCAAGGAACCACCACCATGGCGTCCAGTCTCACGAAGGACTCCGCCGGCACGTCCGGCAAGACCTTCTTCGGCCATCCACGCGGCTTGGCCACGCTCTTCATGACCGAGATGTGGGAGCGCTTCTCCTGGTACGGAATGCGCGCCATCCTCGTCCTCTACCTGATCGCGGGCGTCCTCGACGGTCCGCTCGCCGGACGTGAGGCCCTCGCCGCGGCGATCTACGGCGTCTACAACGCCGTCGTCTACATGGCGGCCATGCCCGGCGGCTGGGTGGCCGACCGGCTCTGGGGGGCCCGCAAGGCGGTCCTGGTCGGCGGCATCGTGATCGCGGCGGGCCACTACACGCTGGCCATCCCGTCCGACGTGGCGTTCTTCGTCGGCCTCGGCCTGATCGCCGTCGGCACCGGCCTGCTGAAGCCGAACATCTCGGCGATGGTCGGCGGCCTCTACGAGGGCCAGCCCAGCGCCCGCCGCGACGCCGGCTTCACCATCTTCTACATGTCGATCAACATCGGCGCGATGTTCGCGCCGCTGGTGGTCGGCTACCTCGGCGAGAACGTCAACTGGCACCTGGGCTTCGCCGTCGCCGGCATCGGCATGACCCTGGCCGTCGTCCAGTACGTCCTGGGCGGCCGCTACCTCGGCGACGTCGGCCGGCACCCCGGGACCCCGGCCTCGCCGGAGGAGAAGCGCTCGGTGCTGCGCAAGGCCGCGCTGTGGACCGGTCTGGCCCTCGCCGCGCTGCTGGTGGACCTGGCCCTGGGCACCTACGACATCGAGCACGTGGTGAACTTCCTGGCCGTCCTGGGCGTGGTCGTGCCGATCCTGTACTTCGTCTCGATGTACCGGAACCCGGAGCTGACCGGCGAGGACCGGCCGCGCGTCAAGGCGTTCGTGTGGTTCTTCGCCACCGCCGTGCTGTTCTGGATGATCTACGACCAGTCCGGCTCGCTGCTGACGATCTTCGCGGACAACGACACCGACCGCATGATCGGCGGCTGGGAGTTCCCGGCCTCGTGGTTCCAGTCGGTCAACCCGGTCATGATCATCGTCCTGGCGCCGCTCTTCGCGAGCCTGTGGGTCTGGCTGGCCAAGCGCAACCGCGAGCCCGGCGCCCCGATGAAGTTCGCGCTGGCCATGCTGCTCATCGGCGGTTCCTTCGGCCTGATGGGCCTGGCGGGCGCCGCCGCGGCGAACAGCGAGACCGGCAAGGTCACCGTCTTCTGGCTGCTGGGCGTGTACCTGCTCCAGACGCTCGGTGAGCTGTGCCTGTCCCCGGTGGGCCTGTCCCTGTCGACCAAGCTGGCGCCGAGGCAGTTCGTCGGCCAGATCATGGGCCTGTGGTTCCTCGCCACCGCCACCGGCAACGCCCTCAACGGCTGGGCCACCCAGCTCAACGAGCCGATGGGCGACGCCGCCTACTACACCATGTGGGGCGTCATCGCCGTGGTCGCGGGCTTCGCCTTCATGACCGCCGGGAAGCGGATCCGCGCCCTGATGGGCGACGTGCGGTAGCGGCCCGCAGACGGAGACGAGCCGGGCCCCGGACCTTGCGGCAAGGTCCGGGGCCCGGCTCCGTCACGGAGGTCCGGTGAGGGGCCCGCGCACCCGGTGGGGCGGCCCGGCGGGCTCAGTCCGCGTCGGGCCCGGCGAGCTCGGCCCAGACTGTCTTCCCCGGCGTCCCGTCGGGGTTGCGCACCACGCCCCAGTCCAGGCAGAGGCGCTGGACGATGAACATCCCGTGTCCGCCGGGGCGGCCGGGACGGTGCGGCGTGCGCGGCGAGGGAAGACCGGCGCCCCGGTCGGCGACCTCGATCCGCAGCAGCTTGGGCCCGAAACCTATCCGGACCTCCTCGGGGCCGTCGGCGTGCAGGCAGGCGTTCGTCACCAGTTCGGAGACGACGAGGAGGGCGTCCTCGGCGGCGGCGCGCTGCTCGGCCGTGGCCGCGGGCAGCCATCCCCAGTCGTGGAGGGCCTGGCGGGTGAAGTCACGGGCGCGCGGCACGGCGCCGCTGGCCCCCATGAGCCGCAGCCTTCGAACCTGGCGCATCTCGCGCACCTGACCGACCGGTGCGGCTGCGGTCGTGGCCGTGCCCTCCGGCTCCGGGCCACGCTCGCCCGCCGGTTGCGGTCGGGTGGTGCTCATCAGTGCTTCACCTCACCGATTGACCAATTCGTCGGTTCTCGCTCGGTCTGCGGACAAACTGTTTCGGGGGCATTTCAGGGACTCTCCTGCCCGACCGCGCCGGGAGAACACCCCTCGATCCCGCAGGAATCATTTTCCCCGCGTAACGCTCTGGTTACGGCCCGGGACCCGGACGGGCTGCGGCCCTCGTCACGGCTTCTAGGACTGTGCCGTTTCCTTCAGGGCGTCGGCCAGGCTTTCGTGGAGGGCGAACACACCGTCGGCGCCCGTGATCTCGAACACACGCGCCACGACCGGCCGCATTCCGGCCAGGTGGATGCCGCCGCCGGCGGCCTCGGCCTTCAGTCTGGCGCCCAGCAGGACGTTGAGCCCGGTGGAGTCGCAGAACTCGAGCTTCGAGCAGTCGACGAGGACCAGCTTGCAGCCGTCCTCGAGCGCGCCCTCCAGCGGTTCGCGCAGCAGATCGGCGGTGTGGTGGTCGAGTTCACCGTCCGGTGTCACCACCAGACTCGCGCCGTGGCGCTCCACGTCGACCGTCAGCCGGCCCCGGTGGCTGGTGCTGCCGGGCATCCCGCGGTCCATGCACACCCCTTCACGTTCGTCGAGTGGCCGATCACTGCCGTCAGAAGATGGACGTTCGAACCCTACGCCTTTACCGCCGCAACCGGTAGCCGCACAACCAGCACATTGGGTCATATTCGGACAACCACCACTTGCCATGCCCCCGTGAGAGCAGGTAGGCGTAGGAGAAACCCCCGAAACACGTCGGCTTTGGAGGCGCCGCACCCCAGTAGTGCAGGAACGGCTTCGGCAGCCATATGCCGAGAACGATGGAGGACACCATGTCACCCCGGCTCGACGAATCGCCCGCCGCGTCGTCGATCGTATCGCCCGAACAGAGCGGGAGCGGGCATCCGGATGCGGCTCCGGAACAGGCCGAGCGCCTGGCCGACCGGCTCCGGCTCCCCGACATCCCGCCGTACGACGAGGTGGGGCCGCTGGACGCGCGAGCCCTCTCCCGGACCCTCTTCGAGCGCCTGAAGACGCTCCAGGAAGGCACGCACGAGCACGCGTACGTCCGCAACACCCTCGTCGAGCTCAATCTCGCCCTGGTGAAGTTCGCCGCCGCCCGGTTCCGCTCCCGCAGCGAACCCATGGAGGACATCGTCCAGGTGGGCACCATCGGGCTGATCAAGGCGATCGACCGCTTCGAGATCGGACGCGGGGTCGAGTTCCCCACCTTCGCCATGCCGACGATCGTCGGCGAGATCAAACGCTTCTTCCGCGACACCTCCTGGTCCGTGCGCGTCCCCAGGCGCCTCCAGGAGCTCCGCCTGGACCTGGCCAAGGCCGGGGACGAGCTCGCGCAGCAGCTCGACCGCTCCCCGACCGTCGGCGAGCTGGCCGACCGGCTGGGCATCTCCCGCGAGGAGGTGATCGAGGGGATGGCGGCCAGCAACGCCTACACCGCCAGCTCGCTCGACGCCCAGCCCGAGGAGGACGAGACGGAGGGCGCCCTCGCGGACCGCATCGGCTACGAGGACCACGGGCTGGAGGGCATCGAGTACGTCGAGTCCCTCAAGCCGCTGATCGCGGAGCTCTCGCCACGCGACCGCAGAATCCTCTCCCTGCGCTTCGTGGCGAACATGACCCAGTCCGAGATCGGCGAGGAACTGGGGATCTCCCAGATGCATGTCTCCCGTCTGCTCTCCCGGACGCTGGGCAAACTCCGCAAGGGGCTGCTGGCCGAGGAGTGACCGCGCCCCGCGCGGCGCCCTCCCCACCGACTCGTCGGGCCGCTCCGGCAGACGCCGGGGCGGCCCGGGCCGTCTCCGGGGGGCTCCCCCAACCCGGCGGACGCGGGACCGGGGCGCGGGACCGGGACGCGGGGACCCGGCGGAACGGGGCCGGCCGCGGAGGGACTGTGCGGAACGTCACAGCACCCGCGTGCCGCGCTGCCAGACCGCCGCCACCAGCGGAACGCCGGGCCGGTAGGCGAGGTGGACGTGCGAGGGGGCGTCCAGCAGCACGAGATCGGCGCGCGCCCCGGGCGTCACGCGTCCGATGTCGATGCGGCGCAGGGCCGCGGCGCCGCCCGCGGTGGCGGCCCAGACCGCCTCGTCGGGCGTCATCCCCGTCTCCCGGACGGCGAGGGCCACGCAGAACGGCATGGAGCTGGTGTAGGACGACCCCGGGTTGCAGTCGGTGGACAGTGCGACGGTGACGCCCGCGTCCAGCAGCCGGCGGGCGTCGGGGTAGGGCGCGCGGGTGGAGAAGTCGCAGCCGGGCAGCAGCGTGGCGACCGTGCGGCCGCTCGCCAGGGCGTCGACGTCGGCGTCGGTCAGGTGGGTGCAGTGGTCGGCGGAGGCGGCGTCCAGCTCGACGGCGAGCCGCACGCCGGGGCCGTGCCCGAGCTGGTTGGCGTGCACCCGCGGGACCAGGCCGCGGGCGATCCCGGCGGTGAGGACCGCGCGGGCCTGGTCGGCGTCGAAGGCGCCCCGCTCGCAGAAGACGTCCACCCAGCGGGCGTGGAGGGCGCAGGCGTCCAGCATCGGGCCCGTGACGAGGGCGACGTAGCCGTCCGGGTCGCCCTCGTACTCGGGCGGGACGACGTGGGCGCCCAGGTAGGTGACCTCGTCCACGTGCTCCTCGGCGATCCGCAGGGCCCGGGCCTCGTCCTCGACGGTGAGGCCGTAGCCCGACTTGGTCTCCAGGGTGGTGGTGCCCTGGCGCAGCGCCTCCCGCACATGGCGCTCCAGGACCGCCGCGAGCTGCTCGTCGGAGGCGGCGCGGGTGGCCTCGACGGTGGCGCGGATGCCGCCGGCGGTGTAGGGGCGGCCCGACATCCGCGCGGCGAACTCCCCGCCGCGGTCGCCGGCGAAGAGCAGGTGGGAGTGGGAGTCGACGAAGCCGGGCAGCAGCGTCCGGCCGCCCGCGTCGAGGCGCCGGTCGGCGGCGGGCGCCCGGCCGGCCGGGCCGGCCCAGGCGACGCGGTCGCCGTCGACGACGACGGCCGCGTCCCGGACCAGGCCGAGGATGCCGTCCTCGGCGCCCTCGACGGTCTCGTGGTCGTTGGTGACCAGGGTGGCGATGTTGGTGATCAGGGTGCTGGTGGCGGCGCCCGGCGGGGCGGTCGTCGTGGTCGTCAACGGGCTGCTCCTTCCTGGATGGCGTCCGCCAGGGCCGCGGGGACGTCCGGCACGCTCCGGTGTACTCCGTCCCGCACCACATGGCGACCGCCGACGACCGTGTGGCGTACGTCGGCCGCGGTCGCCGCGAACACGGCGGTCTGGGCGGCCAGCCGGGGCGGGGGGCCCGCGGTGCGCACCGAGTCCAGGGCGATCGTGGTGAAGTCGGCGAGCCGCCCGGCCTCCAGGCGTCCGGCCTCGGGCCAGCCCAGGGCGGCGTGGCCGGACTCGCCGGCGAAGTCCAGCAGCCGGGCGGCGGTCCAGTGGCCTCGGGTGCGGCTGCGCAGCCGCTCGTCCAGCTCCAGGGCGCGGGCCTCCTCCAGCAGGTCGATCACGGCGTGGCTGTCGCTGCCCAGGCACAGCGGCGACCCCGCGTGCGCCAGGTCGGCGGCGGGGCCGATGCCGTCGGCGAGGTCGCGCTCGGTGGTGGGGCACACGCACACCCGGGTGCGGGTCCCGCCGAGGAGGGCGATGTCCTCACCGGTGAGGTGCGTGGCGTGGACGGCGGTGGTGCCGGGGCCGAGCACGCCGTGGTCGGCCAGGAGCCGGGTGGGGGTGCGTCCGAGGGCGGCCAGGCAGGCGTCGTTCTCGGCGGGCTGCTCGGAGAGGTGGACGTGCAGGGGCGCGCCCCGCTCCCGGGCCCACTCGGCGACGGCGCCCGCCTCGGCGGCCGGCACGGCGCGCACGGAGTGGACCGCCGCGCCCACCCGGGCGTGGTCCCCCTCCGGGACCAGGGCGGACGCCCGCTCGGCCCAGGCGGCGGCGCTGCCGTCGCCGAAGCGGAGCTGGTGGCGGTCGAGGGCCCTGCCGCGGTGCTCGGTGAGGATCCCGGAGGCCAGGTAGCAGGTGTCCAGGAGGGTGATGCGGATGCCCGCCTCGGCGGCGGCCGCGATCAGGGCGTGCCCCATGGCGTTGGGGTCGCCGTAGGGGGTGCCGCCGGGGGCGTGGTGGAGGTAGTGGAACTCGCCCACGCAGGTGATCCCGGCCAGCGCCATCTCGGCGTACACGGCCCGGGCGAGGGCGAAGTAGCTCTCGGGGGTGAGGCGGTCCGCGACGGAGTACATCACCCGGCGCCAGGTCCAGAACGTGCCGGAGCCGGTCTGGGCGGTGCCGCGCAGGGCGCGGTGGAAGGCGTGGGAGTGGGCGTTGGCCAGTCCGGGGAGGGTCAGGCCGCGCAGCGGCTCGGCCCCGGGCGGCGGGGAGCCCGCCCCGGTGCGGACGGCGGTGATCCGGCCGCCGGCCGTCTCGATCACCGTGCCCGGTTCGACGGCGCCGCCGGTCCAGGCGTACTCGGCCCAGTACACGGCCGCGGGCGCCGCCGGGTCCGTCGGGTTCACCGGCATGCCAGGTCCTCCAGTACGCCGGCGAGGGAGCGCACCCCGGCGGCGCAGTCCTCCTCCGCCGCCGACTCGGCGGGCGAGTGGGAGACGCCGGTGGGGTTGCGCACGTGGAGCATGGCGGTGGGGACCTCGGCGGACAGGATGCCCGCGTCGTGGCCCGCGCCGGTGGGCAGGACGGGCGCGCCGCCGAGCAGCCGGGCCAGCCGGTCGCGCAGGCCGTGGGCGAACTCCACGACGGGGGTGAAGGACTCGCGGGTGACCGTGACGTCCACCCCGTCGCGCTTCCCGCGTTCGGCGGCGGCGCGTTCGATCTCGGCGACGACGGCGGCGAGGGTCTCCTCGTCGGGGGCGCGGGAGTCGAGCCAGCCGCGGACCAGGGAGGCGATGGCGTTGACGCCGTTGGGTTCCACGGCGACCTTGCCGAAGGTGGCCAGCGCCCCGGCGAGGCGGGCCTTCTTCCGGGCGGCCAGCACGGTGTTGGCGTAGGTCAGCATCGGGTCGCGGCGGTCCTCCAGGCGGGTGGTCCCGGCGTGGTTGGCCTGGCCGCGGAAGTCGAACCGCCACCGGCCGTGGGGCCAGATCGCGGAGGCGACGCCCACCGGGTGGTCGCCGGGGAGGGCCGCGAGGGTGCGGCCCTGCTCGATGTGGAGTTCGACGAACGCGCCGATGCGGGCGAGCCGCTGCGGGTCGGCGCCGAGGGCGCCGGGGTCGTGTCCGGCGCGTTCCATGGCCCGGGCCAGGGTGGTCCCGTCCGCGTCGCGCAGTCCGCGGGCCTGTTCGGCGGTGAGCTGCCCGGTGGTCAGCCGGGAGCCGACGCAGGCGAGGCCGAAGCGGGCGCCCTCCTCGTCGGTGAAGTTGACGACGGCCAGCGGCCGGAGGGGACGGGCGTCCCGTTCGTGCAGGGCGTCGAGGGCGGCGAAGGCCGAGACCACGCCGAGGGGCCCGTCGAAGGCGCCGCCGTCGGGCACGGAGTCCAGGTGGGAGCCGGTCACCACGGCGTCCCCGGCCTCCGGGTCGCCGAGCCAGGCCCACTGGTTGCCGTTGCGGTCCACCTCGTAGGCCAGTCCGCGCGCCGCGGCCTGCTCCCGGAACCAGGCGCGGCACTCGGCGTCCGCGCCGGTCCAGGCGTGGCGCCGGTAGCCCCCGCCCGGGGACCGTCCGACGGGCAGCAGGCCGTGCCACATCTCGTGGAAGGAGGGGCCCCGCCGCCATGCGTCCCGCGGCGCGGGGCCGGGCGCCGGACGGGAGGGTTCCGGGGTCACGCGGCACCCCCGTCCCCGCCCGCCGCGCCCTCGCGCATGGGGATGCGGACGCCGCGCTCGGCCGCGACCTCCTCGGCGCGCTCGTACCCGGCGTCGACGTGGCGGATGACGCCCGTGCCCGGGTCGTTGGTGAGCACCCGGCGGATCTTCTCCCCGGCCAGCGGCGTGCCGTCGGCGACGGTGACCTGGCCGGCGTGGATCGAGCGGCCCATGCCCACGCCTCCGCCGTGGTGGATCGAGACCCAGGAGGCGCCGGAGGCCACGTTGACCATGGCGTTGAGCAGCGGCCAGTCGGCGATGGCGTCGGAGCCGTCGAGCATGGCCTCGGTCTCGCGGTAGGGGGAGGCCACCGAGCCGCAGTCCAGGTGGTCGCGGCCGATGACGATCGGCGCGGCCAGTTCTCCGGAGGCGACCATGTCGTTGAAGCGCTCCCCGGCGCGGTCGCGCTCCCCGTGGCCGAGCCAGCAGATGCGGGCGGGCAGGCCCTGGAACCGCACGCGCTCCCCGGCCATCCGGATCCAGCGGGCCAGGGACTCGTTCTCGGGGAAGAGGTCGAGGACGGCGCGGTCGGTGGCGGCGATGTCCCTCGGGTCGCCGGAGAGCGCGGCCCAGCGGAAGGGGCCCTTGCCCTCGCAGAACAGCGGCCGGATGTAGGCGGGGACGAAGCCGGGGAACGCGAAGGCCCGCCCGTAGCCGGCGAGTTCCGCCTCGCCGCGGATGGAGTTGCCGTAGTCGAAGACCTCGGCGCCGGCGTCCATGAAGCCGACCATGGCCTCCACGTGACGGGCCATCGACTCCCGCGCCCGCGCGGTGAAGTCGGCGGGTTTCCCGGCCGCGCAGGAGGCCATGTCCGCGAAGTCCACGCCCAGCGGGAGGTAGCTGAGCGGGTCGTGGGCGGAGGTCTGGTCGGTGACGACGTCGATCGGCGCGCCCATGGCCAGCAGGCGCGGCACCACGTCGGCGGCGTTGCCCAGGACGCCGACGGACAGGGGGCGCCGCGCGTCGCGGGCCTCGGTCGCCAGGCGCAGGGCGTGGTCGAGGGAGTCGGCGCGGACGTCGAGGTAGCGGTGCTCGATGCGGCGCTCGATGGCGCGCGGGTCGCAGTCGACGCAGAGGGCGACGCCGCCGTTCATGGTGACCGCGAGCGGCTGGGCGCCGCCCATGCCGCCGAGTCCGGCGGTGAGGGTGATCGTGCCGGCCAGGGAGCCGCCGAAGCGCTTGGCGGCGACGGCGGCGAAGGTCTCGTAGGTGCCCTGGAGGATGCCCTGGGTGCCGATGTAGATCCAGGACCCGGCCGTCATCTGGCCGTACATGGTGAGCCCGAGGGCCTCCAGGCGGCGGAACTCCTCCCAGGTGGCCCAGTCGCCCACCAGGTTGGAGTTGGCGATCAGCACGCGCGGCGCCCACTCGTGGGTGGTGAGCACGCCGACGGGCCGCCCCGACTGGACGAGCATCGTCTCGTCCGGCCCGAGGGTGGTCAGGGTGCGGACCATGGCGTCGAAGGAGCGCCAGTCGCGGGCCGCCTTGCCGGTGCCGCCGTAGACGACGAGCTTCTCGGGATGCTCGGCGACCTCGGGGTCGAGGTTGTTCATCAGCATCCGCAGGGCGGCCTCCTGCGGCCAGCCCCGGGCGGTCGGCACGGTGCCGCGCGGCGCCCGTACGGTTCGCGGTCCCGACGGCCCCGACGGTTCGGTCATGGCCCCTGCCCTCCGTGTGAATCGGACTCTACAGTCACTCTATGCAGTGAATAGAAGTAGTCAACAGGAGGTGTCGTCCACGCGCACGGGCATGCTCGTCCCGTTATGACTTCCACGCGCCGCGCCGCCTCTCCCACCGGTTCCCCGGACGCCTCCCAGGACGCCGCTCTGGACGCCTCTCCGGACGCCGCCGCGGCCGTCCGCCGCCGCCGGCTCGCCGTCCGGGCCGCGGTGGAGCAGGGCCTGCTCTCCGACGCGCACCCGGTCGCCGCGCTGCTGGACGTGGCGTCCGTCCGGGAGAACGCCGCCTGCCTCCACGCGGCCTTCGCCGCCGTGGCCGCTCCGGGTCAGCCCGTGCTCCACTGCTTCGCCGTCAAGGCGTCCTCCCTGGTGCCCGTGGTGCGGCTGCTGGCCGGCCTCGGGCTGGGCTGCGAGGTCGCCGGTCCGGGCGAGCTGGCCGTGGCGCGGGCCGCCGGGGTGGGCCCGGAGCGCATCGTGCTGGACTCGCCCGCCAAGACGTGGAGCGAGCTGCGCGGGGCGCTGGAGCTGGGCGTCGCCCTCAACGCCGACAACCGCCAGGAGCTGGCGCGGCTGGACGCCCTGCTGGCCCCCGGCGCCCGGCCCGCCCGGTCCGTCCCGCCGGTCGGCCTGCGCGTCAACCCCCAGCTCGGCGGGGGCGGCATCGGCGCGACGAGCACCGCGACGGCCACCTCGAAGTTCGGCTTCCCGCTGCGCGACGAAGGGGCGCGCGAGTTCGTCGTGCGCGCCTGTGCGGAGCGGCCCTGGATCACCCGGCTCCACTGCCACGTCGGCTCCCAGGGCATGCCGCCGGAGACGATGGCGGCGGGGGTGGCCGCCTTGTACGAGCTGGCCGAGGAGGTCAACCGGGCTGCCGGGGAGCGGCGGATCGACACCCTGGACATCGGCGGCGGCCTCCCGGTCGACTTCGCCTCCGAGGAGACCTCCCCGACCTTCGCCGAGTACGCCCGGCTGCTGCGCGACACCGTCCCCGGCCTGTTCGACGGGCGCTACGGGCTGGTCACCGAGTTCGGGAGGTCGCTGCTGGCCAAGTGCGGACTGATCCTGGCACGCGTGGAGTACGCCAAGCGCGCCGGGGGCCGTCCCGTGGCGATCACCCACGCGGGCGTCCAGGTGGCCGCGCGGACGGTCTTCGCGCCCGAGGCGTGGCCGCTGCGGGTCGCCGTCCACGACCGGCACGGGCGCCCCAAGGAGGGGCCCGGGGTCGTCCAGGACGTCGCCGGGCCCTGCTGCTTCGCCGGGGACCTCGTCGCCCGGGGCCGGGAGCTGCCCGAGTTGGAGGCGGGCGATCTGGTGGCGCTGCTGGACACCGGGGCGTACTACTTCTCCACCCCGTTCGACTACAACAGCCTGCCCCGGCCGGGCGTGTACGGCTTCACCACCGGGGCGGACGCGGGAGAGGGCGCGGACGCCGGCGGCCGTACGGACGGCGTGCGCTTCCTGACCGTACGGCCGCCGCAGACCCTCGACGAGGTCGTCGCCGCCTCCGGCGGGGATCAGCGCGACGCGCTCACCGCGCCGCCGCCGTGACCCTGGCCCGGGGGCGGCGCTCCCGGGCGGCGGCCGCCGCGGGACGGCGGCGCGCACCGCCCGGCGCGGCGTCCCCGGCCAGCGGGCCGGTGGTCATCCAGCCGCGCACCTTCCCGCGGGCCGGGCTGCGTCCGTCCGCCCACTCCGGGCGCACCCACAGCAGCTTCTCGTTGCTGCGCTCCCAGGCACCCAGCCACACCGCCTTGGCCCGCAGCCCCAGACCGATCCCGGCCAGCAGCATGCCGCCCGCGGCGGGCAGGGCGGCGGAGGAGGCCACGGCCGCCAGGAAGGCGGCGGTCAGCCACCAGCGGTTGGCCCGCAGCCAGACGCGGACGGTCACCGCGCGGTCGTGCAGCACCACCCACTTGCCCGCCGCGGTCGCGCCCCTGAGCAGCGTCCCGCAGCGGCGGCGGCGCACCAGGAAGGCGGTGAAGGCGGCGACGACCAGGAGCGCGGCGCCCGCCAGCACCCCGATCCGCCGCCCGGTCAGGCCGGGCATCGCCACCCCGACCACCGCGGCCGCCGCACCGGTCCACCACAGCGCGACACCGGCCGTCCGCACGTACACCGCCACTCTCGCCAGCGCATAGGCCCCGCGCCCCACGACAGTCCTCCTTCGTCTCTCCGGCGCTCTGCTTCGTTCACCCTCATGCCGTCAGGGCCTCCCGGCGGAAGGCCGGGGAAGGCCCGGGGACAGCCTAGGAACACAGGATGAGATTCTTCTGAGAGGCCGGGCAAGTGCCCGTGCGCGCGATCCGCCGGATCCCCCGCCGGCGCGGGTCGCTCCGCGAACACGGGTCACTCCACGAACAGCCCCCGCTCGGCGGCGCGCGCGTCGAACTCCTCCAGCCGGGCCTGCGCGTCCGGCAGCTCGTCGCACATCGCCTCCAGCAGCACCCGCCCCAGCATCATGGGCGCGCAGGCGGTGTCGAAGGACAGCGCGGTGCCGACGGCGGCGGGCAGCAGCAGGTCCCCGGGGCGGGCCACGGGCGCGAAGGCGCTGTCGGCGACGGTGACCACCCGCAGGCCGGCCTCCCGCGCGTGGTCCAGCGCCGCCGCCGACTCGCGCGGATGGCGGGGCAGGGCGAAGCACAGCAGCGCGCTCGCCCCGGCCCGCACGGCCGCGTCGAGGCGGTCGGCCAGCATCGAGCCGCCCTCGTCCAGCAGCCGTACGTCGGGGTGGACCTTGGCGGCGAAGTACGCGAAGCCGCGCGCCTGGGCGGCGGCGGCCCGCAGTCCCAGGACGGGCAGGGGCCGGGAGGCGGCCAGCAGGCGTCCGGCCTCGGCGACGGGGCCGGGGTCGGCGAGCTGCTCGGCGAGCCGCCGCAGGTGCTCGATCTCGGCGTGCACGGCCTGCTGGTAGGCGTTGCGGCCGTCCCGCCCGTCCCCGCCGTCCGCCGGCCCCGGCCCCGGCCGCTCCTCGCGCAGGTGCCTGCGCAGCGCCGGGTAGCCGTCGAAGCCGAGCGCCACGGCGAAGCGGGTCACCGACGGCTGGCTCACCCCGGCCAGCTCCGCGAGCTCGACGCTGGAGAGGAACGGCGCGTCGTCGGCGCGCCGCACCAGGCAGTGGGCGATCCGCCGCTGGGTCGGGGTCAGCCGGCGCCCCTCGAACAGCTTCAGCAGCCGCGCGCCCGCCGAGCCGCTCACCGCGCCCGTCCGCACTCGTCCGCCCGCATCGGTCTGCCCTTCTTCAGCGCTCCCCGTCCCGCATGACTCTATTCAGTATTCGGCACGGCACGCCCTCCGGGCCCCGGTCTGCGGTCTCCGGGCGGAGGCCGGCCCCCGTCCGTTCCGGGGGACAGCCCCACCGCCCCGGCGGGCCCGCGCCCGTAGCGTGGGGGCATGGACGCAGAAGGACTCGGTCCGGAGCTGAGGAAAGAGCTCGACGCGACCCTGCAGACGCGCGGGGAGCTCGGGCCGGAGTACGAGTCGGAGCTGGTCGACTCCTTCCTGGAGAAGGTGGACCGGCGCCTGGACTCCGTGATCGAACGCCGTGTGCGGCGGCAGGTGGCCGAGCAGCGGACGGCCGAGGCCCGGGAGGCCCGCACCCGGGGGGACCACTCCGCGGAGGGGCCGGGCGCCGCCTTCGGACTGGCCGCGATCTCGCTGGTGCTGGCCATCCCGCTGTCCGCGATCGCCGTGCTCAACGCGGGACGGGCGGGGCTGCTGATCTGCTGGGCCGGGATCGTCGGCGTCAACGCCTTCCACTCCGCCGGACGTCTGCCGTGGTTCCGCGGCCGCCTGGAGCGCGACGGGGCGTCCGGCGACTGGGACTGAGCCCCGCCCCGCGCACACCGCGGGGCGGGCGCGGGCGGGAAGGGGGCCGCGCGGGGACCGCCGCACCCCGGTGCGCGCACCAGGGGCGGGACGACGGCGGTCCCCGCGAGACGCGGGGGCCCGGAGCCCGTCCGCGTCCAGGGCGCCTGGGGAAGGTCCGGGAGCCGCTCCGGAGTTCCCGGCGCCGACGTGTTCAACGGTGCCCCACCCGTGTTAACCCCGTTTTGCGGGGCCGTGACGCCTGGGTACTACTTCGCCCCGCCGGCCGCTCCCCGGGCCAGGAACGCCAGCAGGTCCTGGCGGCTGACCACCCCGGTCGGCTTCCCCTCGACCAGCACGATCGCCGCGTCGGCCCGCTCCAGCACCGGCATCAGGTCGGCGACCGGCTCGCCCGAGCCGACCTGCGGCAGCGGCGCGCTCATGTGCTTCTCCAGCGGGTCGTCCAGCTTGGCGCGCTGGGTGAACAGGGCGTCCAGCAGCTCGCGTTCGACGATCGAGCCGATGACCTCCGCCGCCATCACGTCCGGGTGCCCGGCGCCGGGCTTGACCACGGGCATCTGCGAGACGCCGTACTCGCGCAGCACCTCGATGGCCTCGCCGACCGTCTCGTCCGGGTGCATGTGGACCAGGGACGGCATCGCGCCCTCCTTGTGGCGCAGGACGTCGCCGACGCGGGCCTGGGTGGGCTCGCCCTCCTCCAGGAAGCCGTAGTCCGCCATCCACTCGTCGTTGAAGATCTTCGAGAGGTAGCCGCGTCCGCCGTCCGGCAACAGGACGACGACGGTGTCGTCCGGCCCGAGGCGCTCGGCCACGCGCAGCGCCGCCACCACGGCCATGCCGCAGGAGCCGCCGACCAGCAGCCCCTCCTCGCGGGCCAGCCGCCGCGTCATCTGGAAGGAGTCCTTGTCGGAGACGGCGATGATCTCGTCCGTGACCTCGCGGTCGTAGGCGCTGGGCCAGAAGTCCTCGCCGACGCCCTCGACGAGGTACGGCCGCCCGGAGCCGCCCGAGTACACCGATCCCTCCGGGTCGGCGCCGATCACCCTGACCTTCCCGCCGGAGACCTCCTTCAGGTAGCGGCCGGTGCCGCTGATCGTGCCGCCGGTTCCGATGCCCGCCACGAAGTGGGTGATCCGCCCGCCGGTCTGCTCCCACAGTTCGGGGCCGGTGGTCTCGTAGTGGGAGCGCGGGTTGTTGGGGTTGCTGTACTGGTCGGGCTTCCAGGCGCCCGGCGTCTCGCGCACGAGCCGGTCGGAGACGTTGTAGTAGGAGTCGGGGTGCTCGGGGTCGACCGCGGTGGGGCAGACCACGACCTCCGCGCCGTACGCGCGCAGCACGTTGATCTTGTCCGTGGACACCTTGTCCGGGCAGACGAAGATGCAGCGGTACCCCTTCTGCTGCGCGACGATCGCCAGTCCGACCCCGGTGTTGCCGGAGGTCGGCTCGACGATGACGCCGCCCGGCTTCAGCTCGCCGGAGCGCTCGGCGGCCTCGATCATCCGGACCGCGATCCTGTCCTTGACCGAGCCTCCGGGGTTGAAGTATTCGACCTTCGCCAGCACGGTGGCCCGGATCCCCGCCGCCACGCTGTTCAGCCTGACGAGCGGGGTGTTGCCGACAAGCTCGATCATCGAATCGTGATACTGCACCTGGTTCTCCGCTGTCGGGGGCAGTCGCCGTCGCCTGCCCGTAGGGCCAGCCTAGGGGGACGCTCGGGTTCCGGTGACGCGCGTTGCACGACCGACCGCAGTGGGCAACACACCCGTAGTGACGTGTGGTGACGCGC
The DNA here is from genome assembly GCF_039533345.1 of Streptomyces glaucosporus. Taxonomy (NCBI): domain Bacteria; kingdom Bacillati; phylum Actinomycetota; class Actinomycetes; order Kitasatosporales; family Streptomycetaceae; genus Streptomyces; species Streptomyces glaucosporus. Next base: position 9,099 of record NZ_BAAATJ010000032.1, on the reverse strand, counting down.
GTGGACCGCGCGGGCGCACGGGTGGCCGGAGCCGTGGGGGCGCGGCGGAGCGAGCGGAGGTTCCCATGTCGAGAGCGAGGGTGGCGCGCAGGATCGTGACCGCCGCGGCGTACGGCGGCGGGGGCGTGGGGCTGCTCGGCGGGGCCGCCGTCGGTCTGCTGATGGCCGAGGCGCGGCTGGCGCGGAGGCGGGTGGGCGAGTCGGACGCCGTGCCGCCGTCGGCGGACGGGCTGTACGGCGCGGCCCTGGCGCACCAGGGTCCCGGTGCGCGGCGGACGCCGCTGAGGCTGGCGGTGCTCGGCGACTCCACGGCCGCCGGGCTGGGGGTGCGGCGGGCGGGGCAGACGCCGGGCGCGCTGCTCGCCTCGGGCCTGGCCGCGGTGGCGGAGCGGCCGGTCCTGCTGCGCAACGTGGCGGTGCCCGGTGCCCGCTCCGACGACCTGGAACGCCAGGTGACGGAGCTGCTGGGCGGGGACGGGACGGGCGGCGGGGACGAGGCCGGCGGGACGGGCGGCGCACCGGACGTGTGCGCGGTGATCGTCGGCGCGAACGACGTCACCCACCGCGTGCCGCCCGCCCGTTCGGTGCGGCTGCTGTCGGCGGCGGTGGCGCGGCTGCGGGCGGCCGGGTGCGAGGTGGTGGTGGGCACCTGCCCGGACCTGGGCACGATCGAGCCGGTCGCCCAGCCGCTGCGCTGGATGGCCCGCCGGACGAGCCGGCGGCTCGCGGCGGCCCAGACGATCGCGGTGGTGGAGCTGGGCGGCCGCACGGTCTCGCTGGGCGACCTGCTGGGCCCGGAGTTCGAGGCGAACCCGCGGGAGCTGTTCGGCCCGGACCACTACCACCCCTCGGCCGAGGGGTACGCCACCGCGGCCATGGCGTTCCTGCCCACGCTCTGCGCCGCACTGGGCCTGTGGCCGGAGGACGAGCGTCCCGACGCCGCCCGCCGCGAGGGCATCCTGCCGGTCGACCGGGCGGCCGTGGCGGCGGCCGAGGAGGCCGGTACGGAGGTGGCCGCGGTCCGCGGCCCGTGGGCTCTGCTGAAGCACCGCCGCAGGCGGCGGCTGCCGGAGGCCGAGGAGGCGCTCCCCGCGCCGCCGCAGGGGGCCGGGACGCCTCCCGCGCTCCCCTGAGGGGCGTCCGCGGCACCCGGCGCGAACGCCCCCCGCCCCCCTACTGAGCAAGCGCTTAGAAAAGAGGTCCGTATCACACGTGGCGAGTCGTGACCGCCGCTTTACGGACGGGTAGGTTCCCAACCATCCGCACCCTCCACCCTCGTTCCCGGGAGCCGTGATGCCCGAAGCAGTGATCGTCTCTGCCGCCCGCTCGCCGATCGGGCGCGCCTTCAAGGGCTCGCTCAAGGACATGCGGCCGGACGATCTGACCGCCGAGATCGTCAGGGCCGCCCTCGCCAAGGTGCCGCAGCTCGACCCCACCGAGATCGACGACCTGATGCTCGGCTGCGGCCTGCCCGGCGGCGAGCAGGGCCACAACCTCGGCCGGGTCGTCGCCGTGCAGCTGGGCATGGACCACCTGCCGGGCTGCACCATCACCCGCTACTGCTCGTCCTCGCTGCAGACCACCCGCATGGCGATGCACGCCATCAGGGCGGGCGAGGGCGACGTGTTCGTCTCGGCCGGCGTGGAGACGGTGTCCCGGTCGGTCAAGGGCACCTCCGACGGTCTGCCCGACACCCACAACCCGCTCTTCGCCGACGCCGAGGCCCGCACCGCCGCCCGCGCCGAGTCCGGCGGCGAGGGCTGGCACGACCCGCGCGAGGACGGCGAACTGCCCGACGTCTACATCGCCATGGGGCAGACCGCCGAGAACCTGGCCCGCCTCAAGGGCGTCACCCGCCAGGAGATGGACGAGTTCGGCGTGCGGTCGCAGAACCTCGCCGAGAAGGCCATCGCCGACGGCTTCTGGCAGCGCGAGATCACCCCGGTCACCCTGCCCGACGGCACGGTGGTCTCCAAGGACGACGGCCCGCGCCCGGGCGTGACGATGGAGGGCGTGCAGGGCCTCAAGCCGGTCTTCCGCCCCGACGGCCTGGTCACCGCGGGCAACTGCTGCCCGCTCAACGACGGCGCCGCCGCCCTGGTGATCATGTCCGACACCAAGGCGCGCGAGCTGGGGATCACTCCGCTGGCCCGGATCGTCTCCACCGGCGTCTCCGCGCTGTCCCCCGAGATCATGGGCTACGGTCCGGTCGAGGCGTCGAAGCGGGCGCTGAAGCTGGCCGGGATGACCATCGACGACATCGACCTGGTCGAGATCAACGAGGCGTTCGCCGCCCAGGTGATCCCCTCCTACCGGGACCTGGGCATCGACCTGGACAAGCTCAACGTCAACGGCGGCGCCATCGCCGTCGGCCACCCCTTCGGAATGACCGGCGCCCGCATCACCACCACGCTGATCAACTCGCTCCAGTGGCACGACAAGCAGTTCGGCCTGGAGACGATGTGCGTCGGCGGCGGCCAGGGCATGGCCATGGTCATCGAGCGGCTGAGCTGAGCCGCCGCACCCGGCGTGATCCGGCGCGTTCCGGACCGGCCGCGCCCACCGCCGGTACGCCGGTGAGACCCCGGTGATACCGAAGCGCCCCCAGGATGTGACCTATCTCCTGGGGGCGCGGCGTTTCTCCTGCTCACAGGCGTTCCCGTCCCCCGTTCGGCACCTTCCGGAGGCCCTCGCGGCGGCGTTCCGGGCCTTTGTCGGCAGGAGATTTCCGGCAGGCTGCGGTAGGAATTCAAAAGATCGGAGTTTTGACCGGGAGTACGTCAGTGAGCGCCATATCCATCCTCCTGCTGCTGGCCGCCGCCGTCGCCGCGGTGGTGGGCGGCGCGGCCCTGTACGCCGTCCGCGGCCTGCGCCGCGAACTCGCGGGGCTGCGCGCGCAGCTCGCCCCGGCGGAGCACGGCGCCCCGGCGCGCTCCACGGTCCCGGCGCCGCGTACGTCCCCGGACATCGAGGACATCCGGTCAGCCGTCGCCGAGGCCCTGGCCGAGGAGCGCGAGCGCGAACTGGCCGAGGCCCGCGCGTTCTGGGCCGCCCAGGAGGCGCGCGACGCCCGCGCCGACGGCCCGCTGCTGGAGGGACGCGGCACCGAGTACGAGGGGACGGGCCTGGACGCCGCCATGCTCGACGCGCTGCTGGAGCGCGCCCTGGGCGGCGTGCACGAGGGCGAGGTGTTCCTGCCCCGCCACCCGGGCCGGGAGGGCGCCGAGCCCGGAGCGGACGCCCCGCGGCCCGCCGGGCCCGCGTCCGGCGAGGAGGCCGGGGCCGCGGAGGAGTCGGAGGACGGGGACGCGGACGGGGAGCCCGACCCCGCCGAACTGGCCGCCGCCCGCCGGCGCCACCCCTCCGACCCCCGCCACGGCCTCGACGGCGAGCCCGTCGGCCGCGCCCCGGGCGGCCCCGAGACGGGCGACTCCACCCGTCGGCGCCTGGCGGAGCTGGCCGACTCCCGTACGCCGCTGACCGACGTGCGGTCCGGTCCGCTGGGCACGCTGGACGTCTACGTCTTCGCCGACGGCACCACCGTCTGCCTGGCGCCGGGCCACCGCGAGCCCGCCGAGCGGCTCGCCGCCGCCCTGGACGAGGGCGCCCAGCCGGTCCTGGTGGGGGGTTCGGGCGTCCTCGGCGCGTACAGCCTGACCTTCGCGTACGGCGAGGAGAGCGTCTACGTCCTGGCGGACCGGGTCATCGCCTCCCCCTGAGCGTCCCGTTCCCGGCGGCCTCGGCGGCCTCCACCAGCGCCACGGCCTCGGCCAGTTCGGCGGCGGTCCCGGCCGTGCGCAGCGCCTCCGCCAGGTCGTGCCCGGCCACGGCCAGTTGGTCCCCGACGGCGAAGACGCCCGCGTCGGGCAGCTCGCGGGGGGCGCGGCCGGGGAACTCCAGGCACTGGGAGCGCCGGGCCAGCTCCCTGGCCAGCGCCAGTCCTCCGGCCGCGGCGCCCCGTGTCAGGGCGCTCTGCGGCATGGCGCGCAGGCGGTCGGCACAGCGTTCCACGGCGGTGAGCAGGGGGGTCACGTCGAGCACACCACCACCCTATGCGCCCGCCCGGGCCGCCGTCCCCGCGGACGTCCGGGCGGGCGGCGGGGAACGCGAAGGGGCCCGCGAGGCTTGCGCCTCGCGGGCCCCGACTGCCCGGACCGGCCGGGTCCGTGCCCGGCCGGCCGCGGGTCAGTCGCTGCTCTGCAGGATGGACACCAGCCGCAGGAGCTCCAGGTAGATCCACACCAGGGTCATGGTCAGACCGAAGGCGGCCAGCCAGGACTCCTCGCGGGGGGCGCCGTAGGCGATGCCGTCCTCGACCTGCTTGAAGTCCATGGCGAGGAAGGCGGCGCCGAGCACGACGCCGACGATGCCGAACAGGATGCCCAGGCCGCCGCTGCGGAAGCCGAGGCCGTCACCGCCGCCGAAGACCGCGAACAGCAGGTTCACCGAGGTCAGCAGGAGGAAACCGATCGCGGCCGCCATCACGTAGCGGTAGAAGCGCCGCGTGACGCGGATGATGCGGGCCTTGTACATGATCAGCACACCGGCGAAGACCGCCATCGTGCCCAGCACGGCCTGCATCGCCGCACCGTTGACCCAGCTGTCGACGTAGTTGCTCAGGGCGCCGAGGAACAGGCCCTCGAAGGCCGCGTAGCCCAGGATCAGCGCGGGGGACGGCTTGCGCTTGAAGGACTGGACGAGGCCGAGGACGAACGCGACCAGCATCGCACCGATGGCCAGGCCGAGCGTCATGTCCGTGACCCACGCGACCGCCGCCATCACGACGACCAGGCCCAGCGTCATGCCCGTCCGGGTCACGACGTCGTCCATCGTCATCCGGCCGGCGGCCGGCGGAGCCACCGGCGGGAAGCCCTGGGGCGCGCCGGCGGTCTGGGGCTGGGCGTAGGGGTTGGTGGCGTAGGGGTTGGTCGCGTACGGGTTCCCGGCCTGCGGCTGCTGCGTGGCGTCGAAACCCGCGTAGCCGTTGTCTCGGCTGAATCCCCGTCGCGAGAAGACCGGGTTGCTGCTCCTCATCTCACTCCTCCATGGCCGCACCGCGCGGCCCTTCCTCAAGAGTAATGCTTTAGCAAAGACCGCACGGTAGTGCACTGGGACGAACGTTGGAAGGAGTCGTGATGTTCCTGGTACCCGGTCCGGCGCGGGGAAGTCCCGCGCGGCGGGGAAACCGGTGTGCCCGGAGCCGGATTCGAACCGGCACGGCCTGTAGGCCAACGAGGTTTAAGCTCGTCGTGTCTGCATTCCACCATCCGGGCACCGGATCATGGACCGTCCGACTGGCTACGGCCCTCCCCTGGACGCTCAACGAGCCTATCCATGACGCCTCCTCGGACAACGGGACCTTGGCTCGAAGTTGTCTGATTTTATTGGCAACTGATGGGCAATCAGCGGCGCGCGCCCCTCTCGGACGCAGGGCCGGCGTCCCCGCCGGACCGCCAGGAATGACGGAAAGTCGCTGCCCAGCCACGGGACGGCATCAGGGTCGCCGTCCTCCTCAGGGATGACCCGCGGGCCCTCCCATCCCCCTGAAGGCGCTCCCCGAGACCGGAGCCGGGACGGACGTGAGTGACCGAATCCGCACGGACGATGGAGGGGATCCGTCAAGCCGTTGCGACAGGAGTCCCTCTCCGTGACCACCAGCACCCACTCCGAGACACCCTCCGCGCCGTCCGTCCCCTCCGGTGCCGCGGCCGCCCGCGCCCGGGACCTGACCAAGGTCTACGGGCAGGGCGAGACGCGGGTGGTCGCCCTGGACTCCGTCTCCGTGGAGTTCCGGCGGGGGCAGTTCACGGCGATCATGGGCCCGTCGGGTTCGGGCAAGTCCACGCTGATGCACTGCATGGCGGGCCTGGACTCGATCTCCTCCGGCTCCGCCTGGATCGGCGACACCGAACTGTCGGCCCTGAAGGAGAAGAAGCTCACCCGGTTGCGGCGCGACAAGATCGGTTTCATCTTCCAGGCGTTCAACCTGCTGCCGACGCTGAACGCGCTGGAGAACATCACGCTGCCGATGGACATCGCCGGCCGGAAGCCGGACCGGGAGTGGCTGGACCGGGTGGTGGAGACCGTGGGCCTGGCCGGGCGGCTCAAGCACCGGCCCAACCAGCTCTCCGGCGGCCAGCAGCAGCGGGTCGCGGTGGCGCGGGCGCTGGCGGCGCGGCCGGAGATCATCTTCGGTGACGAGCCGACGGGCAACCTGGACTCGCGGGCGGGCGCCGAGGTGCTGGGCTTCCTCCGCAACTCCGTGCGGGAACTGGGCCAGACCGTGGTGATGGTCACCCACGACCCGGTGGCCGCCTCCTACGCCGACCGCGTCGTCTTCCTCGCCGACGGCCGGATCGTCGACGACATGGCCGACCCCACCGCGGAGAGCGTCCTGGACCGCATGAAGGCGTTCGACGCCCGGGGCCGCACGAGCTGAGCCCCACAGCACCCGGTCCACCACCCCCGGCCGCCGCACCGGCCCCCACCACACCAGGATCACGACACCCCATGTTCCGTACCGCCCTGCGCAATGTGCTCGCGCACAAGGCCAGACTGCTGATGACCACGCTCGCCGTCATGCTCGGCGTGGCCTTCGTCTCCGGCACCCTGGTCTTCACCTCCACCCTCTCGGACGCCTACGCCAAGGGCGCCGCCAAGGGCTTCGAAGGCGTCGACGTCGCCGTCCGGCCCGGCGGCGACGGCGGGGACGACCTCCGCGGCCCCTCCGACCTCCCCCGCGAACTGCTGGACCGGCTGGGCCGGGTGCCCGGCGTCGCGTCGGCCACCGGGGCCGTCTCCGGCTTCGCCGCCCTCGCCGACAAGGACGGCGGACTGGTCGGCGAGGGCTGGTCCACCCAGGGCGGCAACTACGACGCCGGCCCCGACGGGAAGAAGGAGGACCCGCGCTACGACCTGCGGGACGGCCGCGCCCCGCTGCGCTCCGGCGAGATCGCGCTGGACGCGAAGACCGCCGGGCGCACCGGCTACGGCGTCGGCGACACCGTGCGGATGTCCGTCAACGGCCCCGTCCGCGAGGAGAAGGTCGTCGGCGTCTTCGACACCGACGACGGCAGCGTCGCCGCGGGCGGCACCCTCGTGCTGTTCGACACCGCCACCGCGCAGGAGCTGTTCTCCCGGCCCGGCCACTACAGCGAGATCGTCCTGACGGCCGACGACGGCGTGAGCCAGCGGGAACTGGAGAAGCGCGTCGAGGAGGTCCTGCCCGAGCAGGCCGAGGCCACCACCGGCCGGAAGCTCGCCGACGAGCAGGCCCGCATGATCGAGCAGGGCATGGAGGGCATGCGGACCGGTCTGCTGGTCTTCGCCGGCATCGCGCTGTTCGTGGGCATCTTCATCATCGCCAACACCTTCACCATGCTGGTCGCCCAGCGCACCCGGGAACTGGCCCTGCTGCGCGCGGTGGGCGCGAGCCGCCGCCAGGTGACCCGCTCGGTGCTGGTGGAGGCCCTGGTCGTCGGCGCGGTCGCGGCGCTGGTCGGTCTGCTCGCGGGCGTCGGGATCGGCGCCGGGATGCGCTCGCTGATGGGCTCCCTCGGCGCCACCGTGCCGGACGGTCCGCTGATCGTGGCCCCGTCCACCGTGGTCGCCTCGCTGGTCGTCGGAATCGCCGTCACCGTGGTCGCCGCCTGGCTGCCCGCCCGCCGTGCCGCCAAGGTCCCGCCGGTCGCCGCCATGGGCGGCGTCCACGCCCCCGCCACCCCGCGCGGCCTGCTCGTCCGCAACACCATCGGCGCGCTGCTGGCCGGGGCCGGGACCGCGCTGGTGCTGTACGCGAGCGGCATCGGCATGGACGACGGCAAGCTGCCGATGTCGGCCGGCGCCGGGCTGCTGGTGATCGGCGTGTTCGTGCTGACCCCGCTGCTGTCGCGCCCGGTCGTCGGAGCGGCGGCCCCCGTGCTGCGCGTCTTCGGGGTCTCGGGCAGGCTGGCCCGGCAGAACGCCGTGCGCAACCCGCGCCGCACCGCCGCCACCGCCGCGGCCCTGATGATCGGCCTGACCCTGATCACCGGCATGACCGTGATCGCGGGCAGCGTCCAGAAGGGCATCGACAAGCTGGCCACCGCCGCGATCAAGGCCGACTACACCGTCTCGATGGCCAACTTCCTGCCCCTCTCCCCCGAGGTCGAGCAGACCCTGGCGAAAGAGGAGCAGGTCACGGCCCTCAGCCCGCTGCGCAACTCCCCGTCCCGGATCGACGGCGACTACGAGCCGCTCACCGGCGTCGACGGCGAGGCCCTCGACGACCTGCTCGAACTGGACTTCACCCAGGGAACCATCGAGGGACTCGGCGGCGAGAAGGTCATCGTGGACGCCGCCACCGCGAAGCGGCACGGCTGGAAGGCCGGTTCCTCCTTCGACGTGGTGTACGAGGACGGCGAGCGCGGCGAACTGACCGTCTCGGGCGTCTACGAGGGCAACGAGATGATCCGCGGGATCATGCTCGACACCGCCACCCTCGACCCGCACCTGGAGCAGGCCACCAGCATGCAGGTGATGGTGAAGACCGCCGACGGGGCGAGCGACGCGGTGAAGGCCTCGCTGGAGAAGGCCCTCGGCGACAACCCGGCGATCCTGGTCCAGGACAAGAAGGACCTGTCAGAGGACATCGCCCAGATGTTCACGATGATGCTGAACATGCTCTACGGGCTGCTGGCCATGGCCGTGATCGTCGCGGTGCTGGGCGTGGTCAACACCCTGGCCATGTCCGTCTTCGAACGCTCGCAGGAGATCGGCATGCTGCGCGCGATCGGCCTGGACCGGCGCGGCGTCAAGCGGATGGTCCGGCTGGAGTCGCTGGTGATCTCCCTGTTCGGCGGAGTGCTCGGCATCGGCCTGGGCGTCTTCTTCGGCTGGGCGGCGGGCGAGCTGATCTCCGGCTCGATGCCCACCTACGAACTGGTGCTGCCGTGGGGCCGGATGGGCGTCTTCCTCACCCTGGCGGCGCTGGTGGGCGTGCTGGCCGCGCTGTGGCCGGCGCGGCGGGCCGCGCGGCTGAACGTGCTGGAGGCCATCAAGACCGAGTGACGCGCGGAAGGCGGCGACGCGGCGGGGCCCGGACCGTGCACGGTCCGGGCC
>NZ_BAAATJ010000031.1:0-73522 GCF_039533345.1 Streptomyces glaucosporus | reverse complement strand
CGCCGGGCCGCCCGCGGGGGCGGCGCCGGCCGTGCCGTCGGCGGCGACGGTGCCGGGGGCCGCGCGGGCGGCGTCCCGCCGCTCCAGGAGGCGGCGCAGCAGCGGGCGGACGGCCTCGCCCGCCAGCAGGGCCAGCAGCAGGTAGAGGAGCAGGGCGAGCCAGAGGTAGCCCGGCCAGGCGAGGATCCGCTCGACGGTGAAGGACAGCCCGGTCCGGCGGACGGTCTGGGAGGCGACGGTGGTGAGCGGCAGCAGGACGACCAGCACCGTGCCCAGGCGTCTGTACCAGGTGCCCGGCGCCGACACGTCGCGCACCAGCCGCCGCCACAGGTACCAGTGCGCGCCGGCCAGCAGGCCGACCATCAGCAGCGCGACGGCCGCGTAGACCACGATCATCCCCGTTTTCCCTCTCCCGCCCGGTTCACCGCCCGGTTCCTCCCCCGATTCTTCCCTGCGCCCGGACGGCGGCCGGCTCCGGGGTCCGCCGCCGCGCTCAGCCGCTCGTCCCGCGTCCGCGCAGCGCGCGCACGCCCCGCAGCCCGATGACGCCGATCACCGTCCCCAGCACGAGGGACGTGACGGCCAGCAGCAGGTGGATCCAGAAGTACGCGGTGGGGTCGCCGGCGTCGTCGAACGCCAGGCCCCCGCTGTCCTTCCACAGGTTCCTGAGGAAGTTGATCCAGATGAACCAGCTCCACACCCCGAAGGCGAGCAGGAACCACGAGACGGGACGAGACAGTTTCACACTCCCAGTATCTCCATCGGCCCAACGGAATCACCGGCAGGGGCGTCGGCGGATACCGCGATGGGCCCTTCGATAGCCCGTCCGCGCCGTTGTGCCGGTACGTTCGCTCCGTGTCCAAGAGCCACTCCGTCAACATCCGCGCGCGCCGTGTGCGCAGCGCCCGCGGCCCGAGGGCCGCCATCGCCGCACTGCTCGTCCCGTTCCTGCTCGCCGGCTCCCCGGCCGCGGCGCTCACGGTGTCCGAGAAACCCGGTGAGCCCAGACCACCCGCCGGGATGTCCACCGTGGGCGGTGAACTGCTCGGCCTGCCCGGGGTCCAGATACGTCCCAGGTCCGGTGCGGACGCCCCCGAACTGCCGGACTCGATCACCTCGCGGTCGTGGATCGTCGCGGACGCCGAGACCGGCGAGGTGCTGGCGGCGAAGAACGCGCACTGGCCGCTCGCCCCGGCCAGCACCCTCAAGATGCTGTTCGCCGACACCCTGCTCCCGAAGTTCGGCGAGGACGAGGTCCACCGGGTCACCCGCGAGGAGCTGGCGGGCGTCGGGCCCGGCAGCAGCATGGTCGGCATCAAGGAGGGCCTCACCTACACCGTCCGCGACCTGTGGCTGGGGGTGTTCCTCCGCTCCGGCAACGACGCGGTCCACGTGCTGTCCGCCATGAACGGCGGCATCGACAAGACCGTCCGGGAGATGAACGAGCACGCCCGTGTGCTGGGCGCGGACGACACCCGCGTCGTCAGCCCCGACGGGTACGACGCCGAGGGGCAGGTCTCCTCCGCCTACGACCTGACCCTGATAGCCCGCTCCGGGATGCAGAAGCCGAAGTTCCGCGAGTACGCGGCGACCGTCAGGGCCCAGTTCCCCGGCGAGGTGAAGAAGGGCAAGGACGGCAAGAAGAAGCGGGAGACCTTCGAGATCCAGAACACCAACCGGCTGCTGACCGGTGACGTGGGTCTGGAGCCCTACGACGGCATCGCGGGCGTCAAGAACGGCTACACCTCGAAGGCCGGCTCCACCTTCACCGGGGTCGCCCAGCGCGGCGACCGGGTGCTGCTGGTCACCGCCATGCACCCCGAGGAGAACGGGGTGCGCGTCTACAAGGAGACCGCGGAGCTCCTCGACTGGGGCTTCGACGCCGCCGGCAAGGTCGTTCCCGTGGGCGAGCTGGTTCCGCCGGACGGGGCGGGCAGCGGCGAGGGCAAGAACAGCGACGACAGGCCCGGCGATCCGGCCGACGCGGGCGCCCGGCCCGACGGCCACACCGCGGCGGGCGCGCAGCGGCCGTCGGGCGGCGCCGGTACGGCCCTGCTGGTCGTGGCGGCGGTCCTGGCCGTGCTCGGCGCGGGGGCCTGGGGCGTCCACCGCCGCTGGCCGCTGCCGGCCCTGCCGGGGAGGGGACGCGGCACCCCGGGAGGCTCCGTCCTCGGAAGCCGGGGGAAGCCGGACCGCCCCGGCGCTCCCGGAACCGCCGGAGAACCCGCCGGGGGACCTGCCGGAAAGAACGGCGGCGAGGCGGCGGACGGCCCGGACGGGAAGGCCTGACCCCGTTCGCCGGGGGCCCACGGGCCCCCGGCGCCCGTCGGAACACGCCGTCAGAGCGCGTCAGAGCAGGTCAGGGCACGTCGGGGCAGGCCGAGCGTGTCGGGGCGGGGTCAGAGCGAGGGGGCCGGGGGACGGGAGAAGGCCGGCTGCTGCGGCAGGGACAGGGACGAGGAGCCGAAGGCGAACTCGCGCTGGAGGCGCCACACGCAGTCGGCGCCCTGCTCGTACAGCGCGAACCCCGTCGCCGTCCAGGCCGCCTCGAAGTCGGCCAGCTCGGCGTACGCCCGGTCCATCGCCTCCTCGGCGATGCCGTGGGCGACCGTGACGTGCGGGTGGTAGGGGAACGGCAGGTCGCGCGCCAGCGGTCCGTCGGCCGCGCGGACGCGTTCCTGGAGCCGTCCGCAGGCCGCCGAACCCTCGACGACCTGCACGAAGACGACCGGCGACAGCGGGCGGAAGGTGCCCGTGCCCGACAGCCGCATCGGGAAGGACCGGCCCGCCGCGGCCACCTCGGCGAGGTGTTCCTCGATCTCGGGGCGGCGGGCGGCGTCCACCTCGGTGGGCGGCAGGAGGGTCACGTGGGTGGGGATGCCATGAGCCGCGGGATCGCCGAAGCCCGCGCGCCGCTCCTGGAGCAGGCTGCCGTAGGGCTCCGGGACCGCGATCGATACGCCGAGCGTGACGGTCCCCACGTGCTTCTCCTTCCTCTGCCTCGTCTGTCTGTCCCCCAGGGTCGGCGGTGTCCGGATCAGTGCTTGGCGGGCACGAAGCCCACCTTCTCGTAGGCCCGCGCCAGCGTCTCCGCGGCGACCGTGCGGGCCTTCTCCGCACCCTTGGCCAGAACAGAGTCCAACGTCTCCGGGTCCTCCAGGTATTCCCGGGTGCGCTCCTGGAAGGGGGCCACCCAGGCGGCGACGACCTCGGCGAGGTCCGTCTTGAGGGCACCGTAGCCCTTGCCCGCGTACTGCTGCTCCAGTTCGGGGATGCCGGTGCCGGTGAGAGCGGCGTAGATCACCAGCAGGTTGCTGACGCCCGGCTTCTCCTTCTCGTCGTAGCGGATCTCGGTGCCGGTGTCGGTCACCGCGCTCTTGATCTTCTTCGCGGACGTCCTGGGGTCGTCGAGCAGGCTGACCACGCCCTTGGGCGAGGCGGCCGACTTGCTCATCTTCGCCGTCGGGTCCTGGAGGTCGTAGATCTTGGCGGTGTCCTTCAGGATGTACGCCGAGGGCACGGTGAAGGTGTGGCCGTAGCGGCTGTTGAAGCGCTCGGCGAGGTCGCGGGTCAGCTCGATGTGCTGGCGCTGGTCCTCCCCGACCGGGACCTGGTCGGCCTGGTACAGGAGGATGTCCGCGACCTGGAGGATCGGGTAGGTGAACAGGCCGACCGACGTTCCCTCGGCGCCCTGCCGCGCGCTCTTGTCCTTGAACTGCGTCATCCGCGACGCCTCGCCGAAACCGGTGAGGCAGTTCATCACCCAGGCGAGCTGCGCGTGCTCGGGCACGTGGCTCTGGACGAACAGCGTGCAGCGTTCCGGGTCCAGGCCCGCGGCCAGGAGCTGGGCGGCGGCCAGCCTGGTGGCGTCGCGCAGGGCCTTCGGGTCCTGCGGGACGGTGATGGCGTGCAGGTCGACGACCGCGTAGAAGGCGTCGTGGGTCTCCTGCAGCTCCACCCACTGACGGACGGCACCGAGGTAGTTGCCGAGGTGGAAGGAGCCCGCGGTGGGCTGGATGCCTGAGAGAACACGGGGACGGTCAGTGGCCATGGCGCCATTCTCGCAGAGGTCCGCCGCACCGCTCACCGGAGTACCGGGCGCCGTTCACCGCGGGTACCGGGCGCCGTGCGCGCCCTCGGCGCTCCCCGGCGCGGAGCGGGACACGGCCGCCGGAGGGTTTCTTCGCGGAACGGGCGTACGACGATAGAGATAGGCATCACACGCGGCGACCGCCGCAGGATCGCCGGTGCACCCGTCCGTCTCCGCCCACCCGAACCGGAGCGTCCCATGGCCGCATCAACAGGATCACCGACACCGTCGGCAGGACCGTCCGCGGAGCTGATCGCCGCCGCCGACGCGCACAGCGCCCACAACTACCACCCCCTGCCGGTCGTCGTCACGGCGGCGGAGGGGGCCTGGATGACCGACGTCGAGGGCCGTCGCTACCTCGACATGCTCGCCGGGTACTCGGCGCTGAACTTCGGCCACGGCCATCCCCGGCTGGTCGAGGCCGCCCGGCGGCAGCTGGAGCGGCTCACGCTCACCTCCCGCGCCTTCTACCACGACCGCTTCGCGGCCTTCTGCACCGAGCTGGCCGACCTGTGCGGCATGGAGGCGGTGCTGCCGATGAACACCGGCGCCGAGGCGGTGGAGACGGCGGTCAAGACCGCCCGCAAGTGGGGCTACCGCGTCAAGGGGGTGCCGGACGGGCGGGCGAGGATCATCGTCGCCGAGAACAACTTCCACGGCCGCACCACCACCATCGTCAGCTTCTCCACCGACCCGGAGGCCCGCGCCGACTACGCGCCCTACACCCCGGGCTTCGAGACCGTCCCCTACGGCGACCTGGAGGCGCTCCGGGCGGCGCTCGACGCCGAACCGGAGAACACCGTCGCCGTGCTGCTGGAGCCGATCCAGGGCGAGGCGGGCGTGCTGGTGCCGCCGCCGGGCTACCTGGCGGGGGTGCGCGAGCTGACCCGCGAGCGGAACGTGCTGTTCGTCGCGGACGAGATCCAGTCGGGCCTGGGCCGCACCGGGAGGACCTTCGCGTGCGAGCACGAGGGCGTCGTCCCGGACGTGTACGTGCTGGGCAAGGCGCTCGGGGGCGGCATCGTGCCGGTCTCGGCGGTGGTCTCCTCGGCCGAGGTGCTGGGCGTCTTCCGGCCCGGCGAGCACGGTTCGACGTTCGGCGGCAACCCGCTGGCCTGCGCGGTGGCGCTGGAGGTCGTCGCGATGCTGCGGACCGGGGAGTTCCAGGAGCGGGCCGCGGAGCTGGGCGAGCACCTCCACCGCGAGCTGGGCCCGCTGGTGGGCGGCGGCGCGGTCGAGGCGGTGCGCGGACGGGGGCTGTGGGCGGGTGTGGACGTCGCCCCGTCCCTGGGCACGGGACGGCGCGTCTCCGAGCTGCTGATGGAGCGGGGCGTCCTGGTGAAGGACACCCACGGTTCGACGATCCGCATCGCCCCGCCGCTGGTGATCTCCAAGGAGGACCTGGACTGGGGTCTGGACCGGCTCCGCGAGGTCCTGGGCGTCTGAGGCGGGGCGTCCGGGCCTGGTCTCCGGGCTTCCGGGCGTCCGGGCGGGCCGTCCGCCGGGGCCCGCCCCGCTCAGGCCGCCGCCCGCCCCAGGGCGGCGGCCAGCGCCCGGCACAGGGCGTCCACGGCCGCGGCGAAGGCGTGCTCCGGCGGGGTGCCGTAGCCGACGACCAGCCCATCGGGGCCCGCGCCGGGGCTCTCCGGGTGCCGGAACCGGGCGAGGCCCTCCACGGCCACCCCCTCCCGCGCCGCCGCCCGCAGCGCCGCCTCCTCCGTACCCGGCGGCAGCTCCAGCACGACGTGCAGCCCGGCCGCGATGCCGGTGACCCGCACGGCGGGGACGCGCTCGGCGAGGGCGGCCACGAGCCGGTCGCGGCGGCGGCGGTAGCGCACCCGCATGGCGCGCAGGTGCCGGTCGTACGAGCCGGACTCGATGAAGTCGGCCAGGGCGAGCTGGTCCAGGGCGCCGCAGGTCTCCGCGGTCTCCCGCCGGGCGGCCAGCACCGCGTCCACCAGCGGCTCGGGCACCGCCATCCAGGCCAGCCGCAGCCCCGGCGCGAGGCTCTTGCTGGCGGTGCCGAGGTAGACCACCCGCTCGGGGGCGAGGTCCTGGAGCGCGCCGACGGACCGGCGGTCGTAGCGGAACTCCCCGTCGTAGTCGTCCTCCAGTACCAGGCCCCCGGTGGACCGCGCCCAGTCGGCCACGGCCGCCCGCCGGTCGGGGTGGAGGGGGACGCCGGTCGGGTACTGGTGGGCGGGGGTGAGGAGGACGGCCTTCGCCCCGGTGCCGGGGAGGGCGGTCACGTCGGCGCCCTTGTCGTCCACCGGCAGCGGGACCGTCCGCGCTCCGGCGCGGGCGAGCAGGTCGCGGTGGATCCACAGGCCGTGGGACTCCACGGCCACCGTCCCGCCGAGCAGTCCGCCCAGCAGCGTCAGGGCGCGGACGAAGCCCGCGCAGACCACGATCCGGTCCGGGTCGGCGCGCACCCCCCGCGCGCGGGCGAGGTAGCCGGCCAGCGCCCGGCGCAGTTCCGGGCGGCCGAGCGGGTCGTCGTAGTCGTAGCCGAAGGCGGCGGCGGGGGCGGCGGTCAGGGCGCGGCGGGTGGAGGCGAGCCAGGCGGACCGGGGGAAGGCGGAGACGTCCGGCCGCCCGGAGCGCAGGTCGTGGCGGGGGCGCTCCGGCGTGCGCGCGGGCGCTGCGGGCTTCCGCCGGACGGCCGCGAGCCGGCGCGTGGTGGGTTCGACGCGCTCGGCGACGCGGGTGCCGGAGCCCTGGCGGGCGGTGAGCCATCCCTCGGCGACGAGTTCGGCGTACGCGTCGGCCACGGTGTTGCGGGCGACGCCGAGGTCGGCGGCGAGCGACCGGGAGGAGGGCAGCCGGGTGCCGGGGGCGAGCCGGCCGCTGCGCACCGCCTCGCGCAGGGCGCGCGTCAGCGACGCCCGCAGCCCGCCCGGCCCGCCGAGGTCCAGATGGAGGTCGCTGCCCGAAGTGGCCCATGATTCCCGCACGGAAATGGACCATACCCGTGGGCCGTACCCGGCCTAGGGTCATGGGTATGACGACCACTCAGGAAGAACGCGGCACGCACGGCCCCCGTATGAACATCTGGAAGCTCGTGCCCGCCGTCTACCAGGGCATGTCCGCCTTCCAGGCCGCCGCGGCCAAGGAACTCGACCCGGTGATCGCCGAGTTGGTGAAGATCCGGGCCTCGCAGATCAACAAGTGCGCCTTCTGCCTGGACATGCACCTCACCGACGCCCGGAAGATGGGCGAGTCCCAGCTCCGGCTGGATCTGATCGCCGCCTGGGAGGAGTCCGCGGGCCTGTTCACCGAGAGGGAGCAGGCGGCGCTCGCCCTCACCGAGGCGATCACGCTGCTGACCGACGGCTTCGTGCCGGACGAGGTGTACCGGCGGGCCGCCGAGCACTTCGACGAGACCGAACTGGCCCACCTGATCGCCCAGATCATCGCCATCAACGCCTGGAACCGCTTCCAGGTGACCACCCGGGCGGTGCCCGCCTCGCTGAAGAACGGCGACGGCGAGTGACCGTGCCCGCCCCCGGCCCGGTGGAGGCGTTCCGCGCCCTCCACCGGGCCCCGGAGCCGCTGGTCCTGCCCAACGTGTGGGACGCGGTGAGCGCCCGCGCCTTCGCCGGCGCGGGCTTTCCCGCGCTCGCCACCTCCAGCAGCGCCGTCGCCGCCGCTCTCGGGTACGCCGACGGCGAGACCACCCCCGCGGACGAGATGTTCGCGGCCGTCGCCCGGATCGCGCGGTCGGTGGACGTGCCGGTGACGGCCGACGTCGAGCGGGGCTACGGGCTGGCGCCCGCGGAGATCGTCCGGCGGCTGCTGGAGGCCGGGGCGGCCGGCTGCAACCTGGAGGACTCCGACCCGGCCACGCGGGAGCCGGTCGGCCCGGAGCGCCAGGCGGAGTGGCTGGCCGAGGTGTGCGCCGAGGCGGACGGGAGGCTGCTGGTCAACGCCCGGATCGACACGTACCTGCGCGGCGCGCCCGACCCCCTGGCGGCGGCCGTCGAGCGGGGGCGCCTGTACGCGGCGGCCGGCGCCGGCTGCCTCTACCCCATCTGCGCGCCGCCGGAGCACCTGTCCGTGCTCGCCTCGGAGACCGGCCTGCCGGTGAACGCCCTGTGCGTCCCCGGCGGCCCCTCCCCCGCCGAGCTGGGCGCGCTGGGCGCCGCCCGCGTCACCTTCGGCGGCTCGCTCCACGCCCGCTCGGCCGCCGCCCTCGCGCGGACGGCGGCCGAGCTGCGCGCCGGCCGGGGATGCCTTTGAGCCAACCTGCCGACGGCCGCGCCGCAATCGCGGTGAGAGGTTGCGCGCGGCCCGGCGGTTGGTGACGATCTCTCGGGAGGCGCCGAGGACCCGGCCGACCGCCCCGCGGCGCCGCCCCTCCCCAGGACCCCGAAGGCGACGCGGCGCGGAGCCGGAAAGGACACGCCGGTGGCAGCGTCCCCCCTGCGCTTACCCGGCCGCCGCCGGGCCCGGTTCCGGGAGATGCAGCGCACCTGCGAGAGACGCCTCGCCGAGGCCGGCCTCCTCCCCGGGGCCGACGGCGCCACGGACGTCACGGGCGCCGCGGGCGTCACGGACATCGCGGCCGTCTGCGACCGGGTGGGCCGGCAGCGCGGGCGCACCATCCGCCTCGCCCCCATGGAGCTGGAGGAACCGCTGCTCCACGGCCTGTGGATCGCCCTGCCGGACACGGACGTCATCGTGTACCGGGCGAACACCAGCGGGCCCCACCAGGAGCACATCATCGCCCACGAGCTCTCCCACATCATCTGGGAGCACGACTTCGGCGCGCTCCCCGGGCCGGCCGTCTCCGCGGGGCTGTTCCCCGAAGCCGCGCCGGACCTCGTCCGCGGGGCCCTGAAGCGCTCCGCCTACGACGACCGGGCGGAGCAGGAGGCGGAGATGATGGCGTCGCTCATCCTGGCGCGCGCCCGCCGCGGGACCGCCCCGGACCCCGGGGACGCCACCGCCCTGGCTCCCGAGGACGCCACCGCCCTGGCCCGTGTGGAAAGGGTCGTCGGCCGCGGATGATCTACGACGTCCTGTCCCACGTGTGCGCCCTCACCGGGCTCGCCGCGTTCTGCTACCGGCTCCCCGAACTCCTGCGGCGCAGAACCGATCCGGCGCTGTGGGCCCTGGAGACCTACTTCCTGTGCTCCGGGCTCAGCTTCCTCGTCGACCTGAACTGGCTGCGCGACGACGTCTCCGGCCTGTTCGGCTACCCGAACCTGACCACGGTCATGACGCAGGCCGCGGTGGTCGTGCTGACGGCCGCCCAGCAGGTCGTACTGGTCCACTGGTCGCATCCGCCCGAGCGGGCGGCGGTCCTGGCGAGGCGGCGCGTGCGGGCGTTCTCCGTCGCGCTGGTGGTCCTGGTCGCCCTGTTCTTCGTCGTGGAGCCCTACCGGCAGACCGCGTCCGCCGAGGGCACCCTGCTGAGCAACATGCGGGACCGCGACTACGCGGGATACCTGCTCTTCTACATCACCGTCTGCGCGGTGGGGCAGGTCGGGGCCGTCCGGCTGTCCTACCGCTACGCGCGCATCGCCCACCGCACCTGGCTGCGCGCGGGCATGTGGACGGTCACCGCGGGCGCCTCGCTGATCCTGGTCTACTGCGGCATCCGCTACACCCAGACGGCCGGCACCCAGCTCGGCCACGACATGAGCGCCTGGGAGCCCGCGTACTGGCTGGCCGGAAGCGTCGGGGCGCTCCTCCAGGTGTTCGGCTGGACCGTGCCGTCCTGGGGTCCGGCCCTCTCCGCATGGCTGCGCGACTACCGCTCCTACCTGCGGCTGCGCCCCCTGTGGTGGGCCCTGTACGACGCGGTGCCGGTGATCGCGCTCGAACCGCCGCCGAGGAGGCCGCTGGACCGGCTCCCCCCGGCCGACCTCGACTACCGGCTCCACCGGCGCGTCATCGAGATCCGCGACGGGTACCACGCCCTGGGCCCGCACCTGGTCCGCGGCGCGGAGCGGGGCTCCCCCGCCGACGAGGCGCGCCTGCTGCGGTCCGCCCTCGACGCGCGGGCCGGGGCCCCGGCGGCTTCCCCGCCCGCCGCGTCCGCCGCGCCGCACCCGTCGGCCGCGCCGCCCGAACGCCCGGAAGTCCCCGGCGACTTCGCGGAGGAGGTCGCCTGGCTGTCCGAGGTGGCGCGGTCCTTCGCCCGGCTCCCCGCCGCACGGGGTGCCACGGGGAACGAGTGAGGGGCCCCGCCCGGCGACACCGCACCGCACAGGACCGCGCAGAAACACCCACCCTTGGCTTCGGCCAGGGCCGACTCCGCCAGGAAAGCGATGGAAGAACCCCGGACAGCCCATACGGCCGGCACGGCCCGCCCGTCCTCCCCGCCGGACGTCCGCGCCATGACGGCCGAACTCCTCGCGCTCGACCGGACGCTGGGCGCGCGCCGCGCGGCGCCCGTGGCGGTGCGGTCCGTGAGGGCGGTCGGGGCGGCCGGCGAGGACGTCGCCGCGGGCGCGGACCTCGCGGAGTTCTTCGAGGTCGCCGCGTGGATCCTGTTCGACGCCGAGCGGCACGGGCCGTCGTACCGCCTCAACCGGCGGGCGCTCGCCCTGGCGCGGCGCCTCCCCGAGGAGGAGCGCTCCATCGAGCTGCTGGTCCTGTCCGTGCTGAGCATGCAGCAGGCCCACCTCAAACGCCCCCTCGCCTCCCTGCGCACCTCCTCCGCCGTCCTGGCCCGGAGGGACCTGCCGCCTCGGGTGGCCGCGCTGTTCCACGTGCGCGAGGCGCGGGCGCACGCCCAGCTCGGCAGGAGGGCGGAGGCGCTGCGCTCCCTGGACGCCGCCCGGGAGATGTCCGCGGACGGCCCCTCGGACCGGGACCCCGCCTGGAGCTGGTGGTTCGACCGCGCCGAGCTGGACGGCCACCACGGGCTCGCCCTCGCCGACCTGGGGGACGCGGAGGGGGCCGCGGCCCTGCTCCACGCGGCCGTGTCGTCCGACGGCGGCCCCGCCTACCGCGCCCTGTTCGCCGCCGACCTCGGCCGTGTCCTGGCCCGCGCGGGCGCGTGGCGCGAGGCGGACGCCTGGCTGTCCGCCCTGGCCGGGAGCGCCCCCCGCATGGGGTCCGTACGGGCCCTGAACTCCCTGCGACAGGCGACCGCCGCCGTCGCGGCGGGCCGCCGCGTGCCCCGCGGGCTCCGCGGCACCGCCCGAGACCTGGCCGAGCTGCTCGCGCGGGAACTCCCCCGCGAGCGGCCCGGTGAAGGACATGTCCACCACCTGCCCACCGAACCCCCGGAGTCCCGATGACGCCGCACACGTCCCGCCGCACCCGCCGCACCCGCCTCGCCGTCCTGCTGGCCGCCCTCGTCTGCGCGGCGGGCGCGTCCACCGCCTTCACGACGGCGCTCCAGGAGCGGGACGACAGACCCGCCGCCCGCGCCGAGGCGTCCCGGCCGGGCGCGTCCGCCCACACCAGGCCGTACGTGCGCACCCAGCTCTTCTTCGGCACCGGCCGCCACAACGGCGAGCCCCCGATCACCGAGGAGCAGTTCATGGACTTCCTGGACGAGTACGTCACCCCGCGCTTCCCCGACGGCCTGACCCTCCAGGAGGGCTACGGCCAGTGGCGCGACAGGACCGGTTCCATCAACGGCGAACGCTCCTACGAGCTGATCCTGCTCTACCCCAGGGAGACGGCGGAGGCCCGCGACGCCGACATCGAGTACCTCCGCGACCGGTACACCGAGATGTACGGCCTGGAGTCCGTCGGCAGGGTCGACGAGCAGGTGCGGGCCGACTTCTGAGGCCGCGCCCCGGCCGGTGTCCCGCCCCGCCGGACCGCTCCCGCGGGGGCGGTCCGGCCCCGGCCGGACCACGCGCCGGCCGCCCGCGCGGACCGCCGCGCGGACGGTCAGGCTCCGCGGACCGCCGTGATGTGGTCCATGTGCTCCTCGCCCCAGTCGCCGAGCGGCAGCAGCGCCTTGTTGAGGGAGGACCCCGCCTCCGTCAGGGAGTACTCGACCCTCGGCGGGACCTCCCGGTAGACCTCGCGGTGGACGATGCCGTCCGCCTCCAGCTCCCTCAGCTGCTGGATCAGCATCTTCTCGCTGATGCCCCGCAGCGACCGCCTCAGTTCGCCGAACCGCCGCGCCCCGTCGTGCAGCTCCCACAGGATGAGCGGCTTCCACTTGCCGCCGACGACGGCCACGGCGGCGTCCAGACCGCAGCTGAAGGGTCCTCGCTTCGCACCCATGTCCCGCTCACTCCCTTGTCCGGCCCATTGCTTACCTTTTGGTGAGTACCGCACTTCATAGTAGGTACTTGTCGTCCGGTCAGGAAGAAACGAGGATCGTTGGTGCGCGGCGCGAACGAATCCTGACGAACCGACCGAGGCGGGAGTACACGATGAGCACTGTCCCTGTGGACGGCGACCGGACACCGGTGACGGTGATCGGCCTGGGGAGGATGGGGTCCGCGCTGGCCGGGGCGTTCCTGGCCGCCGGGCACCCGGTCACCGTGTGGAACCGATCGCCGGAGAAGGCCGGGCCGCTGGTGGAGCGGGGCGCCGTCCGGGCCGCCACGCCCGCCGAGGCGGTGGCGGCGAGCCCGCTGGTGGTGGTGTGCGTCCTGGACTACGCCGCCGTCCACCACCTCCTCGCCCCCGCGGGCGCCGCCCTGGCGGGGCGGACGGTGGTCAACCTCACCAACGGCACCCCGATGCAGGCCGGGGAGGCCGCCGGGCTGGTGGCCGGGCACGGCGCCGAGTACCTCGACGGCGGGATCATGGCCGTCCCCCCGCTCATCGGCACCCCCCGCTCCCTGATCCTCTACAGCGGCTCGCCCGAGGCCTTCGCCCGCCACCGGACGACGCTGGAGGTACTGGGCACCGCCACCCACCTCGGCTCCGACCCGGGCCTGGCGCCGCTGCACGACCTGGCGCTCCTCACCGGCATGTACGGGATGTTCTCCGGCCTCCTCCACGCCACCGCCCTGGTCCGCGCGGCGGGCGTCGGGGCGCGGGACTTCGCGCCGATGCTCTCCTCCTGGATCAAGACCATGGCGGACGCCGCACTGCCGCGGATCGCCGAGTACGCGGACACCGGGGAGCACGGGGGCCCGGCCGGCTCCCCGCTCGCCATGCAGGCGGCGGCCTTCGCCAACTTCCTGGACACCGGCGAGGAACTGGGCGTCCGCCCGGACCTGATCCTCCCCCTGATGAGGCTCGTGGAACGCCGGGTCGCCGACGGCCACGGCGACGAGGACATCCACGGCGTCCTCGACCTGCTCACCACCGACCCTAAGGAGAACTCGGCACCGTGAACGCCCACGCGAACCGGAAGGCCGTCTTCATCGACGCCTGGGGGCTGCGCGCTCCCCCTCTGGCTCGGTGCCGTCATGGCCCTCGCCGGTCTGGCCACTCTCCTGCCCGACCTGATCCGCCGCTCCTCCCCCGCCGTCGCGCCCGCCCCCCGTCCACGCCACCGGGCGGACGGAACGGGTCTGAACCGCCGTGTTCGGCCCGCGTCCGGGCGGGAAGGGGTTCCTCCCGCCCGGACGACCACGCCCGGACGACCACGCCCGGGCGGGTTCCGTGGTCCAAGCGGGCGGATCAGCGCTCGGACGACTCCAGACGTCCCAGCCAGGCGTCGAGGTGCGGGCAGACGGCGCGCAGCGCGTCGAGGCCGAGGAGCTCGATCGCGTCGGGGCCGTCCACGACCTTGTGGTATCCGGGGTATGCCTTCAGGATCCGTTTCGACGGTGCCGTCCGGGGTCCGTCGTTGACGAGTTCGGGGCCGCCCGCGGCCTTGATCTGCTTCTCCAGTGTGTCCGCCAACCTCGGCGACTCGACCAGCTCCGCGAGTTCCCGGGCCGCGGCCAGCACCCACGCCTCCGTCTCGTGCAGGACCAGGAAGGGGAGGAACCGGGTGTCTCCGATGGATTCCGCCATGGCCTTCTCCACGTGCGCCACCCGGGCGTACGCGTCACCCGCGGGGAGGCCGGAGCATCCGGGGGTGTCGGAGGGCAGCCCGTAGAAGTCGAGCATGGTGGTCACCGTGTCGACCGCCGAGTTCCGCAGCAGCGCCCGGATGTCGTACTCGATCCTCGACCACCTGCTCACCCCTCCGCGATTGTGCGGTTGTCCCGCCGCCCGGCGCGTCTTGAGCACCACCGGGGTGAGCCACACACCCCGTTCGCTCAGTTCCGGCTGGAGGACCCTCATGACGACGTTCTCCTCCGTCTGGCCCTCCACCAGTACGCAGACCTGCCGCATCCCGGTCACCCCCGCCGCTTCCGCTCGGGCCTGGGGCGTCCGCCCAGGAGGTTCTTCAGCCAGAGGTCTCCCAGCGAGTAGTCGTCGAGCCAGGCCGCCAGCTCCTCCGGGTCCGGCCGTCTGAGTTCCGTCGCACCGTCGACCCGCTCGGCGACGACGAGTTCGTCCAGTCCGAACTCGTCGAGCAGGGTGACGGACTGGGTGGCCACGAGGATCTGGCTGCGCGTCGCGGCCGAGCGGAGCGACTCCGCCAGGACTCTGATCGCGGACGGGTGCAGGCCCAGTTCGGGCTCGTCCAGGACCAGCAGCGCCGGTGGGTTCGGCTGGAGGAGGAGCACGGTCAGGCACACGAACCGCAGCGTGCCGTCGGAGAGCGCCTCCGCCGGGAAGACGGTGTCGGAACCGATCTGCTTCCACCTCAGACGCACTCGCCCACCGGTGTCCTCGGCGAGCGTGAAGTCGCGGAAGAACGGCGCGACGGAGCGGATCGTGCGCACGATCTTCCGGTACTCCCCCGAGTGCTCCTCCCTCAGCCTCAGCAGGAAGGGCGCGAGGTTGCCCGCGTCAGGGTGCAGGGTTTCCGAATCGGATGCGTAACCCGCCTGCTTCACGGGGGCGTTGGGGGTCGTGTCGTGGAAGTGGTAGACCCGGCAGCCGCGCAGTATCGAGAGCGTGTGCCGGGCGACGCCGCCGGCCTCGCGCGGTCCCTCCCCGGCCACCTCGGAAAGCCGCGACTCGCGGTTCCCCCGGCCGATGATCCGGTTCCACGGCTGCTCGTACAGGGCGGTGTCGTGGAACTCCACGACTTCGCGTTCGAAGACCAGCTCTCCTTGTGCGGCGGGCACCAGGACCGCTTCATAGGCGTTGTCCAGGTTCCCCTCGCCCGCTTCCACCCGCAGTCTGATGCGCGCGGCGGGTCCTTTCGCACCGTCGTGGAGCATGGCCTCCGCTCCACCGCGCAGCCCGACCTCCATCCGCAGGTCCCCGTCGGCGATGCGCCCGAGCAGTTCCACCGCCTCGATGAAGTTGCTCTTGCCCGCGCCGTTGGGACCGACGAGGACGGTGATCGGGCCCAGGGCCAGTTCGACTTCCCTGATCGACTTGTAGCCGCTGACGGTGACGCTCTTGACCCTGCGTGCCATGTGGTCAATCTATCGGCGCACGCCGCCCGGGCGCGGGCGGTCGTCAGCCGGTGCGGTGGGCGGCCTGGAGGAGCAGGACCAGGGCGAGGGTGGAGGCGGCGACCAGCAGAGTGGTCCAGGCGCACGACTCCAGGCGCCGGCGGGGCCGTTCGTGGGACATCACTCCCGCCCCTCCTTCCGCAGCGGGCAGGCGAGCGGGGGCGCGTCCTCGGCCCGGCCGGCGAGGCGGTGGGCGTGGACGGTGACGGCCGCCGTCTCGTACCGCCAGCCGCCGGGGGCGCCGGCCGCCGCCCGGACCCGGGCCGGATCGTGGTAGGCCAGTGGGGACAGGCAGCCGCGCATGCCGCGCAGCAGCGCGGGCACGTCCCGCCCGACCAGCACCCCGTAGGCCACCCTCGGCACCAGGGGATCGTGGTGCCGGACGGTCCAGCACAGCCGGTACCAGCCCCCTTCGTCCTTCCGCGGCGGTTCGGGGTGCGGCAGGGGCGCCGGGTGGCAGGTGCAGGCGCACGCCAGGTGGTGCACCCCGGGCACGCCGCTGTCGTACGGCTCGGCGTCGGCGCAGTCCGCGTGGAGGCCGATGACGCAGGGCGCGGACCGGTACTCCGGCCGGCTCACCACCGGGCACCTCCCGCCGTCGCGGGGCGGGCGTGGATGTTGCGGGTGTCCAGGTCCAGCCCCACCGTGGCCAGCCACAGCACCCGGCGGCGGCGCCGCCGTACGGCCCGCTCGTGCGCGGTCCAGTACGGCCGCACCAGCGCTGTCTCCTCCCCGCGCAGCGGCCGGGTCTGCTCGCTGCTGTACGGCGACCGCCGCGCGGGACTGCGGACGGCCGGGGAACCCTGGACGGCGGCCGGCACGGGCCGGGCGGCGCACGGCCGGCACACGGACCTCCTCCGGTGCCGTCCTGTGGCCGGAAACAGCCGGGTGAGCAGGCGGATCAGGACGGAGCCGCGTGTCCGGCCCCGGGCGGACGCGATAAGGTCGCGCACGTCATCAACTCCTTGGAAGTTGGTGGCCACGCCCCCGGACCGGTTGCAGCGGTCGCGGGGGTTCTCTGTGCCGAGCCTAGAAGACCTGTATACCCCTGTCTACTCATAGCTATAGGCGTGAGCTTCTATGTCCAGGTGTGTGCCGGTACGTACCTTCGGCAGGTGACCGATTTCGAGTTCGACCCGACCCGTCCGAAGTGGGAGCAGATCGCCGACGTGGTCCGGGAGCGCATCCGCAGCGGCGATTACCCGCCCCGTCACCTGATCTCCGAAGTGCGGCTCGAAGCGGAATTCGGGGACGCACGGGTCACGGTCAGGAAGGCGACGGCGGCCCTGCGCGAGGAGGGCCTGATCACCACAAGGCCGGGCATGGGCTCGTTCGTCGCCGGCGGGGAGTGAGAGGGGCAGGCGGAAGAGGAGAAGCCGACGGGCGTCGGCGCGCGTCCCGGGCCCGCGGCCGGACGGTCCGATCCCCAAGGGGCCGGAGTGCCGGCGGGTGTCAGGCCTTCTGGAGGAACCGCCACGTGGACTGGCGGATCCAGGCGTCCACCGCTTCGCGGAGGGCGGGATTGACCGCGAGTCGCTCCTCATGCCTCGGCCACGCCTCCCGCACCCGGCGGACGGTGTCCACGGCCACGTCGGAGAGGCGCCCGTCCGACACACCGAACCTCCGGTCCAGTGCCGACTCGAGCCGGTCGAACGTGGCGGGACGGACCGTCTCGAAACGCTTGCTCCCTCCGAACTTCAAACCCATGTCCTCGGGCTCGTCGGCCGGAGCGTACGGAACGGTGGAGACCAGGTCGTAGACCGGAGCCAGAGAGGGGACACGTCGGTCGCGGTAGATCAGCGACCAGTTCTTCAGGTGGGCGTCCCCGTTCCCGATGGTGACCGAGAAAGCGATGCGCCGCACGGTCTCCCGCAGCGATTCCAGATCGTGCCCGCGATAGGAGACGGCGGCCACGGTCTCGAAGGTCGACTGGTACTTGTCCTGTGGGTATTTGTCCCTCACCTGCGCGAAGTCCTCGATGTGGACCATGGCCCGGGTTCCGTCCGCGCACCGGTCGAAGCGCCGTACGGCGTAGGCCCACACCTCGTCGTTCGGCCACATCCGGTCGGGCAGGCCGTCGAGCTCGTCGCGGTGCAGCAGTCGCACGTCGGGTACGTCCAGGCCCACATCCCCGGCCAAGGACATCATGGTGAACTCGTTGCGGGGCACGTCCGGATGCCGGTAGTCGGGGAACTTCACCAGCCAGTCGCCGTACTCGCCTGCCGCGGGTACGGTGAGCCGGTCGCCGCGGGCCAGCATCGAGAACTTCAGGGCGACGCCGGCCAGGGAGAAGCGCCACGGCGAATCGGAGGGGAATCCGTGGGATCCCCCCGGCCGCATGCCCGACTCCAGGCCTTCAGGCCATTCCCAGCCGTCGTCCGGTCCTTCGGCGGGCAACACCTGAACGGCCCCCGGCAGGTCGTGCCCGACCTGCGCGAGGAGTTCCATCTCCCGGTCCAGCGAGACTCCCCGGTCGTCGGCGATCCATTCGCGCAGCGGGCCTTCCGGCAGGAGGTTGGAGAACCATCGGGGAAGGCGCAGAGCCGATGCGTACGGGGCGCGCAGATTCTCTTCGAACCGAAGACCGAGAACAGGCCGTGAGGGGTCCTCCAGGCATGAGTCGTTCATGACGAAACGGGTGTGGTCGCCCCTCTGGCAGAGCGTTCCGATCCGGCGTCCGTGCAGGAGAACGGCGTAGTACTTCTCCTTGAGGGCGTTCATCCCCGGTGTTTCCCTGTTCTGTGTGAGCGGTGTGCCGGATCAGAGCGAGTGGTCGTCACCGCCCTCCAGCTCGTCGAGGTTGTCGAAGTCGAGCGTCTCCAGCGACGGTGTGTCCTCGTAGTCCCATTCCGCCATGCGATCGAGGAAGTCCGACAGTTGCCCCGCGATCAGCTCCTGCCTGATGTGCAGGAAGCCCTCGCGATCGCCGTCGGCCAGGAGCCCGGTCGCCTCGCGGTTCATGACGTGCGAGGCGAGGACGGCGTCCCAGGTCCGGTCGTCGAGGTCGATGGGCTGGCGCATCAGCATCACCGGGATCTCCGACACCGGATCGGTGGCCGTGGGAAGGAAGATCCGGTTGCCCGCGTACAGCTGCTGCTGAGCGGTCAGCCCCCGCGGAAAGATCACGTGTGCCGCCGTGGCCGCCGTCTTCTGGTCTCCGAGCAGTGTCGAGAGGTCCTGGGCGTCGTACGGCTCGCCCGTCATGAGGGAACGCGGGCGCAGCGACCACCACGCGCTGAGGATTATCTTCGCCGCCGCCTCGTTGGTGCGGAACCGCTCGACGGTCGGGAGGGAGCGGGGAGCCTCGGCCATGGTGTCCATCAGGCCCCTGACCGAACCGTGCTCGTCCCCCTTGCGGATCCGGGCACACAGCACTCGGCTGACCTGCGTGAAACTCCCCTTGAACACGGCCGGGCCCGACACCGCCACCCTCCAGTACAGGCGCCGCAGCAGGCGCAGTGTGTTGGCCTCGGGCGCGGGGAAGTGCGCGAAGAAGCGGGTCAGTACGACGAGGAGTGCCCGGTAGGCGAGCAGGGAGAGATGCGGGACGCCGGCCTCGTTCTGCAGGAAGGAGATCGCACGGACAAGCGCCTCCTCGCCCTCGGCGTACGCGGTGTCCTGGTCCTCGTTCTCGAACTCCGGCGCCGTCCGGCGGCCGGCGGACGTGAACTCGTTGCGGATGTCCCGGGCGGGGTCCGGCCCTCGCCGGGCCAGGATGGAAGCGAGGATGGTGTCCGTGTCTATGGTGCCGAACCCGGTCCGCGACGCCAGCCTGTCCGCGATGCGGGACAGGTTCAGACGCTCTTCCGCACCGTCCTCCGGCCCCGCGTACAGGGCGGAGAAGATCTCGGCGCGGTTGAGCCGCTTCCCGTAGTTGTTCATCCGGTCGAAGATGTCGGTCAGGACGTCGAGGTCGTCCTGCCGGACGAGGTAGGCGGGCACCTTGTACTGCCGGAGCGCCGTCGCGACCCGGTCCGCCTCGTCGAAGAGGTGCAGAACGGCCTCGCCCTCGGTGCGGAACCAGGCGAGGAGCCTCTTCAGGTCGAAGAGGATGGGCAGGGCGACGTGCTGCGGCTCGCGCGTCTTCGGCTGCGAGATGAACTTCCGCTCCGCGAGGTCGTAGTAGACGGCGAACGGGTCGTGCAGGTGCCCCTCGGGATGGAGGGCGTTGGCGAGGCTGGTGATGCGCTGCTGGCCGTCGACCACCCAGAACGCCTCCTCGTAGGCCGGGGCGTCGATCCGGAGGGAGCCGAGCGTGAAGGAGCGCTCGGGTGTGCGGCGGACCCAGAGGAGCAGGTTCCCGATCGGGTAGCCCTTGACGATGCTGTCGAACAGCCTCAGCACGTCCTTGGTCGTCCAGCGGAAATCACGCTGGAAGTGGGGGACGTGCACCTTTCCGCTCCAGGCCTGTGCAACGAGATCGCCCAGTTCGTACGTCGTCGCGCTGGGCTGGGTCTCCAGGCCTGCGGTTCCCATGGTCATCGTCCCTCCCGGTCGAGCACTGCGGCCAATTCTGTCGGTTCGCCGGAGACAGGCAATCCCATTCCGGCCCCCGGTTCCCTCCACCGGGCCGGCCGGGAACACCGCGGGCCCGGAACGCGTGCGCGTTCCGGGCCCGCGGACTCACGGCGTGGGCCGGGTCACTTCGGGAGCCACTTCTCCCAGGTGTCCCTGTTCTCCTCCACCCACTTCGCCGCCGCGGCCTCCGACGACATGCCGTCGCCGGCGATCCACTTGGCGACCTGGTTCTGCTGCTCGGTAGACCAGCGGAACCTCTTGATGAACTCCGCGGCGTCGCCGCCCTTCTCGGCGAAGTCGGCGTTGAGGTACTTCTGCAGCGGCAGTTCGGGATAGGCGCAGGCGACCTTCTCCGGGTCGGCGTCGCAGCCCTCGGTGTACTCGGGCAGCTCGACCTCGACCATCTCGACCTCGGCGTTCAGCCACTGCGGCGTCCACCAGTACGTCAGGAACGGCTTCTTCTCCTTGACGTACTTCCTGATCTGGGTGATCTGGGCGGCCTCGCTGCCCGCGTAGACGGTCTTCAGGTCCAGGCCGAGGTTCTCGATGATCGCGTCGTCGTGGGTGGTGTACGAGGGCGAGCCCTCCAGGATCTGGCCCTTGCCGTCGCTCTCGGTGGTCCTCAGCTCGTCGGCGTACTTGTTCAGGTTCTTCCAGTGGGTGACGTCGGGGTGCTCGTCGGCGAAGTACTTCGGGACGAACCAGCCGATGTGGCCGACCACGCCGAGGTCGCCGCCGGGGACGACGGTCTTCTTCTCCTCGACGTAGAGCTCCTCCTTCTTGGAGACGCCGCCCCAGTCCTCCAGGAGGGCGTCGACCTTGCCGCTGCCGAGGGCGTCCCAGGCGACCGGCTCGTCCATCTGGATGATCTTGACCCTGGTGTCGAGCTCCTTCTCCAGGACGTGCTTGGCGACGGCGGCGTTGGCCTCGGCGCCCACCCAGGAGGGGACGGCGATGGTGACGATGCCGTCGCTCGCGGAGATGTTGGTGTCGGCGGCTCCGCAGGCGCCGAGGAGCGCCGTGGCGAGGGCGCTCGCCCCGGCGGCCAGGGTGGTGCGGACGTGTCTGGTGTTCATGTCGGGTGTCCTTCCGCGGTGTCGTCCGTGGTGCCGGTTCCGGCGGGGACCGGGGTCCCCGCCGGGGCCCGTCACCGGCCGCCGGGCCGCCGGGCCGCGGCGGGCTGCGTGATCCGGTCCAGGACGACGCCGAGGCAGACGATGGCCGCGCCGGCGGTGAGGCCGACGCCGAGTTCGCTCTTCTGGAGGCCGTAGACGACGTCGTAGCCGAGCGCGCCGCCGCCCACCAGGCCGCCGATGACGACGATGGCCAGGACGAGGACGAGGCCCTGGTTGACGGCCAGGAGCAGGGCGGGCCGGGCCAGCGGGAGCTGGACCTGCCACAGCTGCTGGAGCGGGGAGGCGCCCATGGAGCGGGCCGCCTCCAGGGCGCCGGGGTCGATCTGCCGGACGCCCTGGACGGTGATGCGGACGACGGCGGGCAGCGCGTAGACGACGGCCGCGATGATGGCCGCGGTGCGGCTGGCGTTGAACAGCGCCACCACCGGGATCAGGTAGATGAACTGCGGCATCGTCTGCATCACGTCGAGCACCGGGCGGATCGCCCGCTCCACCCGGGCCGCGCGGGCGGCCAGGACGCCGATGGCGAAGCCCGGCGGGAGGGTGAGGGCCAGCGCGGCGAGCACCTGGGAGAGGGTGTCGAGCGAGCCGGACCACAGCCCCATCACGCCGACCGCCGCCAGCGCGGCGGTGGCGGTCAGGGCGGTGCGCCAGGTGCCGGCCGCCAGCGCGAGGGCCGCGACGGCCAGGAGCAGCAGCCACCAGGGAGTGCCCTGGAGCCCGTCGCGCAGCGGGTTGAGGACCCAGCGGGCGAAGTTCTCGGACCAGGCGATGGTGCCGCCGACGACGGGGATGCCCGAGCCGAGGTGCTCGGTGACCCAGGTGACGGCGGTGTTGACGGGGACGGACACGCTGACGGTCCAGCTCCCCGGCCAGTCCCTGCCGACGGCGGCGCCGGCCGCCGCGGCGGCGGCGACCGCGGCGAGGGCGCCGGCCCGGACGGACCAGGCGCGTCCCCGGCCCGCGGGGCCGGACGGGGACGTGTCGTCCAGCCGTGCTCCGGCGGCGGCGGTCGTGCGGTCCAGCCAGACCGCGATCAGCACGATGGCGACGCCGGGGGCGAGCGCCTGGCCGACGTCCACCCTGGACAGGGCCGTGAAGACCTCGTCGCCCAGGCCGCCCGCGCCGATCACCGAGGCGAGGACGGTCATCGACAGGCACATCATGATCGTCTGGTTGAGGCCCAGCAGCATCTGCCTGCGGGCCAGGGGCAGCCGGGCCGTCCACAGCCGCTGCCAGGGGTTCGCGCCCAGCGAGGTGGACGCCTCCAGCACGGCCGGGTCGGCCTCGCGCAGGCCGAGCGAGGTGAGCCGGGCCATGGGCGGGGCCGCGTAGATGACGGTGGCGATCAGGGCCGAGGGGGCGCCGATGCCGAAGAGGAGGACGAACGGCAGCAGGTAGGCGAACGCCGGCATCACCTGCATGGTGTCGAACACCGGGCGCAGCAGCTTCTCGCAGCGGTCGGAGACGCCGGCGAGCAGGCCGAGGAGGGCGCCGAGGACGGCGGAGGCGGCGACCGCGACGACCATCAGCGCCAGGGTGTCCATGGCGGGCTCCCACATGCCCAGCAGGCCGATCGCCGCGAAGGCGCCCAGGGCGGTGGCGGCGGTGCGCAGGGCGCGACGGCCGAGGTCCGCGCCGCCCGCGTACCAGGCGGCGGTCACGGCGGCGGCGGTCACGCCCAGCCAGCCGAGCCCGTCGAGGAAGGCGAACACGCCGTCGACGGCGTACTGGGTGTTGTTGCTGATGTGCAGCAGGAAGTAGAGGAACAGCCAGTGGGATTCGCGGTTGTCGACGATCCAGCCGTTCAGCGCGTCCAGCGGCGCCCGCACGTCGTAGGTCAGGGCGGTGGGCCAGCTTCCGCTGCCCCACAGGGTGGCGGCCGCGGGGACCGCGACGGCGGCGAGGAGGGCGAGGACGAGGAGTTTCCGCCCGGTGGTCCGTCCGCCGACGCGGTCGGCGAGGCGGCGCGGGGCGCCCGGCGGCGCCGGGGGTTTCTTCCGCCGGCCCGCCTCGGCGGACGCGGCCCGTTCCTCCGGGGTGTCCGGGGACTCCGGGGTGTCCGGGGTGCCCGGGGACTTCGGGGTCGTGGAGGGGGTGGGCGCGACGGCCGTCATCCGGCCACCACCTCCCGGCCGCCGGTGCCGGCCCCTCCGGCATCGGGGTCCAGTCCGGCGACGACGGCCAGCAGCCGGGCGTGGTCGACGACGCCGAGGAGGCGGCCGTCCCGTACGACGCGGGCGTGTCCGCCGCTGCGCGCCACGGCCTCGATGGCGTCGGCGACGACGGTGCCGGGGGCGAGGGCGACCCCGGTGTCGGCCTCGCCGGCCAGCGCCGGGCGCATGGCGCGGCGGACGGTGACGACCTGTTCGCGGGGCACGTCGCGGACGAAGTCGCGGACGTAGTCGTCGGCCGGTTCGGCGACGATCTCCTCGGGGGTGCCGAGCTGGACGATCTCGCCGTCGCGCATCAGCGCGATGCGGTCGCCGACGCGCAGCGCCTCGGTCAGGTCGTGGGTGATGAAGACCATCGTGCGGCCCTCCTCGCGGTGGAGGCGGATGACCTCCTCCTGCATGTCGCGGCGGATCAGCGGGTCCAGGGCGCTGAACGGCTCGTCGAACAGCAGCACTTCGGGGTCGACGGCGAGGGCGCGGGCCAGGCCGACGCGCTGCTGCTGGCCGCCGGAGAGCTGGCCGGGGCGGCGGCCGGCGAGTCCGGCGAGGCCGACCTTCTCGATCATCTCGGCGGCGCGGGCGCGGCGTTCGGCCTTCCCCACGCCCTGGATCTCCAGCCCGTAGGCGACGTTGTCGAGCACACTGCGGTGGGGCAGCAGCCCGAAGTGCTGGAAGACCATGGCGGCGCGGCGGCGGCGCAGTTCGCGCAGCCGGCCCCGGTCCATGGCGAGGACGTCCTCGCCGTCGATGCGGAGGGTGCCGCTGGTGGGTTCGACGAGCCGGGTCAGGCAGCGCACGAGGGTGGACTTGCCGGAGCCGGACAGGCCCATGACGACGAACACCTCGCCGCGGGCGACGTCGAAGGAGACGTCGCGGACGGCGGCGGTGCAGCCGGTCCGCTCGCGGACCTCGGCGGCGGACAGCCCGGTCAGGGACTCGTCGCCGGGGACGCGGTCGGCCCCGGGGCCGAAGACCTTCCACAGGCCGCGGACGGAGAACACCCGGCCGGTGGTCGTCCCGGTGGTCGTTCCGGTGGTCGTCTCGGTGGTCGTCGCGGCGGTCATGCGGCACCTCCCGGTGTCGTGGCGGGGGCTTCGGATTCCGGTGCGGCCCCGGGCTCCGGCCGGTCGTCGCGGAGCAGGTCGGCGGCCTTCTCCCCGACCATGAGCACGCCGATCATGGGGTTGACGGCGGTGATGGTGGGGAACACCGACGCGTCGGCGATGCGGACGCCGTCCAGGCCGCGGATGCGCAGGCTCGGGTCGACGACGGCCAGTTCGTCGTCGGCCGCGCCCATCCGGCAGGTGCCGGCGGGGTGGTAGACGGTGTGCGCGACCTTGCGGGCGTACTCGCTCAGTTCCTCGTCGGAGGTGATGTCCGGCCCCGGGCAGACCTCGCGCTTGAGCCAGGACGCCAGCGGCTCGGTCGCGGCGATCTCCCGGGCGATGCGGATGCCGTCGACGAGGGTGCGGGCGTCGTAGTCCTCCTCGTCGGTGAAGTACCGGAAGTCCAGGGCCGGTTTGACGGACGGGTCGGCGCTGGTGAGGTAGAGCCGGCCGCGGCTGCGGGGCTTGGGGATGTTGGGGGTCATCGACACGCCGTGGGCGGGCTTCTCGTACCCCAGCCGCTCGGGGTTGTCGGTGAAGGGGATCTGGTAGAAGTGGAACATCAGGTCCGGGCCGGGCGAGTTCGGGTCCCGCCGGACGAACAGGCCCGCGTCGGAGTCCATCGCCGAGTTCTCGGGTATCGGCCCGTCGGTCTCCCAGACGATGACGGACTCGGGGTGGTCGAGCAGGTTCTCGCCGACGCCCGGCAGGTCGTGGACGACGGGGATGCCCAGCGCCTCCAGGTCGCCGGCCGGTCCGACGCCGGAGAGCAGCAGCAGTCTGGGGGTGTCCACGGCGCCCGCGCACAGCACCACCTCGCGGCCGGCGCGGATCAGCGTCTCCTCCCCGTCCGCGGTGCGGACGTGGACGCCGGTGACGCGGCGGCCGTCGTCGCCGCCGAACTCCAGGCGGTACGCCCAGGTCTCCAGCCACAGGTGGAGGTTGGGGCGGTCGCCGGCCTCCATGTGGGGGTGGAGGTAGGCGACGGACGCCGAGGAGCGCTTGTTGGTCTCCGGGTGGTAGGCGAGGTCGAAGAAGCCGACGCCCTCGTGGAACGGTTTGGCGTTGAAGCCCTCCACGCGCGGCACGCCGAGCGCGGCCTGGGCGGCGTCGACGAAGTCGCGGGCGATGGCGTTCCGGTCCTTCTCGTCGACGGGGACGATGTTGTTGCGCAGCCGGTGGTAGTAGGGCTCCATCGCGATGGCGTTCCAGCCCTTGGCGCCGGCGGCCTCCCACTCCTCCCAGTCCGACGGCAGCGGCTTGAAGGAGATCAGGGTGTTGTGCGAGGAGCAGCCGCCGAGCACGCGGGCGCGGCTGTGCCGGATGTGGGAGTTGCCGCGCGGCTGCTCGGTGGTGGGGTAGTCGTAGTCGAGGTCGCCGCCGAGCAGGCCGAGCCAGCGGCGCAGGGTCAGCACGTCCTCCCGGTCGATGTCGGAGGGGCCGCCCTCGATGACGGCGACGGTGGTGTCGGGGTCCTCGGCGAGCCGGGAGGCGATCACCGATCCGGCCGTACCGCCGCCGATCACGACGTAGTCGTAGGTGTGGGCATGGCTGGTCATGGGTGTTGCTCCAGTAGGGGGTGCGGACGGGGCGCCTGGTGTCGTCCCCCGTCCGCGTTCCGGTGTGTCAGGAATGTCAGGGGGTGTCAGGGGGTCCCGGGGGTGTGGAGGGTCGGGGACGCGGGCGCGTTCAGCCGGCGAACCAGCGGACCGGGGCGGGCCGCAGGTTCTCGTAGACGTGCTTGGCCTCGCGGTACTCGTCGAGCCCCGTGGGGCCGAGCTCCCGTCCGACGCCGGACTTTCCGAACCCTCCCCATTCGGCCTGCGGGAGGTACGGGTGGTAGTCGTTGATCCACACGGTGCCGTGGCGCAGCCGGGCGGCCACCCGGCGGGCGCGGGCGGTGTCGGCGGAGAAGACGGCGCCCGCCAGGCCGTACTCGGTGTCGTTGGCCAGGGCCACGGCCTCGTCCTCGGTGCGGAAGGTCTCCACGGTCAGGATCGGGCCGAAGGTCTCCTCGCGGACCACCCGCATCTCGCGGGTGCAGCGGTCGAGCACGGTGGGCTCGTAGAAGTAGCCGGTGGACGGGCGCGTCTCCGACGGCTCGGGCCGCTTTCCGCCGCAGCGCAGCACCGCGCCCTCGGCCAGCGCGGACGCCACGTACGCCTCGGTCTTGTCGAGCTGCTGCTGGGAGACCAGCGGGCCGCACTCGACGCCGGGCTCGGTGCCGCGGCCCAGCCGGATGAGGCGGGCGCGGCGGGCCAGTTCGGTGACGAAGCGGTCGTGGACCGACTCCTCCAGGATGAGGCGGCTGCCGGCCGAGCAGACCTGGCCGCTGTGGATGAACGCGGCGTTGAGGGCCTGGTCGACGGCGGTGTCGAAGCCCTCGTCGGTGGCGCAGGCGTCGGCGAAGACGACGTTGGGGTTCTTGCCGCCCAGTTCCAGGGCGACCTTCTTCACGGTCGCGGCCGCCGCGGCGGCGACCTTGGTGCCGCTGGCCAGGCCGCCGGTGAAGGAGACGAGGTCCACGCCGGGGTGGGAGGACATCCGGGCGCCGACCGGGTCGCCGGGGCCGGTGACGAGGTTGGCCGTGCCCGCCGGGAGCCCCGCCTCGGCCAGCAGCCGCAGCAGGTGGACCGTGGACAGCGGGGTGATCTCGCTGGGCTTGACGACGAGGGTGTTGCCCGCGGCGAGCGCCGGGGCGATCTTCCAGCTCGCCTGGAGGAGGGGGTAGTTCCAGGGGGTGATCAGGGCGCAGACCCCGACCGGTTCGTGGACGACGACGCTGTGGACGTCCGCGCTGCCCGCGTCGACCACGCGTCCGCCCGAGGTGTTCACCGCCAGGTCGGCGAAGTAGCGGAAGGCGGCGGTGACGTCGTCGACGTCGGTGCGGCCCTCCTCCAGGGTCTTGCCGGTGTCGCGGGACTCGGTGAGCGCGATCTCCTCGCGGTCCCGCTGGAGGAGGTCGGCGACGCGGCGCAGCAGCGCCGCCCGCTCGGCGGTGGGGGTGCGGGGCCAGTCGCCGGTGTCGAAGGCGCGGCGGGCGGCCTCGACGGCGGCGTCGGTGTCCTCGGCGCCGCCCTCGGAGACGACCGCGAGCACCGTCGCGTCGGCCGGATCGAGGATCTCCCTGGTGGCGCCTGATGCGGCCGGGCGCCAGCGGCCGTCGATGTACATCGTCTCGGTTGCCGACACGGTGTGCACTGCCTTCCTCACGGGGTGTTTCCGGTGTCCGGCCGGAGCCGAACGAGACCGAGCCCTGCCCCGGTGGCCGGAATCCATGCCTGGGAATCCCCGACAAGTGGGGCTCCTCACAAATGGATGCATGATCTACCGGGTGGTATGTAAAGGAATCCAATGTGATGTCGGCAATTAACGGTCATAGCGGGCGATACGGCCCATGTTCGCCGATGCGTGTACGGGCCCGTCCGGGCGGTCGCCGGGCACACGGAAGAGGCCCCCGGCGGGGAGCCGGGGGCCTCGGGGCCGTGCGAGCCGTGCGGACCGGCGGTTTCCGGCCGGTCCGTTCGGAGCCTGTCAGATGAGGCCGAGACCGCGGACGGCCTCGCGCTCCTCCTCCAGCTCCTTGACGGAGGCGTCGATGCGCGTCCGCGAGAACTCGTTGATCTCCAGACCCTGGACGATCTCGTACTTGCCGTCCTTGCAGACGACCGGGAAGGAGGAGATCAGACCCTCCGGGACGCCGTAGGAGCCGTCCGAGGGAACGGCCATGGAGGTCCAGTCGCCCTCCGGGGTGCCGTTGACCCAGGTGTGGATGTGGTCGATGGCGGCGTTGGCCGCGGAGGCGGCCGAGGAGGCGCCGCGGGCCTCGATGATGGCGGCGCCGCGCTTGGCGACGGTCGGGATGAACTCCTCCGCCAGCCACTTCTCGTCGTTGACGGTCTCGGCGGCGTTCTTGCCGGCGATCTCGGCGTGGAAGATGTCCGGGTACTGGGTCGCGGAGTGGTTGCCCCAGATGGTGAGCTTGCGGATCTCGTCCACCGGGGCGCCGGTCTTCTTCGCGAGCTGCGACAGCGCCCGGTTGTGGTCCAGGCGGGTCATCGCGGTGAACCGCTCGGCCGGTACGTCGGGCGCGGCGGCCTGGGCGATCAGGGCGTTGGTGTTGGCCGGGTTGCCGACGACCAGGACCTTGACGTCGTCCGCGGCGTGGTCGTTGATGGCCTTGCCCTGCGGCTTGAAGATGCCGCCGTTGGCCTCCAGCAGGTCACCGCGCTCCATGCCCTTGGTGCGCGGACGGGCGCCGACGAGCAGGGCGACGTTGGCCCCGTCGAACGCCTTGTTCGGGTCGTCGGTGATCTCGATGCCCTTCAGCAGCGGGAAGGCGCAGTCGTCCAGCTCCATGGCGGTGCCCTCGGCGGCCTTCAGCCCCTGCGGGATCTCCAGGAGGCGCAGCGCGACCGGCACGTCCGCGCCGAGGAGGTGACCGGAGGCGATGCGGAACAGCAGCGCGTAGCCGATCTGGCCGGCGGCGCCGGTGACGGTGACATTGACGGGAGTGCGGGTCATGGCGGTCTCCGTAGTACCTGACAGTGGCGGCTGGGTCTCCAATCAATGTATCTCTACATCAAGAGACCTGGCGTCAGGCTATCCGACGGAGCGGGCACGGAAGCAGCCGCCCGCTCCGGGGGGAGAAGCGGGCGGCTGCCGGGGGGTTACCGCACCCGTGGGGGGTTGTGGAATGCGTCTGCCCCGGATTTCCGTCTCCATGCCGGTCGTTCTCGGCCGTCTTCCGGCATCTTCCGGTCACCGTCCCGAACCGGCCACGTCCGTCACCCGGCTGACGGGGCCTCGGAGACCGCCGTGGCAGCCGAAGGGGCGTACGCCCCGCCGAAGCCGCCCGCACCGTCGGCGGTCTCCTCCGCCGCGGTCTCCGCGGCGTGCGGGGAGGCCGGCCGGATCGTGGGGAACTCGCCGTTCTCCCGCTGGGAGAGGACGTACACGGCCAGGACCACCAGCACCAGCACGCTGACGGCTCCCGCGGCGAGCGCCGCGGCCGGGCTCCGTCCCCCGGTCTCCGGCGGGGCCGCGCGGTGCCGCCCGCCGGACGCCCGGCCGGCGGGCTGGGGGGAGGGCGGGGAGGCAGGTGGGGAGGCGTGCGGGGAGGCGGGCCGTCCGGGTTCCGCGGCCCGGGCGTCCCGCGGCACGCGCAGCGCCATGGTCCGCTCCCCGGTCCCCTCGGCCTGACCGGCCTGCCCGGTTCCGGCGGCTCCCGCCGCCCCGGCGGTCCCCCCGGTCCCGCCGGGCCGCGTCCCGGCGCGGTCCCGGGATCGTCCGTCCGGTTCCCACAGCGGCATTTGCCCCCCTCGTGCACCCGTGCTCGCCCGTCCGGTCCCGTGCCGTCCGGCTCCGGGCCCGCGCGCCGACCGTGCCCGCGGTGATGCGGAGGACCGGGACGGCGGTTCCCGGCCGGGTGCGCGGAAGCGAATCCGGGACATTGTCCCACCCGGCCCCGTACATGCGAGCGGCCCGTACCCCACCGGGGGGAACGGGCCGCCGCGGGCCGGTGAAGACTAGCGGATCGTGAAGTGAACGATCCGCTCCAGGAAGGGGAGCTCCAGCCAGGGATTCGGCTGCGCCATCATCCCCAGCAGCACGATCACCGTGCCCAGGACGCCGTACGTCACCACGTCCGTGAAGCGGGAGCGCACCGCCAGGATCCCCACCGAGGGCACCGTCCAGCGCAGCACGGCGCCGGCGAGCAGGGTCGCGCCGATGACCAGGACGCCCGCGCGGAAGCTGCCGAGCGTCACCAGCAGACCGGTGACCATCCCGGCCAGCAGGCACAGGATCGGCCACTGCCGCGCCGGGGCGGGGGCGTCGCCGGGGGCCGCCCGCCCGCCGCCCTCGGGAGGAGCGGTGTCACGGGTGAACACGGGGAACCGGCGCGAGCGGCGCGGCGTCCCGTCCGTCTCCTCCCCCGGCCCGGTCCTCCCGGTGTCAGCCGACACTGCCCGCCTCCGCGGCGCGTTCGGCGGCCTGGACGACGTTCGCCAGCAGCATCGCCCGCGTCATCGGGCCGACGCCGCCCGGGTTCGGGGAGAGCCACCCCGCGACCTCGGCGACGTCCGGGTGGACATCGCCGACGATCTTCCCCGTCGCGTCCCGGCTGACGCCCACGTCCAGCACGGCGGCGCCCGGCTTGACGTGCTCGGGCAGGATCAGGTGCGGCGACCCGGCCGCCGCCACCACGATGTCCGCCTCGCGCAGCCTGGCGCCCAGGTCGCGGGTGCCGGTGTGGCAGAGGGTCACCGTCGCGTTCTCGGTGCGGCGGGTCAGCAGCAGGCCGATGGAGCGGCCGACGGTGATCCCGCGGCCGACGACGGCCACGTTCGCCCCGTTGATCTCCACGTTGTGGCGGCGGAGCAGCTCGATGATGCCGTTCGGGGTGCACGGCAGCGGCGCCGGCTCGTTCAGCACCAGGCGGCCGAGGTTCGTCGGGTGCAGCCCGTCGGCGTCCTTGGCCGGGTCCATCAGCTCCAGGACGCGGTTGGTGTCCACCCCGCGCGGCAGCGGGAGCTGCACGATGTAGCCGGTGCACGCCGGGTCGTCGTTGAGTTCGCGGACGACCGCCTCGATGTCCTCCTGGCTCGCGGTGCCGGGCAGTTCGCGCTGGATGGAGGCGATGCCGACCTGGGCGCAGTCGCGGTGCTTGCCCGCCACGTACTTCTGGCTGCCGACGTCGTCCCCGACCAGCAGGGTGCCCAGGCCGGGCTGGACGCCTCGGGCCTTGAGGGCCTCGACACGGGCGGCGAGTTCGGACTTGATCGCGGCTGCGGTGGCCTTGCCATCGAGAATCTGGGCGGTCATGGCCCCCATCCTCCCGGATGCGGGCGCCCCGCCTCCAATCGCCTCCGCTCCGGCGAGGGCGCGTGTACGGTGCGTGACCGGGGCGTCGCGGATCCGGAGGGGGACGGCGCCCCGGCCGTCCCGGGAAGGCGTCCCGCGCCTCCCGGGAGACGGGGAGCGGCGCGGGCGTCCCCGGTGCGTTGCGGATTCGCCACAGTCCCCGATCTTGGCTGGACAGCGTCACCCCCGTTCACCAGCATGGACGGCGGCGCCGCGCCCGCAGGGAGGCCGAGGGCACGGCGCACGGGGGGATGCTCACGCACGACCTGCTCCCACGCGGCACGTCCGCGGGGCGGCTCGGTGTCCCCCGCACGTCCTCCGGACACCTCGGCCCCGAACCGTCCCCACATCCGTCCGCTCGGAGGAGACCACTCATGAGCTACCCACCGCCGCCCGGCGGTCAGCCGCCGAACCCCTACGGCCAGCAGCCCCCGCAGCAGCCCGGCTACGGCTACCCCCAGCAGGGCGTTCCGCCGCAGGGCGTCCCCCCGCAGGGGTACGGGTACCCGCAGCAGGGCGCGCCGCAGCCCGGCGGCTACCCCCCGCCGCCCGGCACGGTCCAGGCCAACAACGGCTACATCAACATCGCCCACCTGGGCACCGTCCGGATCGCCACGATGGGGCAGCGGTTCCTGGCCCGCCTCATCGACGGCGCGATCATCGGCGCGATCTACGCGATCATCCTCATCGCCGGTGTGGGCAGCGCGCTCGGCCTCAGCGCCGAGGCCGGCTCGAACATCGAGGACTGCGGCGCCTACACGGACCCGGGCTACGACGCCTGCGTCGACCGGAGCATCCAGGACGCGGCCGACAGCTTCGCCGCGACGATGAGCGCCCTGTTCACGGCCATCCTGCTGATCGCGCTGGTCACCCTCGTCTACGAGTGGCTGATGGTGGCCGTCAAGGGCGCGACCTTCGGCAAGATGGCGCTCGGCCTGAAGATCGTCAAGGAGGCCGACGGCCGGGCCCCCGGCGTCGGCGGCGGCTTCATCCGCTACATCATCCCCGTGCTCGGCGGATTCCTCTGCGGCATCGGCCAGCTCCTGGTCTACCTGTCCCCGTTCTTCGACAACTCGGGCAAATTGCAGGGATGGCACGACCGGGCAGCGGGCACTGTGGTCATCAAGAAGTAGCGCGGCCCGCCAGACGGGCGCCGCGCTCGGGCGCGGGCACGAGGGCCGCTCCGCGGGGGACCGCGGCGCGGCCCTTCGCGTCGGGCCCGCCGCAACGACCGCCCGGAGGAACCGCCATGAGCAGCTCCGACCCGAACACCCCGAACGACCCGTACCGGAAGAGCCCGTACGGCGAGCCCTCGCCCCAGCAGCCCGGCCAGCCCCCGCCCCAGGACCGGGAGCAGCCCCGCGGCCACCCGCAGGCCCCGCCGTCCGGCCCGTACGACCCCTACGGCGGACCGGGGGGCGCGCCGCCCGGAGCGGCGCCGAGCAAGGTCAACACGTCCCGGATGATCTTCTTCGTCGCCGCCGGGATCCAGGCCCTCTTCTCCCTGCTGGCCATCGTCACCTTCGCCGCGGCGCAGAACCGGCTGGAGGACGTCTACGGCGACCTGGGCATCGGCACCGGCATCTACTACACGCTCTTCACCCTGTTCCTGATCCACGCCATCGCCGGCCTCGTGCTGGCCGCGAAGATGCCGCGGGGCGGCAACGGCCTGCGGGTGGGGGCCATCGTCTGGTCGGCCCTCCTGATCCTGGTCGGCCTGGCCACGCTCCCGCTGGGGTTCCTGTGGATCGTCCTCGGCATCGTCTGCAT
Source organism: Streptomyces glaucosporus (assembly GCF_039533345.1). Classification (NCBI taxonomy): domain Bacteria; kingdom Bacillati; phylum Actinomycetota; class Actinomycetes; order Kitasatosporales; family Streptomycetaceae; genus Streptomyces; species Streptomyces glaucosporus. Next base: position 40,465 of record NZ_BAAATJ010000031.1, on the reverse strand, counting down.
CGTGCTGCTGTCCTCCACCGAGTCGGCGGCGTGGTTCAACCGCCTGCGGACCTGAACCGCACGGCACGGCCCCTCCCGGGCCGCGGAGGCGCGGGGGACGGGACGCGGACGGCGAAGGCCGCGCCCCACCGGGCGGTCCGGTGGGGCGCGGCCTTCCGGCGCGTCCGGTCCCGGGCGGCCCCCGGTGGGGCGGGAACCGCCCGGAACCGGTGGGACCCGGGAACCTGCGGGATCAGTGGAAGAAGTGCCGCGTCCCGGTGAGGTACATCGTCACGCCCGCCGCCTTCGCCGCCTCGATCACCTGCTCGTCGCGGACCGAGCCGCCCGGCTGGACGACGGCCCGCACCCCGGCGGCCGTCAGGACCTCCAGGCCGTCGGGGAAGGGGAAGAAGGCGTCGGAGGCCGCGTACGAGCCGCGGGCCCGCTCCTCGCCGGCGCGCTGGACGGCGAGCCTCGCGGAGTCCACGCGGTTGACCTGGCCCATGCCGACGCCGACGGTGGCGCCGTCCTTGGCCAGCAGGATCGCGTTGGACTTCACCGCACGGCAGGCGCGCCAGGCGAACGCCAGCTCGGCCAGCTCCTCCTCGCCCAGGGCCTCGCCCGCGGCCAGGGTCCAGGTCGCCGGGTCGTCGCCGGCGGCCTGGAGGCGGTCGGCGACCTGGAGCAGCGCGCCGCCGTCGATCGGCTTGTGCTCCACCGCCGCGGCCGGCGCCTCGGGGCAGCGCAGCACGCGGATGTTCTTCTTCCGGGTCAGCACCTCCAGCGCGCCGTCCTCGTAGCCGGGGGCGACGACGACCTCGGTGAAGATCTCGGCGACCTGCTCGGCCATCGCCACCGACACCGGGCGGTTGACGGCGATCACGCCGCCGAAGGCCGACAGCGGGTCGCAGGCGTGGGCCTTGCGGTGGGCCTCGGCGACGTCCGCGCCGACGGCGATGCCGCAGGGGTTGGCGTGCTTGATGATCGCCACGCACGGCTCGGCGTGGTCGTACGCGGCCCGGCGCGCGGCCTCGGTGTCCGTGTAGTTGTTGTAGGACATCTCCTTGCCGTGCAGCTGCTCGGCGTCGGCGAGGCCGCCGCTGCCGTCGCTGTAGAGGGCGGCGGGCTGGTGCGGGTTCTCCCCGTAGCGCAGCACGCTGCGGCGCTCGTAGGCGGCGCCGAGGAACTCGGGGAAGCCGGAGTCGTCGGCCGGGGCGTACTCGCCCGCGAACCAGGAGGCGACCGCCACGTCGTACGCGGCGGTGTGGGCGAACGCCTCGGCGGCCAGCCGCTTGCGGGCCGCGAGGTCGAAGCCGCCGTTCTCGACCGCCTTCAGCACCTCGCCGTAGCGGCCGGGGTTGACGACGACGGCGACGGACGGGTGGTTCTTGGCGGCGGCGCGGACCATCGACGGGCCGCCGATGTCGATCTGCTCCACGCACTCGTCCGGGGAGGCGCCGGAGGCGACGGTCTCCCGGAAGGGGTAGAGGTTGACGACGACGAGGTCGAAGGGCTCCACGTCCAGCTCTTCGAGCTGCCGCCGGTGGTCCTCCAGCCGCAGGTCGGCGAGGATGCCCGCGTGGACGCGCGGGTGGAGCGTCTTCACCCGTCCGTCCAGGCACTCGGGGAACCCCGTCAGCTCCTCCACCGGGGTGACGGCCACGCCCGCCGCGGCGATCCGCGCGGCCGTGGAGCCGGTCGAGACGATCTTCACGCCCGCCGCGTCCAGCCCGCGGGCCAGCTCCTCCAGACCCGTCTTGTCGTAGACGCTGACCAGCGCACGGCGGACCGGGCGCCTGGTGCCCTCAGACCCTTCAGTCATGACCGAGAATGACCTTTCTTCCCTCGATGCGGTAGCCGTGGCGGGCGAGCCGTCCCACGGTGTCGACGAGCAGCCGTCGCTCGACTTCCTTGATGCGCTCGTGGAGCGCGGATTCGTCGTCCGTCTCCCGCACCTCGACCACGCCCTGGGCGATGATCGGGCCGGTGTCGACGCCGTCGTCGACGAAGTGGACGGTGCACCCGGTGACCTTCACGCCGTACGCGAGCGCGTCGCGGACGCCGTGGGCGCCGGGAAAGCTGGGGAGCAGGGCGGGGTGGGTGTTGACGAAGCGACCGCCGAACCGGGACAGGAACTCCTTGCCCACGATCTTCATGAAGCCCGCGGAGACCACCAGGTCGGGTTCGTACGCCGCGGTGGCCTCGGCCAGCGCGCGGTCCCAGGCGTCCCGGGTGTCGTGGTCCCCCACCCGGCGGACGAAGGTCGGCAGCCCGGCGCGCTCGGCGCGTTCCAGTCCGGCGATGCCGTCGCGGTCGGCGCCCACGGCGACGATCCGGGCGCCGTAGGCGTCCGGCCCCCGCTCGGCGATCGCGTCGAGCAGTGCCTGGAGGTTCGTTCCCGAACCGGACACCAGCACCACGAGGCGGGCCGGGGAGTGGGATGCGGGCGAGTGGGAAGCGGAAGCCACGACGAGGCTCTTTCTCGGATGCGGGCTCGGATGCGGGCGGTGCGTCTTTGTGCGGTCGTACGAGTTCATGGGGCGACGGTTTCCGGGGAACCCTACGAAGCGTCCGACCGTCAGCAACGATACCGGCACACCGGACGCCCCCCTCGGGACGGGGGGACGACCGCCAGGTAGCGTCTGGACCACGCATCCGTGATACGGCGGGAGGCGGAGCCGGGGCGTCCGCATCGCGCCGGGACGACACCAAAGGGGAAGACGCAGACCACATGACGGACCGACGCCGCCGCGCGGCTCCCGCAACCCCGACCGGCATCCCGGCCGGCTTTCCGGTCGGCATCCCGGCAGGTCCCGCCCCGGCCCCGCTCCGGCAGCGGCGGTCCCCCTCCGCCGCCCCCGCCGGGGCCCTTCCCGGCCTGGCCGTGCGGGACTCCCGCGGCTCCGCGGACGACAACCCCTTCGCCCCGCCGCCCGAAGGCCGCCCGGAGCAGCCGTGGCGTCCCCGCCTGCCGGACGGCTCCGGTTCCGCCGCCGCGGGCGAGGAGGGCGACGGCGACCGGGACCGGTCCGGGAACTCCTCGCCCGACTGGGGCGGCCGGTGGAGCAGCCGCCAGCCGCACCGCGACGGCGGCGGCTTCGGCGGGAGCGGCCCGGAGGGGCCCGGCGCCCGGGACGGCGGGCCGGGCGGAATGCGCTGGGACCCGACGGACCCGGTCCAGCGACGGGCGCGGTACGCCCTCCTCGCCGGCATGTGGGCCTTCTTCTTCGCCCTCTTCGGCTTCCCGTGGGTGGCGACCCCGCTGGGCGCCCTGGCCGTGTACTGGGGCATCGGATCGCTCCGCGCCAAGCCCGGCGCGGAGGCCGGCACGCAGCCGGGCGGCGCCCGGGCCGCGGCCACGGCCGAGGACGTGGCCGGCACGGCCCGGCAGGACGCCCCGGGAGCCGGCGCCGCCGCGCCCGGAGCGCACGGGCGCGGGTACCGGCCGCCCACGAGCGCGGCGATCAGCGGACTGATCACGGGGCTCGTCGCGCTGGGGGTCATCGGGGCGCAGTTCTCGGTCCAGATCGTCTACCGCGACTACTTCGTCTGCGTGGAGGACGCCCTCACCAGCGCCTCGCGCGACGCCTGCGAGCGGCACCTCCCCGAGAACCTGCGTCCCCTCTTCGGCGAGTCCGGGACCGAGTGACGCCCCCGGAGGAGCCCCGGCCGCGACGTCCCGCGGCCGGGGCTCCTCCACGCGGGCCCGTGCGGGGCCCGGCGGGCGCCGCACGGGCCCCGCACGGGCGCCGTACCGGGGGCGTCACGGCCGGGGGGACGGCCTCAGCCGCCAGGCGCGCAGCACCAGGGCCCCCGGCACGCCCAGGCCGGCGGTCCAGCCCAGCGCGGCCGCCCCGGTCGGCAGCGGCCCCGGACCGACGTGGGCCAGCGCCCCCGTTCCCAGCGGCCCGCCCGCCCAGGCGGCCAGCAGCGCCATGGCCGTCCCGCAGCCGCAGGCCGCCAGCCAGGCCACACAGGCGGTGGGCCACCGGCCCAGTACGCACCGGTCCCGCTCGGGCACGGCCGCGCACGCCGCGCCCCACGCCGTGACCAGTCCGGCCGCCAGCGGCACCGCGCTCGCCAGCGTCCAGGTCAGGAGGGTGCCCCGCCCCTCGGCGGGGAGAGCCGCCAGCAGCGGGAAGTCCGGCAGACGCGGCAGGCCGGACACGGCGGCCGGCGTCACCGTGCTGCCCCCGCCCAGCGTGAAACCGGGGCCGAGGCACCAGGAGGCCCCCCAGACCGCCGCGTTCGGCACCAGGGCCAGGGAGAGCAGCAGGACCGCCGCGTACCCCGACCAGGCGGAGGCGAGCGGCGGGAAGGCCGACCGCTGGCCGGTGGCCACGTGCCACAGCAGGGCGCCCGCCGTCAGCAGTGCGCCCCCGGCGCACAGCACGGCGGTCGCCGCGGCGGCGCAGCGCAGTGCGGCGGACGCCCCGGCCCGGGTGAGCGCCGGGCGCACGACCTCCGGCGCACGGGCCCGCGCACGCCGCACCCGGGCGGGCAGGACCACGGGACGGCCGAGCCCGGTCCAGCATCCGGCCGCGGCCGCGGCGGCCGTCACGGGGAGTACGCGCAGCGCGGCGCCGAGCGGGTCGACCCGGATCGGGCCGGAGGCGGCGTAGCCGGTGACGACCGCCGCGACCAGCAGGTATCCGGCGCAGGTCCAGCCCGCGGCCCGCCACGGCCGCTCCCCGTCCGCCCCGCCGCTCACCGCGCCCCGGACCGTGCGGTGGAGCAGCCACAGCGGCAGGGCGCACAGCAGCAGGGGGACGAGCCCGACCGGCGCGGGGGCGCCGCCGAGGGTTTCGGTGCGGATCAGCGGGGCACCGTGTGCCATCAGCCACAGGCCGGCGGCGGTGTGGAGGGCCCCGCCGGGCCCTCCGTCGGGGTAGGGCGAGGTGATCCACAGCAGCAGGACGACGACGGTGATCCCCGCCAGGCCCAGGCCGGCGGCCGTCGATCCGTCGAGCAGGCGGTCCCGGGGCGGGACGGACGGAGGGCGGGACAGGGCGGGGAGCGGAGGAGGCTGCGGAGGCTGCGCGGGGGGTGTCACGCCGTGGCGGGTCGCGGGATGCACGGCCGACATGCTGCCAACAACACCCTGTTCGCGCCGGTAGCAGGGAAACGGCCGATGTGTCGCACACAATACGTTATGGACTTTTTCACACAGGGCACCCGTACGACGTCCGTACGGCATCCGTACGGACGTTTCGAGTGAGGATCCACGGAAGGCGAGCCGCGTGACCGAGACAGTCTCCATCCCTGCTCCCGGCCACAGTCCCGACCCCGTACCCGAACCCCCGTCCCTCCCCGACCCCTCGGCGGCGGACGGGCCGGCGGAGGCGTTCGACCTCCTCTACGAGCGGCACGTGACACCGCTGCTGCGGCAGGCGTTCCTCCTCACCGGCGACTGGCGGACGGCCGAGCGATCCGTGCGGCACGCCTTCCGTCTGGCGTGGGAGCGGTGGCCCGAGGTCGCCGTGGACCGCGACCCGGCGGGCTGGGTGCGGGCGGCGGCGCACGAGTACGCGCTCGCGCCCTGGCACCGGTTCCTCCCCCGCCGCACGCCCCGGGGCGGCGCCCAGGACGTCCGGGACAGCACCCGGGACGTCCGGGACAACGCCCTGGACGGCGTCCGGGCCGTCGTCCAGGACGCCCAGGACGCCGTCCAGGAGGAGGACCGGGAACTGCTGGAGGCACTGCTGGAGCTGCCGCCCTCCTACCGCCGGACGCTCCTCCTGCACGACGGGCTCGGGCTCGAACTGCCGGAGACGGCCGCCGAGTGCGAGGCGAGCACCGCGGCCACCGCCGGACGGCTGATGCACGCGCGCGAGGCCCTGGCCCAGTACGTGCCCGAGCTGAGCCGTGTCGCGCCCGGGCCCCGCAGGGAGATGATCCGCTCGCTGCTGGAGGGCCTGGCGGCCGCCCGGCCCGTGCCCGGGATGCCGCCCGCCCGCGCGGTGCGCGAGGGCAGCGAGTACCTGGCGCGGTGCCGAACGGGCGCGGCGCTCGCTCTGACCGGGCTGGTGGCGGCGGCCACGGTGCTCACGGCGGTCACGGGCCCCGAGGGGTACACGCCGCGGCAGGAGGCGCCGGCCGTCTCCGTCCACACCCCGGACCGGGGAGCGGCGGAGGACCCCGGGGCGGACGGCCGGACGGGCGGCTGACGGCGGCGGGGACGGCCGCGGGCCCGCGCCCCCCGAGAGGCGCGGGCCCGCGTCACACGGCGGCGCGGCGTCAGCCGGCGAGCACCTCGCGCGCCAGGCGGGCGGTCTCGGACGGGGTCTTGCCGACCTTCACGCCCGCGGCCTCCAGGGCCTCCTTCTTCGCCTGGGCGGTGCCGGAGGAACCGGAGACGATGGCGCCGGCGTGGCCCATGGTCTTGCCCTCCGGGGCGGTGAAGCCCGCGACGTAGCCGACGACCGGCTTGGTGACGTTGGCCTTGATGTACTCCGCGGCCCGCTCCTCGGCGTCGCCGCCGATCTCGCCGATCATCACGATCAGGTCGGTGTCGGGGTCGGCCTCGAACGCGGCGAGGGCGTCGATGTGGGTGGTGCCGATGATCGGGTCACCGCCGATGCCCACGCAGGTGGAGAAGCCGATGTCGCGCAGCTCGTACATCATCTGGTACGTCAGCGTGCCGGACTTCGAGACCAGGCCGATGCGGCCCGGCTTGGTGATGTCGGCCGGGATGATGCCCGCGTTGGACTGGCCGGGGGTGATCAGGCCGGGGCAGTTCGGGCCGATGATGCGGGTCTTGTTGCCCTTGGCGCACGCGTACGCCCAGAACTCCGCGGTGTCGTGGACCGCGATGCCCTCGGTGATCACCACGGCGAGCGGGATCTCGGCGTCGATCGCCTCGATGACCGCGTCCTTGGTGAACTTCTCCGGGACGAAGACGACGGTGACGTCGGCGCCGGTGGCCTCCATGGCCTCCTTGACCGTGCCGAACACCGGTACCTCGGTGCCGTCGAAGTCGACGCTCGTGCCCGCCTTGCGCGGGTTCACACCGCCGACGATGTTGGTGCCGGAGGCCAGCATGCGACGGGTGTGCTTCTGGCCCTCGGAGCCGGTCATCCCCTGGACGATGACCTTGCTTTCCTTGGTGAGGAAGATAGCCATGGTGTGTTCGGTGTCCTCGTCCCTCGTTACTTCGCGGCCAGCTCGGCGGCGCGCTCGGCAGCGCCGTCCATGGTGTCCACCTGCTGCACCAGCGGGTGGTCGGCGTCGTTCAGGATCTTGCGACCCAGCTCCGCGTTGTTGCCGTCGAGGCGCACCACCAGCGGCTTGGTGACCTCCTCGCCCTTGGACTTCAGCAGCTCCAGGGCCTGGACGATGCCGTTGGCGACGGCGTCGCAGGCGGTGATGCCGCCGAAGACGTTGACGAACACGGACTTCACGTCCGGGTCGCCGAGGATGATCTCCAGACCGTTGGCCATCACCTCGGCGGAGGCGCCGCCGCCGATGTCGAGGAAGTTGGCGGGCTTGACGCCGCCGTGGTTCTCACCGGCGTAGGCCACGACGTCCAGGGTGCTCATGACGAGGCCCGCGCCGTTGCCGATGATGCCGACCTCGCCGTCGAGCTTGACGTAGTTCAGGCCCTTGGCCTTGGCGGCGGCCTCCAGCGGGTTGGCCGCGGCCTTGTCCTCCAGCGCGGCGTGGTCCGGCTGGCGGAACTCGGCGTTGGCGTCCAGGGACACCTTGCCGTCCAGCGCGAGGATCTTGCCGTCGCCGGTCTTGACCAGCGGGTTCACCTCGACGAGGAGGGCGTCCTCCTTGACGAAGACCGTCCACAGCTTCTGCAGGACCTCGGTCACCTGGCCGGCGACCTCGGCCGGGAACTTCGCGGCCTCGACGATCTCGCGGGCCTTGGCCTCGGTCAGGCCCTCGGAGGCGTCCACCGGGATCTTGGCCAGGGCCTCGGGCTTGGTGGCCGCGACCTCCTCGATGTCCATGCCGCCCTCGACGGACGCCATGGCGAGGAAGGTGCGGTTGGCGCGGTCCAGCAGGAAGGAGACGTAGTACTCCTCCGCGATGTCCGCGGTCTGGGCCAGCATCACCTTGTGGACGGTGTGGCCCTTGATGTCCATGCCCAGGATCTGGCGGGCCTTCTCGACCGCGTCCTCCGGGTCGGACGCCAGCTTCACACCGCCGGCCTTGCCCCGACCGCCGGTCTTGACCTGCGCTTTGACGACCGCGCGACCGCCGAGTCGCTCGGCCACCTCACGCGCCGCCTCGGGCGTGTCGATGACTTCACCGGCCAGCACCGGCACGTCATGCTTGGCGAAGAGATCCCTCGCCTGGTACTCGAACAGGTCCACGCGCGTCCGTCCCTAGTAGTGGTATCGCGGTTCGTTGTCAGCGTGTGGGCGTGCCGCGTGGCCGCGACGTCTGCGGAGGCGCGCGGCATGTCCGTCTTGCAGGTTAGTCCCGTCGGTGTGTCCGGCATAAATCCCGGCTCACACCAACGCGGTGACAACGGTCACAGGCGGGTGACCTCTCACCGAGGGGGGCCAAACCCTGTGAGGAGGGAATCCGCCGATCGCCGGGGTTGTCCGCGGCCTCGGCGGCGGGGAGGACCGGCCCCGCCCCGGGCGCCCCGGAGCGCCGGCGGGGCCTCCGCCCCCGGCCGGGGTCCGGGGCCGCCGGGCCGGGGCGTCCGGCCCGGCTGGCCGGTCCTCCGGAGCGGGTCAGCTCTCCGGAACGGGCAGGGGCCTCTTCTCGATCGCCGCCGCCATCACCTCCGGGAAGTGGTCGGGGGTGCAGGCGAAGGCCGGGGCGCCGAGCGCGGCCAGGGCCGCCGCGTGCTCGCGGTCGTAGGCGGGGGCGCCCTCGTCGGAGAGCGCCAGCAGCGCGACGAACTGGACGCCGGCGCTCTTCATCGCGGCGACCCGTTTGAGCATCTCGTCGCGTATGCCGCCCTCGTAGAGGTCGCTGATGAGGACGACGACGGTCTCGGCCGGCCGGGTGATCCTCGACTGGCAGTAGGCGAGCGCCCGGTTGATGTCGGTGCCGCCGCCGAGCTGGGTGCCGAACAGCACGTCCACCGGGTCGTCGAGCTGGTCGGTGAGGTCGACGACGGACGTGTCGAAGACGACCAGCCGGGTGGAGATCGACCGCATCGAGGCCAGCACCGCCCCGAAGACCGAGGCGTAGACGACCGACGCGGCCATGGAGCCGGACTGGTCGATGCAGAGGACGACGTCCTTCCTGACCCCCCGGGAGGCCCGGCCGTGGCCGACGAGCCGCTCGGGCACGACCGTCCGGTGCTCGGGCAGGTAGTTCTTCAGGTTGGCCCGGATGGTGCGGTCCCAGTCGATGTCCCGGTGGCGGGGGCGGTAAGTCCTCGTGGACCGGTCCAGGGCGCCCGTCAGGGTCGATCTGGTTCTGGCCGCGAGTCTGCGCTCCAGGTCCTCCACCACCTTGCGGACGACCGCGTGGGCGGTCTCCCGGCTGGTCTCGGGCATCGCCTTGTTGAGCGAGAGCAGCGTCCCGACCAGGTGGACGTCCGGCTCCACCGCCTCCAGCGTCTCCGGCTCCAGCAGCAGCGCCGACAGGCCCAGCCGGTCGATGGCGTCCCGCTGCATCACCTGGACGACGGAGGAGGGGAAGTAGGTGCGGATGTCGCCCAGCCAGCGGGCCACACCGGGCGCGGACGCGCCCAGACCCGCGGAACGCCGTCCCGAGGGCGTGCTCCGGCCGCTCCCCCCGCCTCCGTAGAGGGCTGCGAGGGCACGGTCCATCGCCGCGTCCCGCCCGGTCAGCGGACAGCCGGTGCCGTCGGCCTCGTCCCCGCCGAGGACCAGCCGCCAGCGCCGCAGCCGCTCGTCCGCCGCACTCCCGCCCACCGCGTCCGGTGCATCCGCCGTATCCGGTGTGTCCTGTGCCGTGGTGGGGTCGCTCATCGTGCGGTCACCGCCTTCCGTGCCGTTCCGGCCCGTCCCGTCATGCCGTCCGCCGCGCCGGACGCCGCTGTTTTGTCCGATGCCGCTCCGGTCCCCGCCGTGCCGGAAGCCGCCGTGCCGGCCCTGTCCGTCCCCAGGAGCAGCCGCAGGGTCGGCAGCACGGCGTCGGCGCGCTCCCGGTCGAGCCCCGCCCCGAAGCCGGGGACGCTCTCCCACTCCCCCGCGTCCTGCCCGCCCGGCCCCGCCGGGCCGCGCCGGACCAGTTCGCCGACCGTGCGCCGCACCCCCGGCTCGTACGCGGCGAACGTCCGGCGCAGCAGCGGCAGGACGTCCGTGAACGACTCCCCCGGTATCCCCGCCAGCCAGGCGTCCACCAGCCCCAGCAGCCGCTCGTCGTGGACGAGGAGCATGCCGCCGCCCGCCAGGAACCCCTCGACCCAGGCCGCCGCGTCCCCGGGGTCGGTGCCCGGGGAGAGGGCCAGTCCCATCAGCCGGGCCGCCTCGTCGTCCCCGAGCTGCCCGTCGTCCAGCAGCAGCCGGGCGCAGCGGCCCCGCACCAGCCCGGGCACGCGGTCGCGTCCGGCGAGGGTGCGCAGCACCGCCCGCCAGCGGGTCAGCAGGTCGCCGTGCTCCAGCAGGACGATCGCCCGGTGCGCCGCGTCCACGTGGCCGCGCATCTCGGCCGACCCGTCGGCGTCCAGGCCCGCGCAGGCGGGCGGCAGTCCCACGCACACCCGCTCGGCCAGCCCCTCGGCCACCTCGCGCAGCGCGGCGGCGTCCGTGCCTCGGACGTCCCCGTAGCGGACGGAGCGCACCAGCGCAGGCAGGGCCTGGGCGAGATGGCCGACGTCGGCGTCGAGGGCGGCACGGTCGGCGAGGGCGCGCATCACCACGGGCAGGGCGTCGCCGAGCCCGGCGAGCAGGCACCGCTCGGCCAGCTCGGTGACCTCGGCCAGCGTCCCCGCGTCGCGGGCCAGCGACTCGGCCCTGGCGGTGGCCGCCGAGGCCACGGTGGTGCCCCACGCCCCGGCCTCGGCGATCCGCACCGACAGCTCGGGCCGCCAGCACAGCCGCCAGGTCTCCCGGAAGGTGCCGGTGCCGCCCGTGCGGCCGCGGGCCGGCTCGCCCCAGTCGACGCCGAGCAGCCGCAGGCGGTGCAGCAGCCGGCTGCGGGCGGCGTCGGTCTCCCCGCGCAGGTCGAGTTCCAGGTCCCGCTCGCTCGCCTCGGGCTTCAGGCGCAGCGACTTCTGAACGCGGGTCAGGTCCCGCCGGAGGGGGACGGCCGGTGTCTCCTCGGGCACCTCGCCGAGGACGTCGCCGACGACCAGCCGGTCGTGGACGAGGGCGAGCGGAACGTCCGATCCCTCGCACATCACGGCCCGCACCGCGTCGAGGGTCTCGCCCAGCCCGGGCAGCGGGCGCCCGCGCAGGGCGGCGAGGGTGTCCGCCAGCCGGACCGCCTCGATGACGTGCGCCGACGACACGGCGACGTCCTCCTCGCGCAGCAGCCGGGCGACCCTGGTCATCCACCGCTCCACGGGCCGGTCCGGCGAGGAGAACAGGTGCCCGTACCAGCCGGGCGAGGTGATCCCGGCGCCGTAGCCGCTGTGCCGAGCGAGCCTCTCGTGGGTCCAGGGCACCCAGGTGATCCCGGTCTTCGCCTTCGGCAGCCCCTTGAGGAGCCGCCGGTCGGCGGTGACGGCCGACTTCGCGGTGAGCGCGGGCACGTGCCAGGCCCCGCAGACCACGGCCACGCCCTCGTCGCCGAACTCCCTGCGGGCCTCCCTCAGCCGCAGCCGCATGTGGGCCTCGCGCACCGCGTCGCGCCGGTGGCCCGCGTCGCCGGGGGCGCCGCCGTGCGCCTCGCGCAGGGCGGCCATGGCGTCGGCGAGGACGGCGAAGGGCGCGCAGGGGTCGGCGGAGAGTCCGCCGCGGTGCTCCACCACGTCCTCCCACCAGCGTTCGGGGTCGTCGTGGCCGGCCGTCTCGGCGAGCACCCGGAGCGGGTCGAGGCGCACCCCGCCGGTCCCGGACCTCTCCCCGCCGTCGTCGCCGTCGCCGCCGTCCCCGTCGCCGCCGTCCCCGTCGCCGGTCTCCAGCAGCAGCGAGTGGGCGGCGGGCAGGTCGAAGAACCGCACCGGCACCCCGCGGGCCAGCGCCCAGCGGACGGCGACCCACTCCGGGGAGAACTCCGCCAGCGGCCAGAAGGCCGCCCGGCCCGGCTCGTCCACCACGTGGGCCAGCAGCGCGACCGGCGGGCGCATCTCCTCGTGCGCCGCCAGCTCCACCACGGCGTCGGCCTCCGGCGGCCCCTCCACGAGCAGCACCTTCGGCTCGCGGGCCTCCAGGGCGGCCAGCACCGCCCGCGCCGATCCGGGGCCGTGGTGGCGCACGCCCAGCAGCAGCGGGCCCGCGCCGTCCGCGGCCGTCACGCGCTCACCTCGCGGCAGGCGCGGTAGAAGTCCTTCCACCCCTCGCGCTCGCGGACGACCGCCTCCAGGTACTCCTGCCAGACCACACGGTCGGTGGCCGGGTCGCGGACGACGGCGCCGAGGAGGCCCGCGGCCACGTCGCCCGCGCGCAGCACCCCGTCCCCGAAGTGGGCGGCCAGGGCCAGGCCCCCGGTGACCACCGAGATGGCCTCGGCCGTCGACAGGGTGCCCGAGGGCGACTTGAGCTTGGTGCGGCCGTCGACGGTGACCCCGTTCCGCAGCTCGCGGAAGACCGTGACGACGCGGCGGATCTCGTCGATGCCGTCGGGGACGGCCGGCAGGTCCAGCGAGCGGCCGATCTGCTCCACGCGCCGCGCCACGATGTCCACCTCGGCCTCGGGTGTCTCGGGCAGCGGCAGCACCACCGTGTTGAAGCGGCGGCGCAGGGCGCTGGAGAGCTCGTTGACGCCCTTGTCCCGGTCGTTGGCGGTGGCGATCAGGTTGAAGCCGCGGACGGCCTGGACCTCCTCGCCCAGCTCCGGCACCGGCAGGGTCTTCTCCGACAGGATGGTGATCAGGGTGTCCTGCACGTCGGCCGGGATGCGGGTCAGCTCCTCGACGCGGGCGATCATGCCGTCGGCCATGGCCCGCATGACGGGACTGGGCACCAGGGCCTCGCGGCTGGGGCCGTGCGCCAGGAGCTGCGCGTAGTTCCAGCCGTAGCGGATGGCCTCCTCGGGCGTCCCGGCCGTGCCCTGCACCAGCAGCGTGGAGTCGCCGCTGACGGCCGCCGCCAGGTGTTCGGAGACCCAGGTCTTGGCGGTGCCGGGCACCCCGAGCAGCAGCAGGGCCCGGTCGGTGGCCAGGGTGGTGACGGCCACCTCGACGATGCGGCGCGGGCCGACGTACTTGGGGCTGATCACCGTGCCGTCCGGCAGCGTGCCGCCGAGCAGATAGGTGGCCACGGCCCACGGGGACAGCCTCCACCGCTCCGGGCGCGGCCGGTCGTCCACGGCGGCGAGGGCTTCCAGCTCCTCGGCGAAGGCGTCCTCGGCGTGGGGCCGCAGAGCGGCCGGTGCGCTGTTGGTGGCGGTCACGTTCTCCCCCTCGAAGGCGGCTGATCCGTTTCGCCCATCACCTTGCACGCGGCCACTGACAATCCGTTCCGGAACGGAGTCGGCGCAGGCCGCAGCGGTGCAGGGGGGATTGTCAGTGGCGGCTCGTACGGTCGATCACATGCTGCATCGCACAGAGAGCGACCCTCTGGTTCCGTTCTGTGACAACTACGGCGACGACAACCACGCGTCCGTGTGGGAAGGGCGGAGGACACATGAGCACGGGGGAATCCCGCTGGACGGCGGAGCAGGTGCTGGCGCTCGCGCCTGACGCCGCGTCGCGGAAGGCGGCGGCCGGGCTGGCCGCGCCCGGCCCCTGGTCCGGTGCCGGAGCGGGGGACGGCGCGGTGTGGGGGCTGTGCAGGGGCAGCGGGAGCAGGCCGTACCAGACCGTGGTGGACCTCGCGGGCGGCGTCCCGGGATACCGGTGCAGCTGCCCCAGCCGGAAGTTCCCCTGCAAGCACGCCCTGGGGCTGCTCCTGCTGTGGTCGGGCGGCGCCGGGGCGGTGCCGGACGCGCCGCGGTCCGTCCCGGAGTGGGCCCGGTCCTGGCTGGACGGGCGCCGGGAACGGGAGGAGGGACGGCCCGGGAAGGCGGCCGCCGCCCGCGACGAGGAGCGGGCGGCGGGCGCCGCCGACCCGGAGGCGGCACGCCGCCGGGCCGAACGCCGGGCCGCGCGGATCGCGGCGGGCGCCACCGAGCTGGAGCAGCGTCTGGAGGACCTGCTGCGCGGCGGGCTGGCGGGCTCCGAGCAGTCGGGGTACGCCGTCTGGGACGAGATGGCCAGGCGCATGGTGGACGCCCAGGCTCCGGGTCTGGCCTCGCGGGTGCGGGAGCTGGGCGCGGTCCCCGGCTCCGGCGCGGGGTGGCCGTCCCGGCTGCTGGAGGAGTGCGCTCTGCTCCACCTGCTCGACCGGGGGTTCCTGGGCATCGACGGGCTGCCGGAGCCGCTGGCCGCGACGGTGCGGGCCCGGGTGGGGCTCACGGTGGAGACGGCCGAGCTCCTGGCCGACCGCGACGCGGTGGTGCGCGACCACTGGCTGGTGCTGGGCCGGCACGACCGGGAGGAGGGCAGGCTGACGACCCGCCGGATATGGCTGTACGGGCTGCGCACCGGACGGCCGGCGCTGGTGCTGTCCTTCGGCGCGGCCGGGCGGGCGCCGGAGCCGGCGCCGCCGGTCGGCTCCTCGCTGGACGCCGACCTCGTCTACTACCCGGGCGCGCAGGCGCTGCGCGCCGCCCTCGGGAAGCGCCACGCGGCGCCGGTGCCGGGCGGCGTGCCGCCCGGGGTGGGGATCCACGACGCGGCGGCCGCCTACGGGGCGGCGCTGTGCGGCGATCCCTGGCTGGAGGGCTGGCCGGTCGTCCTGGCCGGCGTGGTGCCCGTACCGGTCGGCGAGGGCTGGCAGCTGGCCGAGGGCGACTCGGCGCTGCCGGTGACCCCGGCGGAGGGGACGCGTGCCCGGATGTGGCAGCTCGCCGCCGTGTCGGGCGGCAGGCCGGTCACGGTCTTCGGCGAGTACGGACCCCGGGGCTTCACCCCGTACACGACCTGGTCGGACACGGCGATACCGCTCGCCGTGACGGATGCCGGAGGAGGTGCCGCATGAACTGGGGCGATCTGGTGGGTGCCGCTCTGCTGGGCGCGGAGCGGCGCACCCCGCCCGGCGGATCGGTCGCGGCGCTGCTGGACGCCGCCGCGGTGGAGACGGTGCGGCGCCGGGCCGGGCTGCGGCCCGCCGCCGCGGCGCCCCGGCCGGAACCCGCCCCGGAGGATCCGCGTCCGCCGCTGCCGGCCGCTGCGGCCCGGCGGCTGGCGCTGCTGCTCGCCGACCGCCCCGGCGCGGGCGGCGGACGCCGGGGCACCGCGCCCGACCTCGCCGAGCTGCTCCCCCAGTGGCTGGCCGCCGCCAACGCCCGCGGCTACCGCGCCCCGGCCGAGCAGCTCCCGGCCCTGCTGGACGCGGCCCGCGCGCGCACCGACCTGCGGGCGGGGGTCCTGGCGCTGGGCGGACCCCGGGCGCTGTGGCTGGCCCGGCTCAACCCGGACTGGAGGTTCGCGCTGCGCGGCAGGTCCGGGCCCGGCTCGGGGGCGCCGGCGGACGTGGCGGCCGGCGCCTCGCCCGACGGGGCCGCCGTCCGGCGGCTGTGGGAGGAGGGGTTGTTCGCCGAGCGGTCCGCGCTGCTGGTGTCGCTGCGGCGCCGCGATCCCGCGGCGGCGCGGGAGCTGCTGGCGAGCACCTGGCGGACGGAGCGGGCCGAGGACCGGCTGATGTTCCTCGACTCGCTGCGCGAGGGCCTGTCGCCGGACGACGAGGCGTTCCTGGAGCAGGCGCTGACCGACCGCAGCCGCACCGTCCGGGCCACCGCCGCCGAGCTGCTGTCGGCGCTGCCCGGCTCCGCGCTCGCGGCGCGGATGGCGGTCCGGGCCCGCGCCTGCGTCGCCCTGGACCGCACCAGCCGGTCCGGCCGGCTGGTGGTCGAGGCGCCGTACGAGTGCGACGCGGGGATGCAGCGCGACGCTGTGGCGCCCAAGCCGCCGTCCGGCCGGGGCGAGCGGTCGTGGTGGCTGACCCAGGTGGTGGAGGCCGCGCCGCTCGACGGCTGGCCCGGGCACCTGGGGGGCCGCACGCCGGAGCAGATCGTGGCGCTTCCGGTGGCCGACGACTGGCGGCCGGACCTCCACGCCGCCTGGGCGCAGGCGGCCGTGCGCCAGCGGAACGCGGTGTGGGCGCGGGCCCTGCTGGGCAAGCCGTCCGCTTCGGTGACGGCGGCCCCCGGCGATCCGGCGAAGCTGCTGGCCGTGCTGCCCCCGGAGGAACGGGCGGGATGGGCGGCGGAGTTCATCGCGGCCCACGGCCTGTCCGAGGCGTTCCGGGTGCTGGGGGTCTGCACGGTCCCCTGGCCCGAGCCCCTGGGGCGCGCGGTGGTGGACGCGCTGGAGATCGCCCGGGACGCGGGCAGCTACCCGTGGAGCTTCAGCGGGGTGATGGGCCTGGCCGAGCGCTGTCTGGACCCGGCCCAGGCCGACCGTCTCGCCCCGCTGGCCGCCGTGCCGGACGAGCCCGAGGACGGCTCACCGGGAGCGGGCGGCTACTGGGCGGAGGCGTTCCAGCGGCTGGTGGCCACGCTCCGCCTCCGCGCCGCGATGCTCGCGGAACTCGACCCGGAACGGGACGGCGGGGCGCGAAACGGCGGTGCTCCCGCGTCTCAGGCCGCCACCGAGCCCGAACCGATGTGAGAGCGCACCCACTCGACCACGTCGCCGGTGGGGGCTCCGGGGGTGAAGATCTCGGCGACGCCCTGCGCCTTGAGCGCGGGGATGTCGTCGTCGGGGATGATGCCGCCGCCGAAGACCTTGATGTCCTCGGCGTCGCGCTCGCGCAGCAGCTCCAGCACCTTGGCGAAGAGCGTGTTGTGCGCGCCGGAGAGGATGGACAGGCCGATCGCGTCGGCGTCCTCCTGGATCGCGGTGTCCACGATCTGCTCGGGCGTCTGGTGGAGGCCGGTGTAGATGACCTCCATGCCGGCGTCGCGCAGCGCCCGCGCGATCACCTTCGCCCCGCGGTCGTGGCCGTCGAGCCCCGGCTTGGCGATCACTACGCGGATCGGACCCGACACACCCATCACTGCCTCCCAAAACGCCTGCGTCCCGGTCTGCCCGTCTGGCCTTCCCAGCGAGCGGCTGTTCAGTGAACGAACGTTATCGCCAGCATCCCCCGCCCGGCAGTTTCGCGGCACGGAGCGAGGGGGAAATCACACACAGGGCAATTGTGTCCCTTCCCGCCGGGTCCGCTCCGTCGAGCGCCACGTCCAGGCATCGCGGCGCGACTTCGCGCACGTCCCGGCCGATCGGGGAGCCACAGCGAGACCGCCGCACCACGGTGCCGTCAGCCGCACGGCACCGTGGTCGCGGTATGCCCCGGTCCGCTCCGTTCCGTCCGGTGCGCCACCGCGATCGGAGCGACCCGTACACGATCCGCATCAGGGCCGCTCGCGAGGGCACACGCATTGATATGTCCGTTGTGCACCGCTAGGGGAGGTCATCGGCCATGAGGGTGACGAAGGCACTGCCCTTTGTATCCGGCTCCTTTCCCGGCGCCCTGCCGCTGTCGCTGATCCCCCTCGCGCCGCGCGGACTGCGGGCCGCCGTCCTGGAGGCCGCTTTCCTGGCCGGGCGCACCCTCCTCTACCCCGTCGGCATCTCGCAGGAGCGGTACACGCCCGCGCCGGTGACCCGGGAGAAGGAGGGGACGGGCTGCCGGAAGCCGCCGGACGGGGACGCCGGGGACCGGGAAGCACAGGAGCGTCCGCCCGTGCTGCTGCTCCACGGCTTCATCGACAACCGCTCGGCGTTCACGCTGCTGCGCCGCTCCCTGGCGCGCAACGGCTGGCGGAACGTCCACGCCCTGAACTACTCCCCGCTGACCTGCGACATCCGCCGCGCCGCCGAGCGGCTGGCGGAGTGCGTCGACGAGATCCGCAAGGCCACCGGCCGGCACCGCATCGACATCGTCGGCCACAGCATGGGCGGCCTGATCGCCCGTTACTACGTCCAGCGCATGGGCGGCGACACCCGGGTCCGCACCCTGGTGACCCTGGGCACCCCGCACTCCGGAACCCGCGTGGCGCCGCTGATGTCGGCCCATCCGATCGTGCGTCAGCTCCGCCCCGGTTCCGATGTGATCAAGGAGCTGGCCGCTCCGGCCCCGCACTGCCGCACCCGTTTCGTGGCCTTCTGGAGTGATCTGGACCAGCTCATGGTCCCGGTCGAGACCGCCCGGATCGACCATCCCGACCTCGACGCCTGCAACATCCGGATCCACGGCCTGGGACATCTGGCGCTCTCCGCCCACTGGGAAGTGGCCGCCGCCGTCCGGGCCGAGCTGACCGCCGGAACGCGGCCGGCGCGGCCGGCGCGGCCGGACGGGAGGCGGTCCGCCGGAGCCGCCTGAGGGACGGCGGGGCCGGGAGCGGACGGCGCGGGCGGACGGCGGGAGCGGCCGCAGGACGAGAGCGAGGGCGCGGGCGCGGCAGCCGGACGGCGGCTTCCCCGCCGCCCATCGGTCGAACACATTTCGAACATCGGACCGGGTACCGGCCCGTAGTCCTCCGAAAGACGACCGAATGCCCGTTTCTCCGCTGCCCGAAACCTTCCGAAGATTGTCGCCGTCGCATACCGCCGGGTACAGTCGCCGCACTGCTCCGCCCCTGTCTCCGAGGCGAAAGAGAAGTTGGTGGTGAACGACCGTCACCTGTCGGGAGTCTCGACCCCCGCCGATCCCACTGCCGACTCCTCGTACGGTCCCTACGGCTCGCCCTACGAGCAGGCTCCGTACGACGCCCACGGGCAGCAGGACACCTCGTACGGATACGTCACCGGTACCTTCGCCCCCTACGGAAACGCCTACGGCGCCGATCCCCTCTTCGGACCGCTGCCGGGCGGCGAGCCTCCGGCCGCCGTCCCCCACGCCGCCCCGGGAGGCCCCGCGGACCAGGCCTGGGGGGACGACACCGGGCAGCACCCCGTCCACGACGGCTACGCCGACACCTGGACGCACGTCCCGGCCCAGCCCGCGGGCTCGCCCGGCGAGACCTGGGGCGGCGACACCGGACAGCAGCCCGTCTACGGCGCCTACACCGGCTGGGACGACTCCGGCGCCCACCCCGTGGCGGAGCCCGGCCTCCAGGGCGAACATCCCGGCCACTCCGGGGACGGCGCCTCCGGCCACGAGGCGGCGGACGCCGGGGACCCGGCCGACGCCTACGCCCCCGACGCCTACGCCGCCGACGACACCCAGACCTTCGAGCCGCTCCCCGAGCGGCCCGACGGCCCGGAGGGCCCCGAGGCCCCCGAGGGCCCGTGGTCGGCCGGGCACCCGGAGACGTCCGAACGGCCCGCGCGCCCGGCGGGCTCGCGCCGCCGCCGCTCCGCCCGGCCGAAGCGGTCGGCGCTGCTGACCGTCGCCGTGCCCTCCGTCTGCGTCATGGGGGTCGCGGCCGTGGCCGCCGCCTCCGTCAGCGACGTCGGCGACGAGGGGGAGACGACCACCCAGGCCGCCGCCGACACCTCCGCCATCAAGGCCACCGCGGCCAACAGCAAGCTCGACACCCAGCTCGCCGGGCTCTCCAGCGAGGCCGAGAGCTTCGCCGACCGGGCCAGCCGCACCCAGGAGCGCATCGTCCTCAAGGAGCGCCAGGAGGCCGAGCGCAAGCGCAAGGCCGCCGAGGCGGCGCGCAAGGAGGCGATGCGCCCCAAGTTCGCGCTGCCGGTGTCCCAGCCCGGACTCAGCGCCTACTACGGGCAGGCGGGTCTCAACTGGGTGTCCCTCCACACGGGCATCGACTTCCCCGTCAGCTACGGCACTCCGGTCATGGCCGCGACCGACGGCACGGTCCGGACCCAGTGGCACAGCGCCTACGGCAACATGGCCATCGTGACCGCGCCCGACGGGACGGAGACCTGGTACTGCCACCTGAGCAGCACCCGGATTCGCTCGGGCTCCGTCAAGGCCGGCGACGTCATCGCCTACTCCGGCAACTCCGGCAAGTCCACCGGGCCGCACCTGCACTTCGAGGTGCGACCGGGGGGCGGGTCGGCCATCGACCCCCTGGCCTGGCTCCGCTCCAAGGGCCTGGACCCGACCTGATCCGCCCGCTCTGATCCGCCCGGCCTGGCCCGGCCGGCCCTGCCGTCCCGGCTCCGCGGGCCCCGGGGAGCGAGGGACCGGCGGACGGCGGCGGCCCGGTGGCCCGGGCCGCCGCCGTCCGCGAGCCCTCAGACCTTCTCGACCGGCGCGTACCTCAGCAGCAGCCGCTTCGGCTTCTCGTCGCCGAAGTCGATCGTCGCCTCGGCGCTGTCCCCGCTGCCCTTCACGGCCAGGACCCTGCCCAGCCCGAAGGTGTCGTGGGTGACCCGGTCCCCGACCTCCAGCGACACCACGGGGCGGTCCTTCGCCCGGCGGGTGGCGAAGCCGCTCGGCCCGCCCCGCCGGGCCGCCGGCGACCGCGACCCCGACGACGAGAAGGACGACGACAGGGACGACGACAGGGAGGCCGCCGCGGGCGGCGCCCCCGCCGAGCCCGTGCGCCGCCACCGCACGTACTGCTCCGGGATCTCCTCCAGGAACCGGGAGGGCGGGTTGTAGGAGGGCTGACCCCAGGCGCTGCGCATCGACGAGCGGGTGAGGTAGAGCCTCTCGCGGGCCCGGGTGATGCCCACGTACGCCAGCCGCCGCTCCTCCTCCAGCTCCTTGGTGTTGCCCAGGGTCCGCAGGTGCGGGAAGACGCCGTCCTCCATGCCGGTCAGGAAGACGACCGGGAACTCCAGACCCTTGGCCGTGTGCAGCGTCATCAGCGTGACGACGCCCGCGCCGTCGGGGTCCTCGTCGGGGATCTGGTCGGAGTCGGCGACCAGGGCGACCTGCTCCAGGAACTCGGCGAGCGTGCCGGGGTCCTCGCCCCGCTCCTGCTCGAACTCCAGCGCCACGGCGGCCAGCTCCTGGAGGTTCTCCACGCGCGTCTCGTCCTGCGGGTCGGTGGACGCCTGCAGCTCGGCGAGGTAGCCGGTGCGCTCCAGGACGGCCTCCAGGACGGTGGCCGGCCCGGCCCCGGACTCCACGATCGTCCGCAGCTCCTCCAGCAGCGCGTTGAAGCGCTTGACGGCGTTCACCGAGCGGGCCGCCATGCCGTACGCCTCGTCGACCCGGCGCAGCGCCTGCGGGAAGGTGATCTTCTCGCGCAGCGCCAGCGCCTCGATCATCGCCTCGGCCCGCTCCCCGATGCCGCGCTTGGGCACGTTGAGGATGCGGCGCAGCGGCACGGAGTCCTCGGGGTTGGCCAGCACCCGCAGGTACGCCAGGACGTCGCGGACCTCCTTGCGCTCGTAGAAGCGGACGCCGCCCACCACCCGGTACGGCAGCCCGACGCGGATGAAGACCTCCTCGAAGACGCGGGACTGCGCGTTGGTGCGGTAGAAGACCGCGACGTCGCCGGCCTTCGCCGTTCCCTCGTCCGTGAGCCGGTCGATCTCCTCGGCGACGAACTGCGCCTCGTCGTGCTCGGTGTCGGCGACGTAGCCGGTGATGGGGGCGCCCGCGCCGGCTTCCGTCCACAGGTTCTTCGGGCGGCGGTTCTCGTTCCGCTCGATGACGGCGTTGGCGGCGGAGAGGATGGTCTGCGTGGAGCGGTAGTTCTGCTCCAGCAGGACGGTGGTGGCGTCCGGGTAGTCCTCCTCGAACTGGAGGATGTTGCGGATGGTGGCGCCGCGGAACGCGTAGATCGACTGGTCGGCGTCGCCCACCACGCACAGCTCGGCGCGTCCCGCGCCTTCCGCTTCCGCGTCGCCGTCCACCCCGACCAGTTCCCTGATCAGGGTGTACTGGGCGTGGTTGGTGTCCTGGTACTCGTCGACCAGGACGTGGCGGAAGCGGCGGCGGTAGTGCTCGGCGACGTCCGGGAACGCCTGGAGCAGGTGCACCGTCGTCATGATCAGGTCGTCGAAGTCCAGGGCGTTGGCCTCGCGCAGCCGCGCCTGGTACATCGCGTACGCCTGGGCGAGGGTCTTCTCGAACCCGTCGCTCGCCTGCGCCGCGAAGTCCTCCTCGTCGATCAGCTCGTTCTTCAGGTTGGAGATCTTGGCGCTGAACGACTTGGGCGGGAAGCGCTTGGGGTCGAGTTCCAGGTCGCGGCAGACGAGCGCCATCAGGCGCCGGGAGTCGGCGGCGTCGTAGATCGAGAAGCTGGAGGTGAAGCCGAGCTTCTTGCTCTCGCGGCGCAGGATGCGCACGCACGCGCTGTGGAAGGTCGAGACCCACATCGACTGCGCGCGGGGTCCGACCAGTTCCGCCACGCGCTCCTTCATCTCGCCCGCGGCCTTGTTGGTGAAGGTGATCGCGAGGATCTGCCCGGGGTGCACGCCCCGCGCGCCCAGCAGGTAGGCGATGCGGTGGGTGAGCACCCGGGTCTTGCCGGAGCCGGCGCCCGCGACGATCAGCAGGGGCGAGCCGGTGTGCACCACGGCCGCGCGCTGCTGCTCGTTCAGCCCCTCCAGCAGCGCCGCCGGGTCGACGACGGGCCGGGCCGCGCCGTCCCGGTAGTAGGCGTCGCGCGCCCCGCCGCCGGCGAAGGCGCCCGCGAAGAGGTCGTCCGGGACGTCCTCCTCCGGGGGCACGGACTCGTCGTCCGGCGGAGGCGGCGGCTCCTCGTCCCCGGAGGGTTCGAGGTCGGCCAGGAAACTGTCGTCGAAGAGGCTGCTCATCGTCGTACGAGTCTAGGCCGCCCCGTCCCCCGGAGGACGGCCCGCTCATAAGATGACCGGCATGACGGATGCCCCCGACCCCCGTTCCCGCCCCGAGCTGCGCGCCGGGCACGCCGACCGCGACGCGGTGGTCGAGCGGCTGCGCGAGGCCGCCGGCGACGGCCGGATCGACCTGGAGGAGCTGGAGGAGCGGATCGAGAGGGCCCTCTCCGCCAGGACGTACGGCGAACTGGCGGTCCTGACCGCGGACCTGCCCGGTCCGGAGGCGCCGGTCCCGTCGGCGGAGCCGGAGGAGGAACTCGTCCTCAGGACGGTCGCCGGGGAGATCCGTCAGGACGGCCACTGGGTGGTGCCCCGGCGGATCGTCGCCAAGAGCGGCATGGGACACATCCGGATCGACTTCACGCAGGCGGAGTGCCGGCACCGCGAGGTGTGGCTGGAGGTCGACGCGGGGATCGGCGAGATCAGGGTCGTCGTGCCGGAGGGCTGGTCGGCCCGCACCCACGATCTGAGCGTCGGGTTCGGCACCGTGCGGAACCGGGCCTCCGCCCCGCCCGCGCCCGGTATGCCGGTCCTGCGGATCACGGGCAGTTCCAAGGCGGGGACGGTCGTGGTGCGCCATCCCTTCCGCTGGCCCGGACGCCGCTCCCGCGACTGATCCGGCCGCACCCGGCCGGTTCCGGCCCACGGGCCGGAGCCCGGGATCCGTCCCCCACCGGGGCGGGGCGGCCGGTGCGCCGCGGCGGCCCGTGGGCGGGCCGCCGGGACTCCGCCGCCAAGGCGCGCGGCCCGCTCCGGGTCCACGGTCCGCGGTCCGCGGTCCGCGCCTGCGCGAACGTCTCCCGCGCGAACGTCTCCGGGGACGGCCCGCTTCCCGTGTCCGCGGACGACCCGGCCGTCCTCGGCCGTCTCAGGTGGGTCCTGCGCCCGGCTCCGCGTGAAGGAGCCGGTTCGAACCCCGGGGCGCCCGCCGGAACACGGTGTCCCCGGCCGCGGGTGCGGCCGGGGACACCGTGTTCCGGCGGGCGCCGTCCTCGGAACCGCTCAGGTCCACATGGTGGCGATGAAGATGTTGGCGATGGTGAGCAGGCCGATGGTGCCGAAGAGCGGTGCGGGCACCTTCTCCTCGTCCCGCTTGACGTAGACCAGGGCGAGGATCACCACCAGGACGGCCAGCTTCACGCCGATCTTGATGTGGTTGACCGTCTGGCCGTCGGCCTCGTTCAGCCCCACCAGGGCCACTCCGGTCACCAGCATGGTGAGGGCGCCGTGCAGCATGGCCGGGACGATGCGGGCCTCGCCGGCGCCCATCGCCTTCATCTGGGTCATGAAGCCGCCGAGCAGGGCGCCGATGCCGACGATGTGCAGGCCGACGAAGAAATGGGTGAGTGCCTCCATGGGGCGCGAGCGTAGCCGGGCGCGCCCTCGCACCCGGCAGGGAGGGTTCGCCTCCCGCCGCTTCCCCCTCCTCCTCTGTTGCCATCGTGCTTCCGGCTGTAGTACTTCTTATACATGAGCGAGCAGGTGCACAACAGGTTGTCCGTGGTGCGCGCGGAGCGGAAGGTCTCCCGCCGGCAACTGGCGGACGCGGTCGGCGCCCACTACCAGACCATCGGCTACATCGAGCGCGGCGAGTACAACCCGAGCCTGTACCTGGCCCTGCGGATCGCCGCCTTCTTCGACCTGCCGGTGGAGGCGCTGTTCTCACTGGAGCCGTTCAGCCCGCTCACCGACGAGGTCTACGGGAGGAAGAGAGCATGAAGGCCACGACGCGCTACGACCGGCGCATGCTGCGGCTGATGAACGACCCGCGCCACCAGGGCGTGCACGCCACCCGTGCGCGGCGCCGGGGCCTCGTCGCCGCGCACGTCGCCCTGACGGCCGCCTGGCTGGCGGCCCTGCTGTCCGTGGCCGACCACGGCTGGACGGCGGCCGCCGCGCTCGCCGCGGTGACCCTGGCGTGGTGCGTGGTCACCGGGATGCTCAACCTCGCCACCCGCGGTCTGCTGGAACTGCGCACCCGGGTGCTGGACGAGCGGCAGCTCGCCGAGCGCGGACGGGCCTTCGCCATCGCGCACCGGGCGTTCCTGGCCCTCCAGCTCGCCACCCTGCTCTGGGTGTTCCTCGCGTACCGCGGGGACGGGCAGGTCTCCGCCCGCGTCCTGGCCGGCACGGTCGTCGTCCTGCTGGCGACGCACTGGCTGCTCCCGCTGTGGTCCGCCGCCCTGATCGCGCGGGACGCCCCGGCCGAGGACGACTGACACGGAACCGGCGTACCCCGGCAGGCGCCGCCGCGGTTCACTCGTCCGGGTAACGGACCCGCACGGCACCCGCCGCACCGCCACCGGCGATCGGCCCCCGGCTGCCGGAACCGCGCGCCGGGCCGCCTCCCCGTAGGGCACAATTCCCTCCCACTGCCGATGCGTTGGCGGCTCGGGGAGAGCCGGGGAGAGGTGGGTCGATCTGTGGCCGCGGACACGGCACGGGACGGTACGGCGGACACACCGCCGGCGGGCGGCTCCAAGGGGACGACAGGCGGTTCCGCACGGCCGGCCGGGCCGGCGGAGGGCGCCGCGGCGGCCGGGCACGGCGGGAGCTGCGCCTGCCCCGCCTGCCCGCACGGGGTGCGGGAGAGCCGCCGGCGCGCGCTCGCCGAGTTCCGGCGGCGGCGCGACGAACTCGCGGCCGGCACCGGTGTGCCCGCCGCGCTCGCCCACTCCCCGGGGGCGTCCCGCCAGTGGGTCTCCGACGAACTGGCCCAGGCGGCGCAGGCCCTCGCCGACCGCACCCGTGCCGAGGGCGACCTCTGGCTGGGCGGGCTGTGGCGGCGCACCGTGGCCGCCGTCTGGGGCGCGGTCGCCGTGCTGCTGGCCGGCCAGGCGCTCACCGCGGCGTCCGGCGCGGGCTGGACGGCCGCGCGGACGGCCGGACTGCTCGCCGCGCTGGTGGCCGCGGGACTGCTCTCCGCTGCGGCCCGGCTGCACCGGGCGCGCGGCGGGGTGCTGGCGCCGGTCGTCGGCGAGGACAACCGGCTGTCGACCTCCCGCACGGTCGCCGCCGCCTGGGTGCTGCTGGTCTGCTACGCCGTGCTGGTCCTCGCCCTGGAGCTGGCGTTCGCCTCCGGCGCGGAGGAGCGGCGCCGCCTGCTCGCGGGCCTCGACCTCCAGCGCGGCGCCGGGCTGCTGACCGTCCTCGCCCTGTCCTGCGCGGTGGCCGTCGTGGTGCGGCGGACCGTGGCGCTGCGGGTGCGGGCGCAGCGGCTGCAGAAGGTGCGCGCCGACCGGCCGCGCGCCGCCGACCTGCTCACCGACGACAGCGGCCGCGGGGCCTTCACGGACGTGCAGTACGTGCTGGTGAGTTCGGTCGCGGTGGTCTTCGCCGCGGTGCGGCTGGGCCGCCGCCCCGACCAGTTGCCGGACCTGCCGTGGGGGCTGGCGCTGCTGGTGGTGGTCTCGGCCCTGACGTATCTGGCCGGGAAGTACGCCGAGGGCGGCCGTCCCGTCATCCTGTCGGTCGTCCGCTCCCGCGAGGCGGGGGACCTGGACGCGCCGATCCGCACCGGCGACGACATCGAGATCCGCGGATCCGGTTTCGTGCCGCCGGGCGCGGAGGGACCGGACCGGCTGGCGCGGACGACCGTGCGCATGGGGGCCGTCCACGTCCACGTGCCGCTGGTCCCGGTCGCCGGCGGGTTCGCCAACCCCACCGACACCGTGCTCGTCGTGCCCGTGCCGGTGGACGTCGAGCCCGGCCGGGTGGAGGTGCAGGTGATCACCGCGGCGGGCGTCGAGACCGGCCGCTACCCCATCGACGTCCTGGACTGAGCGGCCGGGGAGCGCCGGGAACGAACGGGCCGGGCCTCCGGCGGGGGGACGGCCGGAGGCCCGGTGGGGTGAGGGGACACCCCGTCACCGCCGCCCGGGGGCGCCGGCGACGACTCGCTCGCGGGTCACCCGCCGCGGGTCACTTGTAGGTGATGTCGGACCCGGAGTACAGGCAGTTCTTGCCGTCCGGGCCGGTGCTGATCTTGGTCGGCTCCTTGCCGGTGTTGTTGCCCTTGTAGACCTCGCAGGGCTTGATCTTCTTCTTGGAGTCGCCGACGATCGTGACGTTCCGCAGGGTGGCGGTGTCCCCGTAGTTGCCGTTGATGCCGACCAGGGACTTGCCGGGCGCGGTGACCGTCACGCCGTCGATCACGACGTGGCGCGTGTACTGCTTCTTGCAGTTGCCGCAGGCGCGCACCAGCTTGCCGAAGTCGGACACGGCGAAGTTCTTCACCGTCAGGGTGCCGGCGCCGTTGAACTGGAGGACCTTGTCGTCCGCCTTGCGGGCTCCGCCGCCGGTGACGGTGTACTTCGCGGAGGAGGAGGTGCCCTTGAAGGTGGCGGCGTCCTCGCCGACGTCCTCCCACCACACGTTCTCCAGCGTGCAGCTGCCCAGGCAGTGCACGCCGTCGGCGGCGGGGGCGCCGATGATGACGTTCTTCAGGACGGCGCCGTCCTTCAGGACGAAGATCGGGTCCTGGCCCTCGTCCTGCCCGTCGCCGCCCAGCTCGCCGCTGCCGTAGAAGCGCTTCATGCCACCGTCGCGGGTGCCCGAGACCTCGATGGTGGAGGAGACCGGCTGGGACCCCTTGGCGGTCGGCCACGTGACGGCCGCGCCCGCCGACGAGGTCAGCACGGCGCCGGTGGTGACCGCCGCCCCCGTCGCGGCGGCGGCGATCAGCGCGCCGACGGTGCGGCGGCGGGTGAACCGCCTCCGGTGGGAGCCGCGCTGATGGGTTCTCTGACTCATAAAGGGTCTCGTCTTTCGTGGGGTTGTACTTGCGCCCCTTGGTCGCCGCCCGCGCGCGAAAGGTTGCCGCCGGTCCGGAATTTTTTTTCCGCGTCCGCCTCCCGGCGGTCCCGCGGTCCCGCGGGAGCGCTCCCGCGCGCATTCCCCCGGAACAACTCCCGCACCACTTACGCAACAAAGTTGCGCAAGCGGTTACCATGCCATCGCCCCACGGCGGGGACGAGCACATCACACGGAGGCTCGCCATGGTCCTGGACGACGCGTCCGCCGAGTTCCACGAGTTCTTCGAGCGCCACCACGCCGAACTCGCGCGTCTGGCGCACCTGCTGACCGGGGAGACGGACGCCGCCGACGACCTGGCCGCCGACGCGCTGGTGGAGATCTGGCACCGCTGGGACCGGGTCCGCGGCGCCGACCATCCGGTCGCCTACGCCCGCGGCGTCGTCGCCAACATGGCCCGCTCCCGCATCCGCAGCGCGGTGCGCGAGAGACGCCGCCTCGACCTGTTCCGGCTCCACCGCTCCGAGCGGGTCCACGACCCGGACGTCGCGGCCGTCATGGACGTCCGGACGGCCCTGGCCCGCCTGCCCTTCCGCAAGCGCGCCTGCGTCGTGCTGCGCTACGCCTTCGACCTGTCCGAGAAGGACACCGCGCGCACCCTGGGCGTATCGGTGGGTACGGTCAAGAGCCAGACCTCCAAGGGCGTGGCGGAGCTGCGCCGGATGCTGGGCACACGGACCGCCGGCGAACTGACGGGGAGGAGGCGCTGATGGACGACCGCCTGCACGGCCTGCTGCGGGAGGCCGCCGAGGCCCACCGGCCGGACAGCGCGCGCATGTACGCGCGCGTGCGGCACGGCATGGCCACCGGAGCGGAGGGGGGCCGCGCCCGCCGGCGGACGTCCGGCCCGTCCTGGTCCTGGCCCCGGACCGCCCTGGCCGCGCTCGCCTCGACCGCGCTGCTCCTCGGCGGCGCCCACGCCGTCACCTCCCTGGGGCCCGACGACGGGACGGCCGACGAGGTGGCCACCGCGCCGCTCCCCCCGGACCCCGGTCCGACCGCGGGCGCGTCGCCGCCGGGCGGCGGGCCGTCCACCGGCGGGGAGCGCGTCGAGAACGGTCCGCTGTGGGCCCGGGGCTCCGTCGACCCCCACAGCCACGACTACTGGGCGCAGAGCAACATCGCCCTCGGCACCCGCGCGACCCTCACCGCGTTCGAGCTGGAGGTGCGGATCGCCCAGACCGGCGGCGTGCGGAGCACCGGGCACTGGAGGACCCTGCCCGCCTCCCACTTCACCGTCACCACGCGCGAGGAGGACGGCTCGCTGGTCTACCGCTGGACGCTGAAGGAGGGGCGGACCCTTCCGCCCGGGGAGCACGTCTTCGCCGTCCAGTACGACCACGCGGCCGGCACCCGCGACACCGGGCGCGACACCTACACCGCGACCGGCACGGCGCCGGACGGCGAGCACACGCTCCGCGGCTCCTTCCGGAGCCCGGCCGGGTGATCCCCGGGCCGCCCCAGCGGCGGGCCGGCGCCTCCGGCCGCCTGCGCCGGGCACGGCGGCAGGCGGGCCGGCCGGAAGGCGCGGCGCCTCACCGCGCCTCCTCCCGGTCCCGCGGGTGCCGCACGACCACGGCCTGCCCCACGCCGACGCGCAGGCGCAACTCCAGCGTGCCGTCGGACGCGCCCCCGCCGGCCGGGGGCAGGGTCCGCCGGCCGCTCAGCCCGAATCCGCCCTCCTGCCCCGTGCCGGCGCCTCCGCCCGGACGCTCGTGCAGCCGGTAGCCGCCGGCCCCCACCTCGACGGTCACCTCGACCTCGACGTCGCCGGGCACCACGACCACCGCCTCGCCGGCGCCCACCTCGACGGCCGTGCGGACGGTGCTCCCCTCCCCGAACTCCACCGCGGACAGGTCGAGCGTGGCCGACCCGCTACCCAGGGTGTACCGCTCGCCGATCCGGTCGGCCGCCGCCGGGCGCCAGTGCGCCTCGGTCCAGTCGGTGGTGATGTCCCTGGGCAGCGCCAGGGCGCCGGCCAGCAGCACGCCCGTGCACACGATCGCGGCGACCGTGCCGCCGCCCACCCGTCCGCGGAGGGCGCCGGCGGCCGTGCCCAGTCCGAGGACGCCCAGCGCGCAGCCGAGGCCGACGGCCAGGGCCGGTCCCAGCGGCTGCGACGGCCAGGCCGCGGCCGCGCCGGCCGCGGCGGCGACCACCGCGAGGAGGAGGACCGGGCCGCCGGCGGACGCCCGCCCGCGCCGCGCGGCGGACGGTTCCGGAGCCGGGGCGTCCGCCGGACGGGCTCCCGGGTGCGGCCCCGGGTCCGCCGGGACGGACGGGGCGTCCTCCGGCCCCCACAGGTAGCCGGTGTCGTACGGCGTTCCGTCCTGCCCGTCCTTGGTGAGCGGGCCGCGCCACCACGACGGCCCGGACGGGGCCGGCGGGGCCTTCGTCTCGGGGGGCGCCTCGGCGACGACCTGGGCCGTCACCGGGTCCACCGGCCTGCCCCCGGCCTCCTCGGCCGTCGCCCGGCTCCGCTGCCGCGACCAGTGCGCGGTGCCGGCCAGGGCCCCGGTGAGCACCAGGGAGAACGTCTGCGTGCCGTCGTCGCCGCGCCCCAGCGAGACCAGGAAGAGCCCGCAGCCGACGAGCGCGCACAGCACGGCGCTCAGCCCGGTGCCCTCCACCCGGCCCGACAGCAGCCGCCGCGCCTCGTTCTCGTCCTCGCCCTCCAGCGGGAGGAGCAGCCAGGCGAAGCCGTAGAGGAACAGGCCGAATCCGCCGACGACCGACAGCACGGCCAGCGGCACCCGGAAGATCACCGGGTCGAGGTCGCAGTGGCGGCCCAGGCCGCCGCACACCCCGGCGACGGCCTTGTTCCGGCGGCTGCGGACGAGCCGCCGTCCGGCCTCCGGCTCCGGCGCGGACTCGCCGCCGGGCGGCTGGGCGTCTTTCATGGGCTCCATGGTGACGTCCCGGTGGCCCGGCGGGCATCGGGGGGCGACCCGGAGGTGTCCCTGAGTTCTCGGGGGCGGATCAGGGACCGCCCCTGATGTTCCGGGCCGCGCGTCCGTGTGACGATCGGAGCATGACCGCCGCCGCCCCTCCTCCTGCCGTCGAGTCCCCGCCGCTGCGGAGGCTCTACCGCAGCGCCGAGGGACGGCTGCTCGGCGGGGTCGCGCGGGGGCTCGCCGGACACCTGGGATTGCCGGTGTCCTGGGTGCGGATCGTCTTCATCGCCCTGTTCATGATCAACGGCCTGGGCATCCTGCTGTACGCCGCCTTCTGGTTCGTGGTGCCGCTGGGCACGGGCGGGGTCGAGGCCGTCCCCAGGACGGGCCCCGACGGGAGGCGGCACGTCCGCAGGCCCGACAAGGGCCAGGTCATGCCCCTGCTGGCCCTGTGCGTCGCGGCCGTGGTCCTGGGCGTCAACCTCCAGTTCGGCGCGGCCAACCCCTATGTGTGGCCCCTGCTCGTCGCCGGTGTCGGCGTCGCCGTCGTCTGGCGGCAGGCGGACAACTCCCGCCGCGCCCGCTGGGCGGAGATCAGCCGGCGCAGGCGGCTGCTGCCCATCGCGCGCGGCGCGGCCGGGGCGCTGCTGGTCTGCCTGGGGATCACCGGGTTCGCCGTCACCCAGGGCCTGGGGCCGCATCTGGGCACGGTCCTCCAGGCGTCGCTGGCGGTCCTGGTCGGCATCGCGCTGCTGGCCGGCCCGTACCTGGTCCGCCTGGTGCAGGACCTGTCGGAGGAGCGGCTGATGCGCATCCGCGCGCAGGAGCGCGCCGAGGTGGCCGCGCACGTCCACGACTCCGTCCTCCACACCCTCACCCTGATCCAGCGCAACGCCGACAACCCCCGCGAGGTGGCCCGCCTCGCCCGCGCCCAGGAGCGCGAGCTGCGGGCCTGGCTCTACCGGCCGACCGGCACCGGCAGGGACGAGGGGGACGAGCCGGACACCCTCGCCGAGGCCGTGCGGAGGACGGCGGCCGAGGTGGAGGACCACCACGGGGTGCCCGTGGAGGTGGTCTGCGTCGGCGACTGCCCGCTGGACGAGAGGCTGGGGGCGCAGCTCCAGGCGGCCAGGGAGGCGATGGTCAACGCCGCCAAGTACGGTGGCGACGGCGGTCCGGTGCAGGTCTTCGCCGAGGTCGAGGGCCGTACGGTGTTCGTCTCCGTACGGGACCACGGCCCCGGTTTCGACCTGGACTCGGTGCCCGCCGACCGGATGGGCGTGCGGGAGTCCATCATCGGCCGGATGCGCCGCAACGGCGGCACGGCCGTCCTGCGCACGGCGCCGGGCGGCGGCACGGTGGTGGAGCTGGAGACGGAGAGGGCGGAAGCATGAGCGAGGAACAGCGCCGGGCCCGGGTGGTCCTGGTCGACGACCACCGGATGTTCCGCACGGGTGTCCAGGCGGAGATCGGGAACACCGCGGAGACGGGGGTGGAGGTCGTCGGCGAGGCCGCCGACGTGGACCAGGCGGTCTCCGTCATCGCGGCCACCCGGCCCGACGTCGTCCTGCTGGACGTCCACCTGCCCGGCGGCGGCGGGGTGGAGGTGCTGCGGCGCAGCGCCGCGCTGATGTCCGATCCCGAGCGTCCGGTGCGCTTCCTGGCCCTGTCCGTCTCGGACGCGGCCGAGGACGTCATCGGCGTCATCCGCGGCGGCGCCCGCGGCTACGTCACCAAGACGATCACCGGCGCCGACCTGATCGACGCGGTCTTCCGCGTGGCCGAGGGCGACGCGGTGTTCTCCCCCCGCCTGGCGGGCTTCGTCCTGGACGCCTTCGCCTCCACCGACGCCCCGCCGGTGGACGAGGACCTGGACCGCCTCACCCAGCGCGAGCGCGAGGTGCTGCGCCTGATCGCCCGCGGCTACGCGTACAAGGAGATCGCCAAGCAGCTGTTCATCTCGGTGAAGACGGTCGAGAGCCACGTCTCGGCGGTGCTGCGCAAGCTCCAGCTCTCCAACCGCCACGAGCTCACCCGCTGGGCCACCGCGCGCCGCCTGGTGTGATGCGCTGCCGTCCCGCCTTCCCGTTCGGAGTACCGGGCGCGCGCCTGTGACCTGCGCGGTCTCCTTCGGGTACCCGTCGCCGTTGCGGGCGGCCGGGGCGGTCGGCCTAGCGTTCGGGTATGAGCGAGAACACCACGGCGCCCACCGCGGCGCCCACCACCACCCGTGCCGTCGCCGCCCTGGCCCCCGGTCCCGTGGACGCGGAGACGTCCTTCGCCGAGATCGACCTCGATCTCGGCGCGCCCGGCCCCCACGACCTGCTCGTCGAGGTCCGCGCCGTCTCCGTCAACCCGGTGGACTTCAAGGTCCGCTCCTCCTTCGACGCCTCCGAGGCGCCCAAAGTGCTGGGCTTCGACGCCGCCGGGGTGGTGGTGGCCGCCGGCCCGGAGGTGACCGCCTTCTCCCCCGGCGACGAGGTCTACTACGCGGGTTCCATCGCCCGCCCCGGCGCCAACGCCCGCCACCACCTGGTCGACGAGCGGATCACCGGGCACAAGCCCGTGAGCCTGGACTTCGCCCAGGCTGCGGCCGTCCCCCTCACCACCATCACGGCCTGGGAGACCCTCTTCGAGAAGCTGCGTCTGACCCGGGAGAGCACCGGCACCCTGCTGGTGATGGCCGCCGCGGGCGGTGTCGGCTCCATGGTGGTCCAGCTCGCCCGGCAGCTCACCGGGGTCACGGTGATCGCCGCGGCGGGCCGGACGGAGTCCGCCGAGTGGGCGCGGTCGATGGGCGCCCACCACGTGGTGGACCGCCGCCGGCTGCGCGAGGAGGTGCGCGCGCTGGTCCCGCGCGGCGTGGACTACGTCTTCTCGCCGTTCTCCGCGGGGATGGTGGAGACGTACGCCGAGCTGATGGCCGTCCACGGACAGGTCGTGGCGATCGACGAGCCGGAGGGCCTGGACACCCTGCCGCTGAAGGCCAGGAGCCAGACCTGGCACTGGGAGCTGATGTTCACCCGGCCGCTGTTCGCCCCGGAGAGCACCGCCCAGCGCGAACTGCTCGACGAGGTGGCCCGGCTGTTCGACGCGGGCACGCTGAAGTCCACGCTCACCCGGCGGCTCGCCCCGATCACCCCGGAGAACCTGCGCGAGGCGCACCGGGCGGTGGAGGGTTTCGGCATGATCGGCAAGATCGCCGTCGCGGCGGAGTGACACCGGGGCGGCGCGGGAGCGGCGCGGGAGGGGCACCCAGGCGGTGCCCGCCCGCGCCGCCCTACATCCGGTCGACGGCGGTGAGGTCGATGTCGACGGCGAACGGGGCCGTGAGCGTCAGCCGGTCGCGGTGGACGCCCGTCTCCACGTACGCGCCGGTGTCCGGGTCGAGTTCGTGGACGTGGACGACCGGGCGGTGGCGCGTTCCCTCCTCCACCAGCCAGAAGTGCGGGATGCCCGCCCGGGCGTAGAGCTGCGGTTTGCGCTCGCGGTCGCGGATCGCCGAGTCGGGGGAGACCGTCTCGGCGACCAGGACGACGTTCCGGGCCGCGCAGCGGTCCGTGTCCAGGCCGCCCGCGGCCTCCGCGCGGACCACGAACACGTCCGGTTCGGGCGCCTGGCCGGGCCCGAGCACGACGATCGTCTCCCGCCGCACCCGCAGGTGCGCGGGGCAGGTGCGGCGGAGTCCGTCCTCCAGGAGTGTGTTGACCCGTGAGTGGTGGATGCTCTGCCGGGCGCGGAAGACGAGGCCGCCGTCGATGAGCTGGGTGTGGGACGGGAGTTCGGGCAGGCGGAAGAGGTCGTCGACCGTGAAGCCGCGGTACGGGGGCCGCAGCCACTCGGGGAACGGTTCGTCGTCGATGCCGTTCACGCTGTCCAGATCGTCCATGTCGCCATCGTGATCACGTTCCATCGGACGGCTCACCGGAAATGTCCGTTCCGCCACCCTCACGGGCGAACAACAGCAAGGGAATTGACGGGGTGGCGTACTACCGTCGTGCTCCGCGCGCCGTGTGCGTCGTTCGGGAGGGGTGGGATGGGCGGGATGGGCGGTACGGGGGGTTCGGTGGAGGAGCGCGTCGCGGAGGCGGTCCGGGCCGGGGACGAGGCGGTGTTCGCCGGACTCGCCGACGCCTGCCGGCACGAACTGCGGGTGCACTGCTACCGGATGCTCGGTTCCTTCACCGACGCCGAGGACCTGGTGCAGGAGACCCTGCTGCGCGCGTGGCGCGGACGGGAGGGATTCGCCGGCCGGTCCTCGTTCCGCGCCTGGCTGTACGGAATCGCCACCCACGCCTGCCTGGACGCCCTGGACCGTCCGGCCCGCAGGCGGGAGATCGCGGTGGCGGTGGACTCCTCCGGGGGCTCGGCGGACTCCGCTCCGGCCGAGGTCCCCTGGCTGCAGCCCTGCCCGGACGCGCTGCTGGACCTGGCGGCACCGGCCGACGGCGAACCGGAGGCGGCGGCGATCGCCCGGGAGACCGTCGAGCTGGCCTTCCTCGCCGCGATCCAGCATCTTCCGCCGCGGCAGCGGGCGGTGCTGATCCTGCGGGACGTCGCCGGCTGGTCCGCGCGGGAGACGTCCGGGGCGCTGGAGATGAGCGTGGCCTCGGTGAAGAGCGCGCTCCAGCGGGCCCGTGCGACGCTGCGGGAGAAGCTGCCCGAGCGGCGCGCGGAGTGGCGGGCCGCCACCGGCCCCGGCGAGGAGGAGCGCGCCCTGCTCCGGCGGTACGTCGACGCCTCCCGGCGGGCGGACCTGTCGGAGCTGGCCGCGCTGCTGCGCGAGGACGCCCGGCAGACCATG
This sequence comes from Streptomyces glaucosporus, assembly GCF_039533345.1. Classification (NCBI taxonomy): domain Bacteria; kingdom Bacillati; phylum Actinomycetota; class Actinomycetes; order Kitasatosporales; family Streptomycetaceae; genus Streptomyces; species Streptomyces glaucosporus. The sequence continues at coordinate 5,223 of NZ_BAAATJ010000031.1, read as the reverse complement.
CCGCCCGACCGCCTGGTGTTCGACGGCCGGGCGGCGATCCTCGACATGTGGCGGCCCGTCCTGGAGGGCGACCGGGCCTGGGGCGAGTGGCACTCCGTCCCGTTCGCGGCGAACCGGCAGCCCGCGGTGGCCAACTACGTCCGCCGCCCCGGCGAGGAGGTGTACACCGCGGTCAACATCGACGTCCTGTGCGTCGTGGGCGGCCTGATCGCCGAGATCACCACGTTCGGCCCGGAGACGCTGCCCGCCGCCGGACTGCGTCTCACCCTGCCCCCCGGAGACGCTCTCATGTGACGCACGCCACACGAGGTGGCCGATTCCTTTCTCCGGCGCCGCCCGTCATACGAGCGACACCGCGGCAATACCGGCGAACGGTGACAGAAGACCGGAAAGGGAACGGGCATGGCGGAGAACACCGGAAACACCGAGAACACCGGAAACACGGGGAGCACCGGGAGCACCCAGGACACCGGTCCCACGCAGGCCCCGCGCCCCGACGAGCGGGTCAGGGCGCTGGACCGGCTGGTCGGCACCTGGCGGGTGACCGGCGGCGCGGAGGGCACCGTCGCCTACCGGTGGATGGAGGGCGGCTTCTTCCTGGTCCAGGACGTCGAGCTGGAGCAGTACGGGCAGCGCGTCACCGGTTTCGAGGTGATCGGCCGGGAGAAGCCCTTCGGCGCCGAGCGGCCGGGCGAGGACATCCGCTCCCGCTTCTACGACAGCCGGGGCAACACCTTCGACTACGTCTACGAACTCGACGGCGACACCCTGACCATCTGGGCCGGCGAGAAGGGCTCGCCCGCGTACTTCCGGGGCACCTTCGACGCGGCCGGCGACACCCTGTCCGGCGCGTGGGTCTACCCGGGCGGCGGGGGCTACGACTCGGTCATGACCCGGATCGGGTGACCCGCGCGGCGGCCCTCACATCCGGTCGACGGCGGTGAGGTCGATGCCGACATCGAAGGGGACGGTGAGCTTCAGCCGGTCGTGGCGGATGCCCGTGACCACGCAACTCCTGGTCGCGGAGTCCAGCTCGTGGACGTGGACGACGGGCAGGTCGTCCTCCCCGGTCATCTCGACGCGCCAAAAATGCTGGATGCCGGCCCGTGCGTACTCGTGGGGCTTGGTGTCGCGGTCCCCCTCCTCCGAATCCGGGGAGACCACCTCGACCGCGAGCACCACGTCCCCGGCCTCGTAGCGCGCCTGCCGGCGGCTCCGCACGGCCTCGGCCCGCAGCACGCACAGGTCCGGTTCGGGCGCGGTGCGGTCGGTGGGCACCACGGCCGTCTCCCGGCGCACCCGGCAGTGCTCGAGCACGGCCGTCCGCAGGCCGTTGACCAGCAGGTCGACGACCGTCGAGTGGAAATCCCGCTGCGGGCTCGCGAAGACCAGGCTCCCGTCGACCAGTCCGGTGTGCGGCGGGAGGTCCGGCAGGCTGAAGAAGTCGTCCACGGTGTAGCCGTCCTGTGGCGGGGCCGGCCACCGGCCGGTGGACGCACTGGGCGGCGGCTCGGCGGTCATGGTTCCTCCCGCGGGCGGGATTCTCGGCCGTACGCCCGGAGCGGCGAGCGGAAACGCCCGTGCCACCGCTCACAGGGGTGAGCGGTGGCACGGGCGTTGACCGATGGGGAGGGCCGGGTCAGGCGGTCACTCCCACTCGATGGTCCCCGGCGGCTTGCTGGTGACGTCCAGCACCACGCGGTTGACCTCGGGCACCTCGTTGGTGATGCGGGTCGAGATGCGGGCCAGGACGTCGTACGGCAGGCGCGACCAGTCGGCGGTCATCGCGTCCTCGGACGAGACGGGCCGCAGCACGATCGGGTGGCCGTAGGTGCGGCCGTCGCCCTGGACGCCGACGCTGCGGACGTCGGCGAGCAGCACCACCGGGCACTGCCAGATGTCGCGGTCCAGGCCGGCCGCGGTCAGCTCCTCACGGGCGATGGCGTCGGCCTCGCGGAGCAGGTCCAGCCGCTCCTTGGTGACCTCGCCGACGATCCGGATGCCCAGGCCCGGGCCGGGGAAGGGCTGGCGGTGGACGATCTCCTCCGGCAGGCCCAGTTCCTGGCCGACCATGCGGACCTCGTCCTTGAACAGCTTGCGCAGCGGCTCGACCAGCTTGAACGTCAGGTCCTCGGGAAGGCCGCCGACGTTGTGGTGGGACTTGATGTTGGCGGTGCCGGTGCCGCCCCCGGACTCCACCACGTCCGGGTAGAGGGTGCCCTGCACCAGGAACTCCACGGCGTCGTCGCCCCGGCCGGCCTCGGCGACGATCTCACTCGCGGCCTGCTCGAAGACGCGGATGAACTCCCGGCCGATGATCTTCCGCTTCTCCTCGGGGTCGGAGACCCCGGCCAGCGCGTCCAGGAAGCGCTTCTCGGCGTCCACGACCTTGAGCCGGACGCCGGTGGAGGCCACGAAGTCCTTCTCGACCTGCTCGGACTCGCCCTTGCGCATCAGCCCGTGGTCCACGTAGACGCAGGTCAGGCGGTCGCCGATGGCCTTCTGGACGAGGGCGGCGGCCACCGCGGAGTCCACGCCGCCCGACAGGCCGCAGATGGCGCGCTTGGTTCCGATCTGGGCGCGGATGGCGGCGACCTGCTCCTCGACCACGTTGGCGGCGGTCCAGGTCGGCTTCAGACCGGCGCCCCGGTAGAGGAAGTGCTCCAGGATCTGCTGGCCGTAGGTGGTGTGGGCCACCTCGGGGTGGTACTGCACGCCGTAGAGCTTGCGCTCGTCGTCCTCGAACGCCGCGACCGGCACCCCGTCGGTGGAGGCGGTGACGGTGAAGCCCTCGGGGGCCGCCGAGCAGGCGTCGCCGTGGGACATCCACACGGACTGCTCGGCGGGGGTGCCCTCGAAGAGGGTGGAACCGGGCCTGGTGACGGTCAGCGGCGTGCCGCCGTACTCGCGGCGGCCGGTGTTGTCCACGGTCCCGCCGAGCGTCTGGGCCATGAGCTGGAAGCCGTAGCACATGCCGAAGACGGGCACGCCGGCCTCGAACAGCGCGCGGTCGATGCCGGGCGCTCCCTCGGCGTACACGGACGAGGGGCCGCCGGAGAGGATGATCGCTTTCGGGTTCTTCGCGAGCATCTCGTCCACCGGCATGGTGGACGGCACGACCTCGCTGTAGACCCGGGCCTCGCGGACGCGGCGGGCGATGAGCTGGGCGTACTGCGCGCCGAAGTCCACGACCAGGACGGTGTCCGGGGCCTCGGGGGCTGCGGTGGGCTCGGCGGTGGGCTCTGATGCCACGGGGCTGGCTGCCTTTCGGCGTGGATCTGGCTGGGAAAATCCAGTCTACCGGGGGCGTGCACCCGAACGGCCGTCTCACCATCCGGTCCGGGTGGTCCGTCCCGGGACCGCGGGGGCATACTGGGCCGCATGTTCGCGCGGACCCAGTTCTGGTTTACCTATGGCACCGGCCCGGCCGGCCGCCATGGGTTCCGCTGCGTGAACGACTGACGACAAGCGACTTCCCAGGCGCCCCGGGCCGGCAAGGCCCGGGGCGCCTGTCGCGTTCCCGGACGCTGCCGGCCGGCGGGCCCGACTCCCAGAAGGGACGTACGACATGGCCACTCCGACCACGACCGGCACGGACGCCGCGCCCGAGGAGCGGATCGGACGGGACCGCGAGCGGATCGACGACCTGGACCGCCGGATCATCGCCCTGGTGCGGGAGCGCATGGAGGTCTCCGCCCGCGTCCAGCGGACGCGGATCGAGGCGGGCGGACGCCGGGTGAACCTCTCGCGCGAGATGGAGATCCTCACCCGCTACCGCGAGGGGCTGGGCAGGCCCGGCACCTCCCTGGCCATGACGCTGCTGGAGCTGTGCCGCGGACGCGTCTGACCCCTGCCGGCCGTCACGCTCGGTCATCACCCGTACGGCGCGTTACCGCCCCGGAGCCCCCTTCGTTGGACCGGACGACCCCAGAGCCACCCGGGCGCCCGGCGGCGGTGGGGGCACCGGAGCGATGAGACGCCGTCCTCCCTCGGGAGGTGAGGACCGGACGTTGTGGGACCTCGCTCCGGTGCGGTGACCGGACGGCAGGGGACAGCAGCCCGGTCACGACAGCGGTCGGTCCTCGGGACGCCGTGGACCGACCGCTCCGCGGCTCCGTCCCGTACACCCCGCGCGTCCCCGGCTCAGGCTCCCGCCGGTTCGGCCTCCGCGCCCGTCCCCGCACTCGTCTGCGCACCCGTCCCGTCCGGCTCGTCCGTCCCACGCCGCTCCGCGTTCTTCGGCGGCACGGCCGGGACCGGCAGCAGCGGCAGCCTCAGCGCGGCGAACGCGTCCTCGGGGACCACCGGGTTCCGGGGCGGTACGGCGGGCACGCGCACGTACCCGGCGCCCTGTTCGGGGCGGGGGTCGGCCTCGCCCTTGTTGGGCCACAGGGACATCGCCCGCTCGGCCTGGGCGGTGATGGTCAGGGACGGGTTGACGCCCAGGTTGGCGGAGACCGCCGAGCCGTCCACCACCGAGATGCCGGGGTGCCCGTAGAGCCGGTGGTAGGGGTCGATGACGCCCTCCTCGGCGGACGCGCCGATCGGGCAGCCGCCCAGGAAGTGCGCGGTCAGCGGGGTGCCCATCAGCTCGCCGACGTTCGTGCCCGGGAAGCCGTTGATCTCCTCGGCGACGAGCCGCGCGGCCTCGGCGCCCTCGGGGATGTGGTCGGGGTTGGGGGCGCCGTGTCCCTGCCGGGCCGTCAGCAGGCCCTTCCCCGGACCCCTGGGCTTGCGGTAGGTGGTCAGCGAGTTGTCCAGCGACTGCATCACCAGGCCGATGATCGTCCGCTCCGACCAGCGGTGGTTGGAGAGCGTCCGCAGGGCCAGGACCGGGTGGCGCAGGCACTGCGCGGCGAAGGCCAGCAGCCTGGGGGCGCGTCCGCCGTGCGGCACCTGGAGGACGGAGAGCACGCCCATCGCGTTGGAGCCCTTGCCGTACCGCACCGGCTCGATGTGGGTGTTCTCGTTCGGGTGGACGGAGGAGGTGATGGCGACGCCCTTGGTGAAGTCCAGCTCGGCGTCAGGCCCGTACTTCTTCCGGTAGCGGCGCCGGGTGGTCATCGATCCGACGAGGGCCTCGGAGTTGGTGCGGGTCAGCTCGCCCAGCCGGGAGGAGATCCGCGGCAGGACGCCCTCGTCGCGCATCCGGTGCAGCAGGGTCTGGGTGCCGTAGGTGCCGGCGGCGAGGACGACCTGCCCGCAGCGCAGCACCGTCCGCCT
>NZ_BAAATJ010000030.1:0-75150 GCF_039533345.1 Streptomyces glaucosporus | reverse complement strand
CCGCCAACGTGATCTTCCGCCGGCAGATCGCCGCGGCCGACGATCCCGACGCGGCGCGGGAGGAGCTGGTCAAGGAGTACAGGGCCGAGCTGATGCACCCGTACTACGCGGCCGAGCGGGGCCTGGTCGACGACGTCATCGACCCGGCCGACACCCGCACCGTCCTCGCCCGCACCCTGGCCATGCTCCGCCAGAAGCAGGCCGAACTCCCCGAACGCAAGCACGGGAACGCCCCGCAGTAGGACCGCGGGGCACGGCCCTCCGCCCTGTCCAGAGGGGCGCGAGTGCCTGTCGAGGAGCCGCTTCGACCATGGGCTCACCGGAAGCGGCGGCGCGTCACGAGCGGGCGGCCGCCCGGCCCGGCACCGGGGCGGCGAGGGAAGGACCCCCGACCCGCCCCGGCCGCCGAAGCCCCGGAGGAGCGACACGAGAGCGTCACGGACGAAGGGAACGGCAGTGGCCCGCACAGTTCCGACCGATGGGTGCCGACAGCGGCACCCGGTCCCGTCGAAGGCGAGGTAGCGGTGGTACGCAGAGTCGTCATCACAGGTCTGGGTGTCGTCGCCCCTGGTGGCGTCGGCGTCAAGGAGTACTGGGAGCTGCTCACCGCGGGACGCACCGCGACCCGCACGATCTCCTTCTACGACGCATCCCCGTTCCGCTCGCGCGTCGCCGCCGAGTGCGACTTCGACCCCGGGGCCGCCGGGCTGAGCCCCCAGGAGATCCGCCGGCTCGACCGGGCCGCGCAGTTCGCCGTCGTCAGCACCCGCGAGGCGCTGGCCGACAGCGGCCTGGACACCTCCGCCCTGGACCCCGGCCGGATCGGCACCTCGGTCGGCAGCGCCGTGGGCTGCACCACCAGCCTGGAGCGCGAGTACGTCGTGGTCAGCGACGGCGGACGCAAGTGGAACGTCGACCACGAGTACGCGGTGCCCGAGCTGTACCGGCACTTCGTGCCCAGCTCGATGGCCGCCGAGGTGGGACAGGCCGCCGGCGCCGAGGGGCCCGCCGCCGTCGTCTCCACCGGCTGCACCTCCGGACTGGACTCCCTCGGCCACGCGGTCGAGCTGATCCGCGAGGGCACCTGCGACGTGATGATCGCCGGAGCGACGGAGGCCCCGATCTCGCCGATCACCTCCGCCTGCTTCGACGCCATCCACGCCACCACCCCGCGCAACGACACCCCCGAGAGCGCCTGCCGCCCGTTCGACCGGACCCGCAACGGCCTGGTCCTCGGGGAGGGCGCGGCCATCCTGGTGCTGGAGGAGCTGGAGAGCGCCCGGAAGCGCGGCGCCCACATCTACGCGGAGATCGCGGGGTTCTCCTCCCGCTGCAACGCGTACCACATGACCGGCCTCAAGCCCGACGGCCGCGAGATGGCGGAGGCCATCGACGCGGCCCTGGACGAGGCCCGGCTGAACCCGACGGCGATCGACTACGTCAACGCCCACGGCTCCGGCACCAAGATGAACGACCGCCACGAGACCGGGGCGTTCAAGCGCAGCCTCGGCGACCACGCGTACGCCACCCCGGTCAGCTCCATCAAGTCGATGATCGGCCACTCGCTGGGCGCCATCGGCTCCCTGGAGATCGCGGCCTGCGCACTGGCGATGGAGCACGGCGTCCTGCCGCCCACCGCCAACCTGCACGAGCCCGACCCCGAGCTCGACCTCGACTACATCCCGCTGACCGCCCGGGAGAAGAAGACCGACGCCGTGCTCAGCGTCGGCAGCGGCTTCGGCGGCTTCCAGAGCGCCATGGTGCTCGCCCGGCCGGAGAGGAGCGACCGATGACCGCATCGCCGACAGCGCAGTCCGCGCCGACCAGGACGGTGGTGACCGGGCTGGGGATCGCCGCCCCCAACGGACTGGGCACCGACGACTTCTGGAAGGCCACCCTCGCCGGCTCCAGCGGCCTGGCGCGGGTCACCCGCTTCGACCCGGAGCAGTACCCGTCCACCGTGGCGGGCGAGGTCCCCGGCTACGTCGCCGAGGAGCACATCCCCAGCCGGCTGATGCCGCAGACCGACCACATGACCCGGCTCGCGCTCACGGCCGCCGACTGGGCCATCGCCGACGCCGGGATCGTCCCGGGCGACCTGCCCGAGTACGGCATGGGCGTGGTCACCTCGGCCTCCGGCGGGGCCGTGGAGTTCGGCCAGCGCGAGCTGCAGAACCTGTGGAGCCAGGGCAAGGAGTACGTCAGCGCCTACCAGTCCTTCGCCTGGTTCTACGCCGTCAACACCGGCCAGATCTCCATCCGGCACAAGATGCGCGGCCCCAGCGGGGTGCTGCTCACCGAGCAGGCCGGCGGGATCGACTGCGTCGGCCACGCCCGCCGCCACGTCCGCAAGGGCGTCCCCGTGGTGGTCTCCGGCGGCGTCGACGCGGCCCTGTGCCCCTGGGGCTGGGTGCCGCAGATCGCCTCCGGCCTGATGAGCACCGAGTCCGACTCCGAGCGGGCCTACCTGCCCTTCTCCGCCGAGGCGAGCGGATACGTGCCGGGCGAGGGCGGCGCGATCCTGATCGTGGAGGACGAGGAGTCCGCCCGGCGGCGCGGCGCCGCGCAGGTGTACGGGGAAGTGGCCGGCTACGCCGCGACCCTGGACCCCGCCCCCGGCAGCGGACGCCCGCCCGGACTGCGCCGGGCCGCCGAGAACGCCCTGGCCGACGCCGGGCTGTCCCCCGCCGACGTCGACGTCGTCTTCGCCGACGCGGCGGGCACCCCCGAACTCGACCGGATCGAGGCCAGGGCGCTGGAGGACCTCTTCGGCCCCCGCGGCGTGCCCGTCACCGCGCCCAAGACCATGACCGGCCGGCTGCTCGCCGGAGGCGCCGCCCTGGACGTGGCGACCGCCCTGCTGGCGCTGCGCGACGGCGTGATCCCGCCCACCGTGGGCGTCGGCGAGGCCGACCCCGGCCACCGCCTCGACCTGGTCACCGAGAGCCCCCGCGAGGCGGACCTGCGCACCGCGCTGGTCCTGGCCCGCGGACACGGCGGCTTCAACGCGGCGCTCGTCCTGCGCCGCGCCCGCTGAGCCCCGCCCCTGCCCAACCCGGTACCGCAGCACCCACGCACACCACAGAGAGGAACCCACCCATGCCCACCACGAAGACCGAGGTGACCCTGGCGGATCTGACCCGGATGCTGCGTGAGAGCGCGGGCGAGGAGGAGGGAGTGGACCTGGACGGCGACGTCCTGGACACCCCGTTCATCGAGCTCGGCTACGACTCCCTCGCCCTGCTCCAGGTGATCGGCCAGATCCAGCGCGAGTACGGGATCGCGATACCGGACGACGCGGTCGTCGACGCGGAGACCCCGCACGCCCTGCTCGACCTCATCAACTCCGGTCAGGACACCCCCGCCTGAGCCGGCCCCCGGGCCGCCCCGCCGACACGTCGGCGGGGCGGCCGTCTCCACACCCCCACATCCCCCCCGCAGCCCGCCCCCCGCACGTCCCCACGACCGACCCAGCCGCCGCAGAACCCACTGCCGACAGGAGGGCACATGCCGCTCACCGAACACACCGCCGTGGTCCGCAGACTCGTGGTCGGCACGGGAGGCGCCCCGGACGGGGAGGCCGGACCCGCGGCTCCGGTCACGGCGACCGGAGCCGCCGTCTCCGCGGTGCTGCGCGCCTTCGGGCACGCCCCCGAGCGCCTGCCCGCCCGGACGGCCGTCTTCGTCGGCGCCGCCCGGACGGCCGCCGACCTCGGCCCCGAGCACGAGGGCTTCTCCGTGCGCACGGCCTCCTCGCCCAACCGCGCGCTGCGCCTGGCGCACCGCGAACTGCTCGCCAAGAACGTCGACTTCGCGCTGGTCGCCGGGTTCGGCGAACCCCGGGCGGAGACGGTCACCGTCCACGCCCTGCGGCGCGCCGCCGAGGCCGTCGCGTCCGGCGACACCGTGGTCGGCGTGCTCGACGAGTCCGGCACGGAGGACGAGCCCCCCGTGGTGCGCCCCCTGCGGTACGGCGGCCCCAACCCGGAGCCCGGCGGCGTCCGGCTGCTGCTGTGGTCGGGCCGGGACGAGGCGGACGAGGCGCGGGTCCGCGGCGGACTGCGGTCGATGCTCGACGCGTTCCCCGCGGAGGCGTTCCCCACCGTGCCCGCCGCGGTGCCCTGCGGGCAGGCGGCCGGGCCGGTGCGCGCCGCCGCGGTCGCCACCGCCGGCCAGGCCGCGGAGGCCGTGGGCCGGGCCCGGCCCGCCACGGCCGGCCGGCCCCGCCCGGTCGCCCTCCTCTTCCCCGGGCAGGGCTCCCAGCACGCCGCGATGGCGGCCGGCCTGTACGGACGCGAGCCGGTGTTCACCGCCGCCATGGACGCCGTCCTCGACCTGTTCGGCGAGGACGGCCCGGACGTACGGGCCGACTGGCTCGCCGACGGCACCACCCGCACCCCGCTGATCGGCATCGACGACGTCCGCCGCGCCCAGCCGCTGCTGTTCGCCGTCGACTACGCGCTCGGCCGCCTCGTCCTCGGCTGGGGAATCCGCCCCGCCGCCTTCCTCGGCCACAGCGCGGGCGAGCTGGTCGCCGCCGTCTTCGCCGGAGTGGTCTCGCTGCCGGACGCCGTCGGCATGATGCGCGAGAGGGTGCGGCACGCGGTGCGGATCCCGCCGGGCGGGATGCTCGCGGTCGCCGCCTCCGAGGAGACGCTCCGCCCGTACCTGCGGGACGACGTCGCCGTCGCCGCCGTCAACGCCGCCCAGCAGACCATGCTGGCCGGCTCCTCGGAGCCGCTGGCCGCGGTCGAGGCGGCGCTGCGCGCGGACGGCCACACGGTCGTCACCGTCCCGGCCACCAGCCCGTTCCACTGCCCGGCCATGGCCCCCGCCTCCGAGGCCGTCGAACGCGCCTACCGGGGCATCCGGCTGAGCCCGCCGTCGCTGCCCCTGTACTCCGGCTACACCGGGGGGATGCTGGGCCCCGACGACGCCGTGCGACCGGACTTCTGGGCCCGCCAGCTCACCGACACCGTCTGGTTCCGGCCCGCCCTGGACGAGCTGCTCGCCGCCGACGACATGCTGCTGGTCGAGGCCGGCCCCCGGCAGACCCTCACCGCCTTCGCCCGCCGCCACCAGGCCGTACGGCTGAAGGCCAGCGCGGTGGTGCCGATGCTGCCGGCCCGCCCCGGCACCCCCGAGGACGACCGGCGCTCGGTGCTGGCCGCCGCGGCCCGGCTGTGGGAGGAGGGCCACGACCTCGGCCCGGACGCCGTGGCCGGGCTGTGGACCTGGAGCGTGGACGGCGCCGCCCCGGCGGCCCGGCCGGCCGGCGGCCCGCGACCCCTCGCCCGCGCATGACCCCCGCGGAGATCTGGCGGGGCGTGTACCGGTCGCTGGCCGCGGACGGGACGGTCCGGCTGCCTCCGGCGTACCCCCTCGGCCCCGTACGGCCGGGCCACCCCGGGTGGCTCGTCCCCGACGTGCCGCGCCGCGCCCGCGCCGGGGGCGGGACCCCGGAGGCCCCCGGACCGGGGTAACCCGAACGGCTCACGAGCGCAGGACACCCGCACCGAACGGACCCAGCCTGGCTGTGTAGGAGGAAGGACCGGACGGGACGGCGGCACCCGGTCGATCGAGCGGCCGGTGCTGCGCCCGCAGGAGGTGCCGGATGCCGCAGGTGCGGGTGTACGTGTCCATACCCATACCGGTCGAGGAGGTGTTCGCCTTCCTGGCGGACGGATGCAATCTGGCCGCCTGGCACTCGGGGGTGATGTCGGTCCGCCCGGACGGACCACAGGAGACCTACCGCTACCGCTTCCCCGGACGGCGGCGCGAGCACCGGCTGGTCCGGACGGTGTACGAGCCGCCGGTGCGGGTGGGGTTCACCGGGCAGCGGATGTGGACGCCGCTGGGCACGCAGGTGCCGCGGTTCGACTTCCGGCTGTGGCCCCGGGACGGGGGCCGGGTGGAGGTGGGGGTGACCTCGTACCTGTCCGGGGCGCTGCTGCTGCTGTGGCCGGTGGTGGCCTGCGGCTGGCGGCGGGACCTGCCGGCCGACGCGCAGGCGCTGTACGAGACGCTGACCGGCGCCCGGGGAGCGGAGGAGGAGGCCGTGGCCGTGGTGCGGGAGACGGCGGGAGGCGGACCGGCCGACAGCGCCGCCCCAGAGCCCCCCGCGGGCGTCCACGCCCTGCGGGCCGCCGCGGGGACCGGCGGCTTCGGCCCCGACATAAGCACGGATCCGGGCTTCGGGCCCGCCGACCCGGCCTGGAACCGGCCGGACCCCGCGCGGCTGCCGTGGCCGGCGCGCCGCTTCCGGCTCCCCGTCCCGCGCGGCTGACCGGCGCTTCGGGCGCCCCGCTCCGGCCGGAGCGGGGCGCCCTTCCGTCCGCGCTTCCCCGTCCGCGCTTCCCCGTCCGCGTCCGGTCGGCGGCCGTGTGCGGTGCGCCGGGCCGGGCGCCTAGGGTGGGGAGCGGGATTCGACGGACGGGGGGACGGATGCCGTTCACGCTCAGCCATGCCGCCGCGGCGCTGCCGGGGATCCGCGCGGACGGGACCGGCCGGGGGCCGCTGGTGGCGTCCGCGCTGGTCGCCGGCACGCTCGCCCCGGACATGACGTACTACGCCGCCAGCGCGGTCCCCGCCGCCATGCGGCTGGGCGACCTCACCCACTCGCCGGCCGGCGTGCTCACCGTGGACGTGGCGATCGCGGCGGTACTGGTGGGGGCGTGGCTGCTGCTGCGGGAGCCGCTGCTGGCGCTGCTGCCCGGGAGCCCGCGGGGGAAGGCGTACGCGCTCACCCGCGGCCGCCCCTGGCGCGGCCGCCCGCCCGCGCCCCTGCTGGGGTGGGGCTGCGCGTCGGCGGCGCTGGGCGCGGCCACCCACGTGTTCTGGGACTCCTTCACCCACATGGACCGCTGGGGCGTGCGGTGGATCACGGTGCTGGACGAGCGGGTGCTGGGCGTCCCGCTGTACCACCAGCTCCAGTACGGCGGCTCGGCCCTCGCCCTGGTGGCGATCGCCGTCTTCCTGGCCGGGGTGTGGCGCCGCCTGCCCGGCACCCCGGTGCCCGAGGGCGTGCCGGGGCTGCCCCCGCTGTCCTCCCGCGGCCGGCGCACGGCGGTGGCGCTGCTGGCCGCCGCGGCCCTCGCGGGCGCCGCGCACCGCTGCGCGCGGCGGGCCGCGGCGTCACCGGAGGCGGTCCCCTGGGAGGGCTACGTCCCCACCGCGATGTTCGGAGCGGGCGCGGGCCTCGCCCTGGCGCTGGTGGTGTACACGGCGGTGGCCCGCGCGCTCGCGGCGCGGTCGCGCCGGGGCGTGCGGGAGCCCGTCAGCGGGTGAGCGGGTCGCGGTGGAGCGGCCGGACCCGCCCCTCCAGCATCGCGCCCAGGCCCTCCACCGCGCAGACGGACGGCCGTTCGGCGACGTGCACCGGCATCCCGGTGGCCTGGCGCAGCATCGAGTCCAGTCCGGGCAGCATCGCGCTGCCGCCCACCAGCATGATCCCGCGGTCCGCGAGGTCGGCGACCAGATCGGGCTGGCACTGGCGCAGCACGCTGCGGATGGAGTCCACCATCGCCGTCAGCGGGGGCCGGATGGCGGCGCGGACGCTGTCGGTGTCCACGGCCACGGTGCGGAACAGCCCGGTGGACACGTCCCGGCCGTACACCTCGGCCTGGGCCTGGCCGGGCGGGGCGACGGACAGGGCCAGGTGCAGGGGGTGGACGGCCTGGTGGGGGAGCATCAGCTCGTGCTGGTTCCGCAGGTGCTGGACCACGGCGCGGTCGATGACCTCGCCGCCCACCGGCACCGTCTCGGCGGCGACGATCGAGCCCAGGGAGAGCACCGCGATGTGGGAGGCGGCCGCGCCGCACATCACGATCATCGTGGCCTCGGGTTCCTCCACGGGGAGTCCGGAGCCGACGGCCGCGGCGACCAGGCTGTCCACCAGCTCCACCCGCCGGGCGCCCACCCCGGCGAGCGTCTCGACGGCGGCCCGGCGGACCAGCGGCTCGGCGTCGTGCGGGATGCACACGGCGGCGCGGAGCATCGGCTTGCGCCGCCAGGCCCGGCGGAGCCGGTCGCCGATCAGGGCGCGCAGCATCCGCCGGGCCATGTCGATGTCCACCACGGTCCCGTTGGAGACCGGCCGGACGACCCGGATGTGCTCGGGGGTGCGGCCGACCATCCGCTCGGCGGGCGCGCCGACCGCGATCAGGGCGCCGGAGCGGGTGTTGACGGCGACGGCCGAGGGCGCGTCCACGATGACGCCGAACCGTTTGAGGTAGACCCGGGTCCTGGCAGCGCCGAGGTCGACGGCCACGGAACAGCGGCGCAGTTGCTCAAGACTGACGGTCACAGCGGCATCTCCCCGTGATGGCTCGGCACGGACCGCCCACCGGCGGTCCCGTCCTCATGGTGAGGGCCCTGCGGCGATCCCGCGCGTTGGACTGATCCGGACGGGCGAGGGCCACCGGGGGGATCTCCGGAGCCGCCCGCCGCCCTCCCCGCCGGGGAGGACCGCCGGGCGGCTCCGGGGCCGTGCCGGATGCCCGGAGGGCCGGGTCAGGCGGCGGGCGTCGCGGCGGCGGCCCCGGTCCCGGTCGCGGGCGTCGCGGCGGCGGCCCCGGCGGAGCCCTGGTCGAACTGGGTGCGGTACAGCTCCCGGTACCGGCCCCCCGCCGCCAGGAGCTCGTCGTGGGTGCCGCTCTCGACGATCCGGCCGTCCTCCACCACCAGGATCCGGTCGGCGGCCCGGACCGTGGAGAGGCGGTGGGCGATCACCACGGAGGTGCGGCCGTGCAGCGCCTCGGCCAGGGCCTCCTGGACGGCGGCCTCGGAGGTGGAGTCCAGGTGGGCGGTGGCCTCGTCGAGGATCACCACCCTGGGCCGGGCGAGCAGCAGCCGGGCGATGGTCAGCCGCTGGCGCTCGCCCCCGGAGAGGCGGTAGCCGCGTTCGCCGACGACCGTGTCCAGCCCGTCGGGCAGGGAGGCGATCAGTCCGTCCAGGCGGGCGCGGCGCAGCACGTCCCACAGTTCGTCCTCGCTCGCCCCGGGCCGGGCGAACAGCAGGTTGGCGCGGATGGAGTCGTGGAAGAGGTGGCCGTCCTGCGTGACCATGCCCAGCGTGGCGCGGAGGGAGGCGAAGGACAGCTCCCGCACGTCGACGCCGCCGATCCGCACCGCGCCGCCGTCGGCGTCGTACAGCCGCGGCACCAGCTGGGCGATGGTGGACTTGCCCGCGCCGGAGGAGCCGACCAGCGCCACCATCTGCCCGGGCTCGGCGCGGAAGGACACCCCGTGCAGCACCTGCTCGCCGCCGCGGGTGTCGAGGACGGCGACCTCCTCCAGCGAGGCCAGGGAGACCTTCTCGGCGGACGGGTAGGCGAAGTCCACCCGGTCGAACTCCACGGACACCGGCCCGTCGGGCACCTCGCGGGCGTCCTCGCGCTCCTCGATCAGGGGCCTCAGGTCCAGCACCTCGAAGACGCGCTGGAAGCTGACGAGCGCGCCCATCACCTCCACCCGCGCCCCGGCCAGGGCGGTCAGCGGGGCGTAGAGCCGGGTGATCAGCAGGGCCAGGGCCACCACCGAGCCGGCGTCCAGGCTGCCGCGCAGAGCGAACCAGCCGCCCAGCCCGTAGACCAGCGCCAGCGCCAGCGCGGAGACCGCGGTGAGGGCGGTGAAGAAGACGTGCTGGACCATGGCGGTGCGCACTCCGATGTCGCGGACGCGCCGGGCCCGCACGGCGAACTCCTTTGACTCCTCGCCGGGCCGTCCGAACAGTTTGACCAGGGTGGCGCCGGGCGCGGAGAACCGCTCGGTCATCTGGTTGCCCATCGCCGCGTTGTGCTCGGCGGCCTCCCGGGAGAGCCGGGCCAGCCGGGAGCCCATGCGCCGCGCGGGCAGCAGGAACAGCGGCAGCAGCACCAGGGCGAGCAGGGTGATCTCCCAGGACAGCCGCACCATGACCACCAGCGTCAGCAGCAGGGTGACGGTGTTGGCCACCACGTTGGAGAGGGTGCTGCTGAAGGCCCGCTGGGCGCCGATGACGTCGTTGTTGAGCCGGCTGACCAGCGCGCCGGTGCGGGTGCGGGTGAAGAAGGCCACCGGCATCCGCTGGACGTGGTCGAAGACGGCCGTCCGCAGGTCGAGGATCACCTCCTCGCCGATCCGCGCGGACAGCCACCGGGTCAGCAGCCCGACGGCGGCCTCGGCCACCGCGATGACCGCGATCAGCACGGCCAGCCGGACGACGGCGCCGTCGGACGCTCCGCCGGCCGCGCCACCGGTGATCGTGTCGACGACCCGGCCCGCGAGCACCGGGGTGGCCACGGCCAGCAGCGCCGAGACCGTGCTGAGCAGCAGGAAGAACACCAGGCGCCGCCGGTGGCGCCGGGCGAAGCCCGCGATGCGGCGCAGGGTGGCCCGGGAGAGGGGCGGCTGCTCCTGGGGGGCGTGGCGCGCCTGGTTGAGCGCCATCCACGCGGTGGTCTCCATGCTCATGGCGAGCACCTCCGGTTTCCGTCTCGTGCTCCGGACGGTATGGGTTCAAGTCGGCTTGAGGTCAAGGGAACCTCGCGGGCGGCCGGAGGGCGGCTCGGGCGGCGCCGGGCGGTTCCGGCCCGCGGGGGAGGGTTCCGCTCCGGCCCTCTGTCGGGGGATCATTCGGGAGACCACCGATATCGACGCGGACTGCGAGCGGCCCGGGCCGCCCGACCGAACGGCACCGGTCTCTCCTCTCCGCGCCCACCCGAGGGCTTTCCAGGGGGAACGATGACTGCCATCGGCGTATCCGGGGACCGGCTCCGCGAGGACCGGCTCCGCGAGGACCGGCTCTTCTCCGCTCTCGCCAACTCCACCCGGCGCGAGGTGCTGAGGCTGCTCCGCGTGGAGGGGCCCCAGCCCGTGCAGCGGCTGGCCGACCGCTTCGACATGCGGCGCCCCAGCCTGTCGGAGCACCTGAAGGTGCTCCGTGAGGCCGGGCTGGTCAGCGAGCGCCGCATGGGGCGGGAACGGCACTACCGGCTGGAGGCCGGCCCGCTCAGCGAGGTCCATGACTGGCTCAGTCCCTACGAGAGGTTCTGGCGGGAGGCCGTGGGAGACCTGGGGGACCTGCGCGGCCTCCTCGGCGGAGAGGCCGGCGAAAGCCGGGCGTGAACGGCGCGGACGGCGGGCCGGGAGGGGCGCGCGGAGCCACCGGACCGCGCTCGCGACCGCGCTTGTGACCGTGCGCGGCGCCCGCCCGTCGCCCGCGCCTCCCGGTACCGCCGCTTCCGCCCGGCGGCGTTTCCGGACCCGGTGTCATGACCCCGTGACAGCCTGTCGTGCACGTGCATCCTCACGTGCATCCGCACGTGAACGGCGTTATGATCCGGGGCAGTTGACCGTTCCAGCACCCTGACCGCACCGTCCGGGAGAGTCCGATGCCCCACGTTCACAACGGCATGGCAGCCAGGGACCTCCACGGGGTCGTCTGGCAGAAGAGCAGGCACAGCAACTCCCAGGGAGCCTGCGTGGAGTTCGCCAAGCTCCCGGGCGGCGACGTGGCCGTGCGGAACTCGCGCTACCCGGACGGCCCCGCCCTGGTCTACACCCCGGCCGAGGTCAGGGCGATGCTGCTCGGCGTCAAGGACGGCGAGTTCGACCACCTCGTACAGGACTGACGCCCGTATCCCGTCCGGGGTTCAGCCGGAACAGCGCCCAGACGATTTTTCCCGGCGCGGAGTCGTCCATCGGCTGCCAGCCCCAGCTGTCGCTGAAGGCCTCGACGAGGAAGAGCCCGCGGCCGGACTCGGCCGCACGGCCGAGCAGTTCCTCCACCGTGTCCGCGTCCGCCGCCGCCTCCTCCTCGGAGCAGTCGCCGGCGAGCGCGGTGAAGTCGGGCGCCCTGGCGACGGGGGCGTCCTTGCCGGGGTCGCGCACGGCGCACACCAGGCGGCCGGACCAGTGCACCAGGTGGAGCCGCACCGGCGGCTCCGGCTCACCGGGCGCCGCGCCGGACAGGCCGTGGCGCAGGGCGTTGGTCACCAGTTCCGAGACCACGAGGGCCACGGTGTCGAAATGGCCCGCCAGCCCCCACCGCGTCAGCACGGCCCGGGTGAACTCGCGGGCGGTGCGCACCGCTTCGTACCGGGGCGGCAGGGCTCGGGAGGCGGAACCGGAGAGCGCGTCGGCGTCGAGTGGCGGGAAGGCGTGCCATAACCGGTCGAGCACGGTAGGTCCTTCGGTCCCCATGGCGAGGCGCTCCTGGCGTTGCGGCGGTCTTGGCCCTGGCGGACCCCGTCAGCGGTCTTCCGTTTCTCGTTCCGCTCGTTGCGCTGCTTCGGTGGATCGGTGGATCGCGTGCACGGCCAAGTGCCTTGACACCGCGTGCACTTGTGCGATCCCCATGGTTCCCAATGCTCACGGCGGATGCAAGGGCAGATGCACGTGCACGCGTGACTTTCGATCCTCTGTAACCGGGCGGGCACGCAACGGAGCGCATTGGTGGCAGACTTCCCCTGTGCCAGGGGTGGAGAGCTGAACACAACAGGAGCTTTTCCGGTGAAAAACGGTGTGAACGGGGCCAATGGTTCGAGCGGGTCGATGGTGCGCCGCATCCTGCTCGGCTCCCAGCTGCGGCGGCTCCGGGAGGCCCGCGGGGTCACCCGGGAGGAAGCCGGATATTCCATCCGGGCCTCCGAATCGAAGATCAGCCGCATGGAACTGGGGCGGGTGAGCTTCAAGGCGAGGGACGTCGAGGACCTGCTCACGCTGTACGGCGTCACCAGCGAGGCCGAGCGCGAACCGCTGCTGAACCTCGCCCGGGAGTCCAGCGTCGCCGGCTGGTGGCACAGCTACAGCGACGTGCTGCCGAACTGGTTCCAGACGTACGTCGGCCTGGAGGGCGCCGCCTCCCACATCGGCGTCTACGAGGTCCAGTTCGTCTCGGGGCTGCTGCAGACGGAGGACTACGCCCGGGCGGTCGTCACCAGCGGCCACCGGACGGGGCTCTCCCGGGAGGAGGTCGACCGCCGCGTCGCCCTGCGCCTGGAGCGGCAGAAGCTGCTGCTGTCCGGGGAGCCGCCGCAGTACCGCTGCGTGCTCGACGAGGCGGCGCTGCGCCGCCCCTACGGCGGCCGGAAGGTGATGGACGCACAACTGGAGCACCTGCTGGAGCTCTCCGAACTGCCCCACGTCCGGCTCCAGGTGATGCCGTTCGGCACCGGCGGGCACCCGGCCGAGAGCGGGACGTTCACGCTGCTGCGCTTCCCCGAGTCCGAGATCTCCGACATCGTGTACCTGGAGCACCTCACCGGCGCCCTCTACGTCGACAAGCCGGACGAGGTCGCCCAGTACGAGAGCGTGCTCGACCGCCTCCTGGAGAACAGCCTCCCCCAGGAGGGGACCAGGGACCTCCTCCACCGGATCCGCCGGACCCACTAGCCCGCTCCCGGACCGCGCCGGGCCCGGGCCGCTGCCCGGCCGCCCGGCGGCGGCTCCCGGATGTCCGGCCGCCCGGGCCGGCCGGACATCCCCCGGGACGGGAGGAGGTCGCCCGGTCGAGGGGTCCTGAGGACAGAGCCCGTCCCCAGGCCCCCATAGCGTCGTTGTCGGTGAGAAGGCCGGAAGCGGCCCCGCCGAAGCGACGCGTGAGGAGAACCACACATGCCCGTTCCCGTTCCCACCGAGGCCCCCGGCGACGAGCGCGGAGCCCTGCTCGCCTACCTCGAGGCCCAGCGGGGCGGCATCCGCCGCGCCCTCCACGGCCTCACCGAGGAGCAGGCGCGCAGCAAGCCGAGCGCGAGCGAACTCTCACTGGCCGGGGTGCTCAAGCACGTCGCGGTGGGGGAGCGCAGCGCGATGCGGCTGATGCGGGGCGAGCCCCTCGACATGCGGACGCAGATGAGGGAGTGGGAGGACAGCTTCGTCCCCGGCGAGGACGAGACGGTCGGGCGTCTGCTCGCCCTCTACGACGAGGTGGCCCGCGAGACCGAGGAGACGGTGCGGGCGCTGCCCTCCCTCGACGTCACCTTCACGGCCCCCGAGTTCCCCTGGGACAAGGGCGGCGAGCGCTCGTGGCGGTGGGGCCTGCTCCACCAGATCGAGGAGACCGCCCGGCACGCCGGCCACGCGGACGTCATCCGCGAGTCGATCGACGGCAAGGGCGCCTTCGACCTGGTCTTCGAGACGGGCGCGCTGCCCGAGCCGGACTGGTCCTCGGTCCGGTGACCTCCCGTTCCGCACGGCGGAGGGCGTGATTCCGCCCGTCGCCGCCCGTCTACGCTGGGCGGCGACGGGCGCGGGAGCGTACCGGGAAGGCCGTGAGGGAGGACGATGTCGGCGATCCGGCTGCTGGTGCTGGGAGCGGTCCGCCAGCACGGACGCGCGCACGGCTACCAGGTCCGCAACGACCTGGAGTTCTGGGGCGCGCACGAGTGGTCCAACGCCAAGCCGGGCTCGATCTACCACGCGCTCAAGCAGATGGCGAAGCAGGGGCTGCTGATCGCGCACGACACCGCCCCGAGCACCGCCGGAGGCCCGCCCCGCACCGAGTACGAGCTGACGGACGCGGGCGAGGAGGAGTACCACAGGCTGCTGCGCTGGGCGCTGACCGCCCACGACGAGAAGCCGGACGTGCTCACCGCCGGGGTCGGCTTCATCGTCGACCTGCCGCGCCGGGAGGCGATCGCGCTGCTCAGGCGGCGTGTGGCGGCGCTGGAGGAGTGGAGCGCGGAGGTCACCCGCGAGTGGACGCCCCAGGGCGCGCCCGAGGAATGGGGCCACGTCGGCGAGGTCATGAGGCTGTGGGTGCACACCGCCCGGAGCGGGGCGGAGTGGACCCGCGGCCTGATCGAACGCCTGGAGAACGGGGCGTACGTGATGGCGGGCGAGGGCGAGAGGTCGGTCGAGGTGCTGCCCGACGGCGTGGCGAACCCGTTCGCGGACCGGGCGGCCGGGCGGGCCCCGGACTGAGGGATCCGGGCCGGCGTCCCGGCCCGGCGGGTGCTCCGGCCGGCGTCCCGGCCCGGCGCTGCAACGCATCTCACACCGAACGTCCCCCGCGGCGCGCCCCATTCGGCTGGGGCGGCCCCTATCCTCGCTTTCGAGAACGGACATTTCCCCCCTTGAGAAGGATGTGTCCCGCCTGTCACGAGGACGGCCGGAGGCGTGAGGAGCGGCGAGTTTGGCCCCGGAGACCACCACGAAGAGCACGGTGACCGAGACCGGTCGCCCCGAGGACCGCAGGCACCCGTCGGACGAGCCCCGCAACCGCAGCGCCTTCACCCCGCCCCCCGGCGTACCGCTGCCGTCCCAGCAGACCGAGGACGAGCACCCGACGTCCGAGTTCGCCGTCCCCGAAGGGCTGAGGAAGGTCCCGGCGCCCGCCGAGAGCGAGCACCCGACGTCCGAGTTCGCCGTCCCCGAGGGCGTGCGGAAGGCCCCGGCGCCCGATCCCGGCGCCGCCTTCACCCCGCCCGACGGCGTCCCGGTGTTCGACCGCCTGGTACGGCCGGGCGCGCCCTGGCAGGACCGGATGCGCACCATGGTCCGGCTGCCGCTGGGCGAGCGGCCCGTGCCCGAACGCCCCCGGCGCACCGACGAGGGGGAGGACGCCGACACCGGGCCGTCCGCGCCGCGCGTGCTCGACCTGACGCTGCGCATCGGCGAACTGCTGCTCGCGGGGGGCGAGGGGGCCGAGGACGTCGAGGCGGCGATGTTCGGGGTGGCGCACGCCTACGGGCTGGACCGCTGCGAGCCGACGGTCACCTTCACCCTGCTGTCGATCACCTACCAGCCGTCGCTGGTGGACGACCCCATCACGCTGAGCCGGATCGTGCGCCGGCGCGGCACCGACTACACCCGGCTGGCCGCGGTCTTCCGGCTGGTGGACGACATCACCGACGGCGGCGTCACCCTGGAGGAGGCGTACGGCCGCCTCGCCGAGATCCGCCGCAACCGCCACCCGTACTCCAAGGGCACGCTCACCGTCGCCAGCGGTCTGCTGGCGGGCGCGGCGTCCACCCTGGTCGGCGGCGGCTGGCTGGTCTTCGTCCTGGCGGCGGTCGGCGCGATGCTCGGCGACCGGCTCGCCTGGTTCTTCTCCAAGCGCGGGCTGCCGGAGTTCTACCACTTCGTGGCGGCGGCGATGCCGCCCGCGGCGATCGGGGTGGCGGTCGAACTGTTCGCCGACGACCTGGGCCTGTACCTCAGGGCCTCCGCGGTCGTCACCGGCGGCCTGTTCCCGCTGATCCCCGGACGGGCCCTGGTGGCGGCCGTCCACGACGGGCTGACCGGCTTCTACATCACCGCGGCGGCCCGCCTGCTGGAGGTGATCTACCTCGTCGTCGGCATCGTGTGCGGGGTGCTGCTGGTGCTCTACATCGGGTCCGAGATGGGCGCGGGCTACATCAGCCCCGAGGGCCTGGACCTGCGCACCCGGCCGTTCCTCCAGCTCCTGGCGGCGATGCTGCTGGCGCTGACCTTCTGCGTCATGCTCCAGCAGGAGCGCTCCACCGTGCTGCTCGCCACGCTCAACGGCGGCGTCGCCTGGCTGGTGTACGGCGCGCTGGCCGACGTCGTCGGCGTCGACCCGGTCGCGGCGACGGCGGCGGCGGCCGGCCTGGTGGGCCTGTTCGGGCAGCTGATGTCGCGCTACCGGTTCGTCTCGGCGCTGCCGTACATCACGGCGGCGATCGGCCCGCTGCTGCCCGGTAGCGCCATCTACTTCGGACTGATCGGCGTCGCCCAGGGCGATCTGGTCCAGGGCATGGGGAGCCTGTCGAGGGCCGCCGCCCTGGCGCTGGCGATCGCCATCGGCGTCAACCTGGGGAACGAGCTGGCCCGGCTGTTCATCAAGACCCCCGGCCGGGAGGCCGTGCTGCCGGGCCGCCGCGCGGCGAAGCGCACCCGCGGCTTCTGACGCACGCGCCTTCGGGCGCCGATACGGGTGTGCCCCGGACCGCGCGGTCCGGGGCACACCCGTATCGGCGCCCGAAGGGCGGGCGGCCCGCCGGGCGGAGGGGGCTCAGTGCTGGCCGCCCGCCTCCTGCAGACGCTTCACCGAGGCCTCGACCTCGGCCTCGGCCTCGGCGCGGCCGACCCAGTCGGCGCCCTCGACCGACTTGCCGGGCTCCAGGTCCTTGTAGACCTCGAAGAAGTGCTGGATCTCCAGGCGGTCGAACTCGCTCACGTGGTGGATGTCGCGCAGGTGCTCCACCCGGGGGTCGGACGCGGGCACGCACAGCAGCTTGTCGTCGCCGCCGGCCTCGTCCGTCATGCGGAACATGCCGATCGCGCGGCACCTGATGATGCAGCCCGGGAAGGTCGGCTCCTCCAGCAGGACCAGCGCGTCCAGAGGGTCTCCGTCCTCACCCAGGGTGTTGTCGACGAAGCCGTAGTCGGCCGGGTACACGGTCGAGGTGAACAGGTGACGGTCGAGCCGGATGCGACCGGTCTTGTGGTCCACCTCGTACTTGTTCCGCGACCCCTTCGGGATCTCGATGACGACGTCGAACTCCAAGGGAGACTCCTCCGTAGGTTCCGGTCTTCGCCGGGGTCCGGGGGCGCTTCCCCGGAGACCGGCTGTGTGGTGGTTAAGTTTCCCTCACGCGGGTGCGTGGGTGCGAAAGGGGCTGGTCCTAGGTGCGGGACACATGGCGGGTGGCGGTCTGTTCCGCGGCCGTCGGACTCGCGGTCGCCGCGGTGGCGGCGGCAGCGGCGGGGCCCTGGGACTCCGGCCAGCGTACGGCGGAGCGGATCCGCGCGGCCTCCTGGGACCGCCCCGTCCCCCCGCCCGGCGGCCCCGGGGAGCCCGCGCCCGGCGCCCCCGAGGTGCTGACCGCGCTCGGCCCGGCACGGGACGGCTCCGGCCCGGACGGCGCGGCCCAGGGCGACCCCGGGCAGGACGGGGCCGCGCCGGGCGCCGGCGGCGCCCCCCTGCCCACCCGCGCCGCACTCGCCGACGCCCTGGAACCGCTGCTGGAGGAGGACGCGCTGGGCACGCTCGCCACCGCCTCGGTGACGGACGTGGCGTCCGGGCGGCAGCTCTACGGCTCCGCGGCGGACAGGGCGGTCGTACCGGCCTCCACCATCAAGATCGCCACGTCGGTCGCCGCGCTGTCGGCCCTCGGGGCGGACCACCGGATCCCCACCCGCGTGGTGTGGGACGGGGACGGCCGCCGCGCCGTCCTGGTCGGCGGCGGGGACCCGACGCTGACCCGCGCGCAGCTGGAGCGGCTGGCCGACGCCACCGCCCGGGAACTGGAGGAGCGCGGCGCGGAGAGGATCGGCCTGCTCTACGACGCCTCGCTCTACCGCGGCCCCGTCCGCCACCCGATCGGGGTGAACGACAACATCGCGCCGGTCAC
Source organism: Streptomyces glaucosporus (assembly GCF_039533345.1). NCBI lineage: Bacteria > Bacillati > Actinomycetota > Actinomycetes > Kitasatosporales > Streptomycetaceae > Streptomyces > Streptomyces glaucosporus. Next base: position 56,851 of record NZ_BAAATJ010000030.1, on the reverse strand, counting down.
GGCGCTGATGGTGAACGAGGGACGTCTCGACGGGAGCACCCGCGGCCCCGCCCCGCGCTCGGCCGACCCGGCGCGCGACGCCGCCGGGGCGTTCGCCGACCGCCTCCGCGACCGCGGCATCGCCGTCGACGGCCCCCCGCGCCCCGGCAGGGCGCCGAAGGACGCCGCGGAGCTGGCCGTCCACCGCTCGGCGCCGCTGTCGGAACTGGTCGAGCGGACGCTGACGCACAGCGACAACGACATCGCCGAGGCGCTCGCCCGGCAGACCGCCGCGGCCCGCGGCGAGCCCGCGAGCTTCGCGGGCGCCGGACGCGCCGTGCGGGACCAGCTCGCGGAGATCGGCGGGCTGCCCCTGAAGGGGGCGCGCTTCGCGGACGGCAGCGGCCTCGACCGGGACGACAGGATCTCCGCCGGGCTGCTCACCCGGCTGCTGGCGCTCTCCGCCGACCCCGCCCGGCCCGAACTGCGGCCCGTCCTGACCGGCCTGCCCGTGGCCGGCTTCAACGGCACGCTCGGCGGGCGCTACGACGACGACGCCACCCGCGCCGGCGCGGGCCTGGTCCGTGCCAAGACCGGCACGCTGACCGGGATCAACGCCCTGGCCGGCACGGTCGTGGACGCCGACGGCAGGCTCCTGGCCTTCGCCTTCACGGCCTCCGGCACCACGGACCGCCAGGGCGCCCACGCCGCGCTGGACCGCCTCGCCTCGGCCGTCGCCAACTGCGGCTGCCGCTGAGCGCTCCCCGGCGCCGGCCCGCGGGGCTTTACGGACCGGCTCCGGCGGGCACCCGGAACCGGACGCCCGGTCCGTCCGGCGGTCTCCTCCCGCTCGGCGGCATCGGCACGTACGGTGAAGTCATGACGAGCCTCGGTGGTGTGGAGATGGTCGACTGGAAGCTCGCGGCGGCGACCGCGACCCGGCTCGTGAAGCCGGGGCCGGAAGTGAGCCGGGACGAAGCGCGCGAGGCCGTCGCGGAACTGCGCCGGCACGCGGTGGCGTCGGAGGAGCACGTGCGCTCCTTCACCCGGATGGAGCCGTCCGGCGGGTCCGGGGACACCCCCGTCCTCGTCGTGGACCGGCCCGGGTGGATCCGGGCCAACGTGGCCGGTTTCCGCGAACTGCTCTCCCCCCTGCTGGACAGGATGCAGGCGAGGCGCGGCGGCGGCCCGGGCGGCGCGGTGCTCGGCGTGGTCGGCGGCAAGGTGACCGGCGTCGAGGTCGGGATGCTGCTGTCGTTCATGGCCGCGCGCGTCCTGGGCCAGTACGAGACCTTCGCCCCGCCCGCCCCCGACCTGCCGGGCGCCCCGGGCGAGGGCGGCGGGCGGCTGCTGCTGGTCGCGCCGAACATCGTGCACGTGGAGCGCGAGCTGGACGTGGACCCGCACGACTTCCGGCTGTGGGTGTGCCTCCACGAGGAGACGCACCGCACCCAGTTCTCCGCCGTGCCGTGGCTGCGCGACCACATCAGGGGGGAGATCCACTCCTTCCTCGGGGAGACCGACATCGACCCCTCCACCCTGCTGGAGCGGCTGCGCGAGGCCGTCCAGTCGCTGGCCGGAGGCGGCAGGCCGTGGTCCGAGGGGGAGGACGGCGAGGGGCGCAGTTTCGTGGAGCTGGTGCAGACGCCCGCCCAGCGCGAGATCCTCGGCCGCCTCACCGCCGTGATGTCGCTGCTGGAGGGGCACGCGGACTACGTGATGGACGGCGTCGGCCCCGCGGTGGTGCCCTCCGTCGCCGAGATCCGGGAGAAGTTCCAGAAGCGCCGTGCCGCCGGAGCCGGCCGCCTCGACCAGGCGCTGCGCAAACTGCTGGGGCTGGACGCCAAGCTGCGCCAGTACCGCGACGGCGAGCGGTTCGTCCGCGCCGTCGTGGACGAGGTCGGCATGGAGGGCTTCAACAAGGTGTGGACGTCGCCCAACACGCTGCCCACCAAGGCGGAGATCGCCAAACCGGCGGACTGGGTCGCGAGGGTGCACCGGAAAACGGACTGATGAGCCCCGAATGCCCGCACAATCACTCTTCCGAGGGACCGTGAGGGACGAGCGCGCGTGCGATGCTCAGGAAGGCAACTCTTCTCTGTCACCATTGCCGCACTCTGCGTAGTCGCCGTAGTCGGCGCCCTCTCTCAAGGAAGTGAACGGACATGGGTCCCCACCCCGCGGTAGCAGCGATACGCCTGGCGGTCCGCCGCACGCTCCAGGAGGTCCTCCGCGACGCCGGCGCCTCCGGGCACGGCCGCCCCGAGGACGGCCGGCCCCCGCTCGTGCTCGTCGCCTGCTCCGGCGGCGCCGACTCGATGGCGCTCGCCTCCGCCCTCGCCTTCGAAGCCCCCCGCCTCGGCCTGCGGGCCGGAGGCGTCACCGTCGACCACGGCCTGCAGGCCGGCTCCGGTGACCGGGCCCGCGAGGTCGTCTCCCGTCTCGAAGCCCTCTCCCTCGCGCCGGCCGAGGCCGTCGCCGTGACCGTCGGCCGCGCCGGAGGCCCCGAGGCCGCCGCCCGCACCGCTCGCTACGCCGCCCTGGACGAGGCCGCCGAGCGCCACGGCGCGGCCGCGGTCCTCCTCGGCCACACCCGCGACGACCAGGCCGAGACGGTGCTGCTCGGGCTCGCGCGGGGCTCCGGCACCCGCTCGCTGTCCGGCATGGCCGCCGTCTCCGGCTCGCCGGCCGGCCGCTCCGGCGCCGGGCACCGCTACCGCCGGCCGTTCCTCGCGGTGGACCGGCAGACCACCCGCAAGGCGTGCATGGTCCAGTCGCTGCCCGTCTGGGACGACCCGCACAACACCGATCCGGCCTTCACCCGCTCCCGGGTCCGCCACGACGCCCTGCCGGCTCTGGAGAAGGCCCTCGGGAAGGGCGTGGTAGAGGCCCTGGCCCGCACCGCCCAGCTCTCGCGCGACGACGCCGACGCCCTCGACGCCTGGGCGGCCGACGCCGAGAGCTCGGTCCGCGCGGACGGCTCCGCGGCGGGGAGTGTCGCGGATGTCACGGACGACTCCGGGGCGGTGCTCGACGTCGCCCGGCTCCACGCCCTGCCGTCCGCCGTCCGCCGCCGGGTGCTGCGCCGGGTGACGGTCGCGGCGGGCTCCCCGGCGGGCTCCCTGTTCGCCCGCCACATCGAGGAGATCGACCGGCTGGTCACCGACTGGCACGGCCAGCGGGCCATCAACCTGCCCGGTCGCGTGGCCGCCCGGAGGCAGGGTGGCACACTGGTCATCCGGCAAGTGTGAACCACGACCGAGAGCAGCAGGGTGGACGAAAAGGACATGGGCGCCGACCTCAAGTCGGTGCTCATCACCAAGGAAGAGATCGACGCGAAGCTGGCCGAACTGGCGGCGAAGATCGATGAGGAGTACGCCGGCAGGGAACTGCTCCTGGTCGGGGTGCTCAAGGGCGCGGTGATGGTCATGGCCGACCTCGCCCGGGCCCTGTCGTCGCCGGTCACCATGGACTGGATGGCGGTGTCCTCGTACGGCGCGGGCACCCAGTCCTCCGGGGTGGTCCGCATCCTCAAGGACCTGGACACCGACATCCAGGGGAAGCACGTCCTGATCGTCGAGGACATCATCGACTCCGGCCTGACGCTGTCCTGGCTGCTGTCGAACCTCGGCTCCCGCGGACCGGCCTCGCTGAACGTCTGCACCCTCCTGCGCAAGCCGGATGCGGCGAAGGTGGCCATCGACGTCAAGTGGGTCGGCTTCGACATCCCCAACGAGTTCGTCGTCGGCTACGGGCTGGACTACGCGGAGAAGTACCGCAACCTGCCGTTCGTGGGGACGCTCGCGCCGCACGTCTACGGCGGCTGACGGATCCGGCCGAGCGGGCCCGGCGGACCGGGGCTCCCGTCCGGGAACGTTGGACGGGAGCCCGGCGTTGAAGGGAGCGGGGCGGGAATGTTTACCGTCCCGGTGTCGTCGTACGACAGTGCTTCGGACGGCGATGCTGGGGTACCGTCCGAAGGCCGGTCTGTTGAGGCAGTCTGTTCGTAGGCCGAGCAAGCCGAGTAAAACACCGTACGCACAGCGGCTCCCCAGGGGCCGCGGTGCCTCACTGTGGCAGGAGGGACGGGGCGCGCGCGCCCCGTGTGGATGGACGTGAAGCGCTACTTCCGTGGTCCCGTCATGTGGATCGTGCTGGCTGCCCTCGCCGTGGTCGTGTTGATGAACGTCGTCGGCTCGTCCGGCGGCTACAAGACGGTGGACACCGGCCAGGTCGTACAGGCGATCAACCAGAACAAGGTGCAGTCCGCCAAGCTGACGACCGGCGACGAGCAGACCGTCCAGGTCCAGCTCAAGGACGGCGTCAAGATCAAGGGCAGCGACAAGATCAAGGCGAGCTACATCGACGAGCAGGGCGTCGATCTGGCCAAGCAGCTGCAGTCCAAGTACCAGGACGGGCAGATCAAGGGCGGTTACACCGTCTCGCCGCAGAAGCAGAACCCGTTCCTCGGGATGCTGCTCTCCCTGCTGCCGTTCGTGCTGATCGTGATCGTCTTCCTGTTCCTGATGAACCAGATGCAGGGCGGCGGCTCCCGGGTGATGAACTTCGGGAAGTCGAAGGCGAAACTGATCACCAAGGACACCCCCAAGACGACTTTCTCCGACGTCGCGGGAGCGGACGAGGCGGTCGAGGAACTCCAGGAGATCAAGGAGTTCCTCCAGGAGCCCGCCAAGTTCCAGGCCGTCGGCGCGAAGATCCCCAAGGGCGTGCTGCTGTACGGCCCGCCCGGTACCGGCAAGACGCTGCTGGCGCGTGCCGTCGCGGGCGAGGCCGGGGTGCCGTTCTACTCGATCTCCGGCTCCGACTTCGTGGAGATGTTCGTCGGTGTCGGCGCCTCCCGGGTCCGCGACCTGTTCGAGCAGGCCAAGGCGAACGCCCCGGCGATCGTCTTCGTCGACGAGATCGACGCCGTCGGCCGCCACCGCGGCGCCGGCATGGGCGGCGGCCACGACGAGCGCGAGCAGACGCTGAACCAGCTCCTGGTCGAGATGGACGGCTTCGACGTCAAGGGCGGCGTCATCCTGATCGCCGCCACCAACCGGCCGGACATCCTGGACCCGGCGCTGCTGCGCCCGGGCCGCTTCGACCGGCAGATCGCGGTGGACCGCCCCGACATGCAGGGCCGTCTGGAGATCCTCAAGGTGCACGCCAAGGGCAAGCCGATGGAGCCCGACGTGGACCTGTCCGCGGTGGCCCGCCGCACCCCCGGCTTCACGGGCGCGGACCTCTCCAACGTGCTCAACGAGGCGGCGCTGCTCACCGCGCGCAGCGACAAGAAGCTGATCGACAACAAGTTCCTGGACGAGGCGATCGACCGCGTCGTGGCCGGACCGCAGAAGCGGACCCGGATCATGAGCGACAAGGAGAAGAAGATCACCGCGTACCACGAGGGCGGTCACGCCCTGGTCGCGGCGGCCCTGCCGAACTCCGACCCCGTCCACAAGATCACGATCCTGTCGCGCGGCCGGGCGCTGGGCTACACGATGGTGCTGCCGGACGAGGACAAGTACTCCACGACGCGCAACGAGATGCTCGACCAGCTCGCGTACATGCTGGGCGGACGCGCGGCCGAGGAGCTGGTCTTCCACGACCCCACCACGGGCGCCGCCAACGACATCGAGAAGGCGACCGCCACGGCCCGCGCCATGGTCACGCAGTACGGCATGACCGAGCGGCTGGGCGCGATCAAGTTCGGCTCCGACCACTCCGAGCCCTTCCTGGGCAAGGAGATGGGCCACCAGCGCGACTACTCCGAGGAGGTCGCCGGGCTGGTGGACGAGGAGGTCAAGAAGCTGATCGAGGCCGCCCACAACGAGGCGTGGGAGATCCTCGTCGAGAACCGGGACGTGCTGGACAACCTGGTGCTCGCCCTGCTGGAGAAGGAGACCCTCGGCAAGGAGGAGATCGCCGAGATCTTCCGCCCGGTCGTCAAGCGTCCCCCGCGTCCGGCCTGGACGGGCTCCTCGCGCCGGATGCCCTCGACCCGTCCGCCGGTGTCCACTCCCAAGGAGCTGGCCCTGGCCAACGGCTCGCAGGCCGGCCCGGAGAAGGGCAAGGAGATCGGCCCGACCGACACCGCGCTCTCCAAGGAGACCGGGCTGCCGGACGAGCCCCGCACGGACGGCTGACCCGGGGCTCCGCCCCGGGGTTGCCCAGGCCACACCGGCCCCAGGAATGGCCGCCGCGCCCCTCCGGTTCCCCTACCGGAGGGGCGCGGCTCTTTGCTGCACACACTCGAGAAGCGAGGGACACATGATCGACCCGGTGACGCTGGACGGCGAGGGCCCCGTCGGCGAGTTCGACGAGAAGCGCGCCGAGAACGCCATACGGGAGCTGCTGCTGGCGGTCGGCGAGGATCCCGACCGCGAGGGGCTGCGCGACACCCCGGCACGGGTGGCGCGGGCGTACAAGGAGATCTTCGCCGGGCTGCGGCAGCGGCCGGAGGACGTCCTGACCACCACCTTCGACCTCGGCCACGACGAGATGGTGCTGGTGAAGGACATCGAGGTGCTCTCGTCCTGCGAGCACCACCTGCTGCCCTTCCACGGCGTGGCGCACGTCGGCTACATCCCGTCCGAGTCGGGGAAGATCACCGGGCTGTCGAAGCTCGCCCGGCTGGTGGAGGTCTTCGCCCGCCGCCCCCAGGTCCAGGAGCGTCTGACCACCCAGGTCGCGGACTCGCTGATGAGGATCCTCGAACCGCGCGGCGTGATCGTCGTGATCGAGTGCGAGCACATGTGCATGACGGTCCGCGGCGTCCGCAAGCCCGGCGCCAAGACCATCACCTCGGCCGTCCGCGGCCAGCTCCGCGACGCCACCACCCGCGCCGAGGCGATGAGCCTGATCATGGCCCGCTGACGGCCGTCAGCGGCTCCCCGCGGCCCGGCGGCGGGCCCGCCTCCCCGGACGGGGTCCGGGGGGCGCGCGGGGAGCGCCTACGCTGGACCACATGAACAGTTTGCGCGCCCTCCGCGGAGAAGTTGCCGGACTGCCCTTCTGGGACCGGTGTGCCGTCATGGGCGTGGTGAACGTCACGCCGGACTCCTTCTCCGACGGAGGACGCTGGTTCGACACCGAGGCCGCCGTCAAACACGGGCTGGACCTGGTCGCCGAGGGCGCCGATCTGGTCGACGTGGGCGGCGAGTCCACCCGGCCCGGCGCGACCCGCGTGGACGAGGCCGAGGAACTGCGCCGGGTGATCCCGGTCGTCCGGGGCCTGGCCCGGGAGGGCGTCGTCGTCAGTGTGGACACCATGCGGGCCTCCGTCGCCGAACAGGCGGTGGCGGCCGGCGCCCGCCTGGTCAACGACGTCAGCGGCGGACGCGCGGACGCGCGGATGGTGCCCGCGGTGGCCGGCGCCGGGGTGCCCTTCGTGGTGATGCACTGGAGGGGCCAGAGCATCGACATGAACGACCGCGCGGTCTACTCCGACACCGTCACCGAGGTGATCGGCGAGTTGCGCGCCACCATGGACCGGGCCGTGGCCGGCGGCATCGCGCCGGAGCGGATCGTCGTCGACCCGGGGCTGGGCTTCGCCAAGCAGGCCCCGCACGACCTGGCGCTGGTGGACGCCACGGCCCGGCTGGCCCGGGAACTGGGCCGTCCGGTCCTGGTGGCGGCCTCCCGGAAGCGTTTCCTGGGCCGTGTGCTGGCCGGCGACGGCGACACCGTGCCGCCCGCCCGGGAGAGGGACGCGGCCACGGCGGCGGTCTCGGCGATCGCGGCGCGCGAGGGCGCCTGGGCCGTGCGGGTGCACGAGGTGCGCGCGAGCGCGGATGCGGTGCGGGTGGCGCGGGCACTGGAGGGTACGGACAGGGAAACGGACCCCGCGGAAGGAAGCCGGTGACCGGAGAGGCCCGCACGGACGTCGAGGCCGTCGAGGCGGCGAACACCGCGCTGTACGAGGCGGTGGAGCGCGGCGACCTCGACGCCCTGAACGACCAGTGGCTGCACGAGGACGTCAGCGTCGTCCACCCCGGCTGGCCGGTGCTCACCGGCCGCGACGAGGTGCTGCGCTCCTACGCGCTGATCATGGCGAACACCGAGTACGTCCAGTTCTTCCTCACCGACGTCGAGGTCTCCGTGCTGGGCGACACCGCCGTGGTGACCTGCACCGAGAACATCCTCAGCGGCGGGCCCGCCGAGGAGGACGGCTCGACCGGTCCGCTGATCGGCGGGCTGGTGGTCGCCACGAACGTCTTCCGCAGGTCGGAGGACGGACGGTGGAGGATCTGGGCGCACCACGGCTCCCCGGTCCTCGTCGAGGAGGAGGACGAGGACGAGGGCGTGGACAACTTCGACGACTTCGACGACGGCATCGGCGGAGAGGGCGGCACCATCCTCTGAGGACCGGTCTGAGAGAGTGGCCCGGGCGGTGCGCCCGGTACGCCGCGCGTCCCTGTCCGCCGCCGGCCGCCGTCCGAGACGAGGGGAGTGAACGCGCGTGGACCGTGTCGCACTGCGCGGACTCAGGGTCCGCGGGCATCACGGAGTGTTCGCCAGGGAACGCGAAGAGGGACAGACCTTTGTCGTGGACCTGGTGCTGGGCCTGGACACCCGGCCCGCGGCGGCCGACGACGACCTCACCAAGACGGTCCACTACGGCATCGTGGCGGAAGAGGTCGCCGCGATCGTCGCGGGCGAGCCGGTCGACCTGATCGAGACCCTCGCCCAGCGGATCGCCGACCAGTGCCTGACGCACGAGGCGGTGCGGGAGGTGGAGGTGGTGGTCCACAAGCCGGAGGCCCCGATCACCATCCCGTTCGACGATGTGACCATCACCATCAAGCGGAGCCGCGTATGACGCCGAACAGCGACCCGACCGTCCAGCCGGTACCCGCCTCCGTGGTGCACCAGGTCGACGCCGCCGACGTGACCCTGCACAACCCCAAACGCGCCGTCCTCTCCCTCGGAAGCAACCTGGGCAACCGCCGGGAGACCCTGCAGGGGGCGATCGACGCGCTGGAGGAGACCCCGGGGGTGCGGGTCAAGGCGGTCTCGCCGGTGTACGAGACCGAGCCGTGGGGGGTGGAGCCGGGCAGCCAGCCCTCGTACCTCAACGCCGTCGTCCTGGTGAAGACGACGCTGCCGCCCGGTTCGCTGCTGGAACGCGCCCACGCCGTCGAGGAGGCCTTCGCGCGGACGCGCGACGAGCGCTGGGGACCGCGGACGATCGACGTGGACATCATCGCGTACCAGGGCGTCGTCTCCGACGACCCCGTGCTGACGCTGCCCCACCCGCGCGCCCACGAGCGCGCCTTCGTCCTGGCGCCGTGGCACGATGTGGACCCGGACGCCGAGATCCCGGGCCACGGCCCGGTGGCGGAACTGCTCGAGGCCGTCGGCCGGGAGGGCGTGGTGCCCCGGGAGGACCTGGAACTGCGCCTGCCGGAGTGACCGCCCCGGCAGCACGGCCCGGCCGCCCGCGGGCGTCGGCCCCGGGCCGCCCGGCCGGCACACCCGACACAGCCCGAAGATCGCTGTCCGAACGACACCGCCCCGAAGCGGTGCCCGAGTGACGTGGGGAGCCCCGTGAGGGAACTACGCATCAGGACGCTGGCCGGTCTCTTCGCCCTCGCGCTGGTGCTGTCCTGGGCGGTGGCACGGATGTGGGACGCACTGGGCACACTGCCCGCCGTGCCCGTGGCGGCCCCGGTTGTGCTCGCGCTGATCGCCGCCGTCCTGGCCGCCACCGCCCTGTCGATCCGCTCCCGTCTGCGCGCCCAGCGCGAGCGGCGGCCCGGCGCCAAGGGAGTGGAGCCGATCATGGCGGCCCGCGCCGTCGTCTTCGGCCAGGCCAGTGCGCTGGTGGCCTCCCTGGCGGCGGGCGCCTACGGCGGCACCGGCGTCTACCTGCTCCTCACCGCCATGGACGTGGCGGCCCGCCGGGACCAGGCCGTCTACGCCGGCCTGTCGGTGCTGGCGGGCGCCGCGGTGGTCGCCGCGGCCGTCTTCCTGCAGAAGGTGTGCAGGCTGCCGGAGGACGACGACAACCCGCCGGCGGCGGCCGCCGCCTGAGGGGCGCGTACGGCACGGCCCGCCCGTCGGGTGCCGCCTGCCGGCCCCGGCGCGCCCGCCGATATCGTCGCCGCCATGGAGGAGAACCCGCAGCCACCGGACCTGAAGGCCGACGACCACCCCAGCCGCCGCTACCAGGAGCGCCTGCTGCGGGACCCCGGGGACCACGAGGCGTGGCAGGGCCTGCGCCGGTCCTACGACCGGATGGCCGAGGACTGGCGGGAGTGGACCGAGGACCAGCACGGATACGACCTCGCCGTGTGCGAGGGGCTGCGGCGCGTCCGGCCCGCCGAGTGGGCCGTGGAGATCTGCTGCGGCACCGGCGAGGCGACGGCCGCGATCGCGGGGGCCGTGCCGGCGGTGGTCGCCTGCGACCTGAGCCTGGAGATGCTGCGGCGCCGTGTGGACGTGCCCGGGGTGCGCTGGGTGGCGGCCGACGTGCGGTCACTACCCCTGGGAACGGGGCGTGTTCCCTTGGTAGTGTCGCTCAACGGGGTGTTCCACCCCACCGAGATCGTGCGGGTGATCAGGCCCGGGGGGCAGCTCCTGTGGTGCACGTCGTTCCGCTCCGGGACGCCGCTGTACGTCCCGCCGGAACGCATGCACCGGCTGCTCGGCGAGGGGTGGACGGCCGAGGGCGGCCACGCCGGGCACGGTGAGTGGACGCTGTTCACCGCTCCGGGAGCCTGAGCACCCGGCGGCCGTGCGGCCCGGCGGCCCGGGCGGCGGCCTCCAGCGGTCCGGCCGCTGATCGGGGCCGCAGAGGGGGGCTGGTTCACCGTGCAGGTCGTACTCATCGCACCGTTCCTCATGCGCTTCCGGCTGTGCGCGAACACCTTCGGGGGCGCGGTCGGCCGGGCGCTGCGGGAGGCCGTCGCCGAGACCGTGCCGGGGTTCTCGCCCCAGGCCGGCGAGCCGGACTCCCCGCTGCTGTTCGACTACCACATGTCCACCGGCGGCTCCCGGCTCAGCGGCAAGAAGACCGTCGGCACGGTCGACGTGGCGGACGCCGGGCTGCTGTGGTGCCGTTTCGAACCCAGCGGCTACTGCTACGTCATGCAGACGATCGAGGTGCCGGACAAGGAGACGATGCACCGTCGCGAACGCGCACTGGTGGAGCGGATCAACCCGCACATCGCGCGGTGGACGGACGGCGTCTCGGAGCGGATGCTCGCCACCGGCCTGGTCGACCCGGCGGACGAGGCGGCGATGGACCCCGGACGGCTGCTGTGGTGGCACCGGGTGCTGATGGACCCGCCGCAGGGCCAGGAGCCGGGCGCGACCCGGGTCTACGGAGTGGAGCGCAAGATCCACGACGACGCCTGCCTGCGCTTCGGGGACGGCTTCACCACCCTCGTCCGGCTGCCGCGGCACCGGATCAGCGAGGTGCTGGAGGGCGTGATGGCGGCCACCAGCGAATGGATCGCGGTGGACGAGGCCAACCGGCTGGTGTCGGCCCGGATGCTCCGGCTCAACGACGCCCGCTGGGACCGGGTGACGGATGTGGACCGGCAGTTCACCGCCTCCCTCAAGCTCAGCAAGGACCTGGCCCTGCGCGAGATGGTGCGGCTGGAGGAGAGCCGCTACACCGTCAACGCCGGCGCGGTGGTGATGGACGCGGCGATGGAACGGTGGGCGATGGAGCGCGAGCGCGGGGTGCTGGAGGTCCAGCTCCAGTCGCTGCGCGACATCCTGGAGTTCCACCGCACCATGACGCAGTACCGGCGCGACGAGCGCCGCAACCGGCTGCTCTTCGTCTTCACGGCCATCGCCCTCTTCCAGTCCGTCCTGGTCTGGTACGACTTCGCCCATGAGGCCAACAACACCCTCGCCCCGGCGACGCGACTGGCCGTGGTCAGCGTCATCGCCGCGCTCACCGTGGTCGTCGTGGTGTCGTCCCTGGTGACCCGGCGCCGGGAGTGAGGTCCTTCGCCGCCGCCCGCCGCTTCTTCCGGCGGAGCCCGGGCGGGTACGGCACGGCCGCCACCACGGGGTCCCGGTTCGGGGCGTGTGCTCAGGAGCCGCTTCCGCGACCGTGTGCGAGGCGGTCGCGGAGTTCGGGCAGGAGCGACGGGTTGACGACGGCGAGGATCGTCTCGATCCCGGCCGGGTCCGCCGCGGCCCACAGGACGTCGCGGGCCGCGCGGTACTTGGCGGCCAGCCGCTCGCGCCTGTCCCCGGGGAGCCGCGCCGAGCGGTCCGGGCGGCTGTTGTGCGCGTTGTCGGCGATCTTGACGAGGGTGGCCTCGCGGTCGCCGGCGATGCGGCGGATCTTCTCCTCGTAGGGGATCCCGGGCCGGTTGGTGACGGTCTCGACGATGTCGACGACGCGGTCGGGGACGCCGGCCTCGCGGAGCCGTCCGCCGGTCCAGTGGGTGTCCTCGATGACGTCGTGGAGCAGCCCGGCCATGTAGAGGTCGTCGCCGAAGGGGGCCAGCCCCGCGGCGACCGCGCGGACGTGCTCGACGTACGGCACCCCGATCTTGTCGTACTGCCCGGCGTGCGCCTCGTGGACGAGCGCCTCGACCTCGGCGGAAGTGATCACGAATCCCCCGGCTGTGAGTGATCGGCGTCGGCGGCGGTGCGGTCATCATCCCAGAATCCGGCCGGGGACGGCCTTCGTTCCGGTGGGGACACCGGGCCGGTGGGGCCGTCCGCGGGACTGCCGGCCGGAACGCCGGCCCGCCGTACGGTGACGGCGTTGACGGAACAGGGGGAGGCCTGCGATGGACGAGAAGACGTACGCGGGGCTGTCGGCGGTGGCGGTCGCCGGGGCCGTGGCGCGGCGCGAGACGGCCGCGGCCGAGGTGGTGGAGGCGGCGCTGGGCCGGATCGCCCGGCTGGAGCCGTCGCTGCGGGCGTTCCGCGAGGTGTGGGCGGACGAGGCGCGGGCGCGGGCACGGGAGGTGGACCGCCGGGTCGCGGCGGGCGAGCGGCTGCCGCTGGCCGGGGTGCCGATCGGGGTGAAGGGGGTCTCCGGCATCCGGTCGGAGCCGGCCCGGCGGCTGCTGGCGGCCGGATGCGTGGCGGTCGGGGCGACCTCCGTCCCCGGACCCGGCACCGAGTGGCAGACCTGGGGTCTGGGAGCCGGCGGCCGCACGGCCAACCCGTGGCGTCCGGACCGGTCGCCGGGCGGCTCGTCCGCCGGCTCCGCGGTGGCGGTCGCGGCCGGGACGGTGCCGGTGGCCACGGGCACCGACGGCGCCGGATCGGTGCGGATCCCGGCCGCCTGGTGCGGGGTGCTGGGACTGAAGCTCACCAACGGCGCGCTGCCCACGGCCGACCGCTCGGGCCTGGCCGCCCCCGGAGTCCTCGCCCGGTGCGCCGCCGACCTCGCGGCGTACCTGGAGTGCGTCCTCGGCGTGCCCGCGCGGGAGCCCGCCCCGGGGGGACCCGGGGAGCCGGTGGCGGCGGTGTGGTCGCCGGATCTGGGCTTCGCGGAGAGCGAGCCGGAGGTCGTACGGGTGGCGCGGGCGGCGGTGGACCGGCTGGCGGCGGCGGGCGTCCTGCGGCCGGCGCCCTCCGGGACGGGGGGCGGGCTCCTGGACCCCGGGCCGGCCTGGCTCGCCCTGCGCTCGCCCGGGGCCGCCCGGGAGGCCGCCGAGCGGACGCGGGCGGAGAACGACGGGCGCCTCGGCTCCCTCTTCGCCGGGGCGGAACTGCTGGCGACCCCGGCGACCCCCAACCGCCCCCACGGCCACGACGGGCCGGGCGACCGGTACAGCACCGCCCTCACCTGGGCCTTCAACCTCAGCGGCCACCCCGCCCTCAGCCTCCCCGCGGGATTCACCGCCGACGGGTGCCCGGTGGGGCTCCAACTGGTGGCCGGCAGGGGAGAGGAGGCCCTCCTGGTGAGGGTGGCGCGGGCCGCGGAGGACGTCGGCCGGGCGGTCCCGGTGTGGGAGGAACGCCGGGGACGGTGAGCCGCTCCGGAACGCCCCCGGACGGCCGGAAGGGGACCGTCCGCACGGGGCGGGCGTCCGGACGGTAACCACCGGAGAACAGTTCGGTCGGCTCCGTGTCGGCGGCTCCGCCCGCAGGGTAAATTCCAGGCCATGCCCCGAGGACGCCACCGCCACGCACCGCCCCTGCACCGGCTGCTCGCGCCGTCCGCCGTGGCGGCCGTGGCGCTCCTCTGCGCGGGCGGGGCCTGGCTGGTCGGCGAGATCGGCGATCCGGCGGCGCTGCTGCTGCGCGCCCTCACCGCCGTGGCGGCGCTGGCCGCCGTGGCCGGGGCCGTGCTGCTGCGCCGGTGGGACCGGGAAGCCGGCAGGCGGGTCGGCGAGGTGAGGGCGGCCAAGGCCACGGCCGAGTGGCGGGCCGAGGAACGCCAGGCGGAGCTGGAGACCGAACTGGAGGAGGCGGCCGAACTCCGCAGGAGGACGGAGGCCGAGCTCCGGAAGAAGCGCGACGAACTGGAGAGGCTCCGCACCGAGCACGCCGCGCTGCTGCGCCGGTACGCCACCGCCGAGACCGAGCGGGCCAGCGCCCTGGAGGGACGGCGGCTGCTGGCCCTGGAGGCCGCCGGGCCGGCCAGGGAACTCACCACCGGGGCGGCCGACCACCGGCAGGCCTCGGGCGCGCCCACGCCGCTCACCTACCTCCAGGCGGACGAGGCCCTCAGGAGGCTGCGGACGAACGCCGCGCGCCAGCGCGCGCGGGAAGAGCTGGACCGCCGGGAGCGGGAGAGGAAGGAACAGGAGGAGCGGCAGGAGGCCGAACGCGCCGCCGCCGAGGAGCCCGAGCGGGCCGCGGCGCGGAAGCCGTCCCCGGCCCCGCCGTCCGGGGGCCCGGCCCGGGACGGCGCGGGGGAGCCGTACGGACGGGGGGACGCGGCCCCCCGGCGCGGCGGCTTCGACTTCTTCGGCACCCGGGGCGCCCAGCGCCGCCGGGCGGCCGGCGGACCGCACACCTCCGCCGGGACGCCGTCCGATCAGGACGAGGAGGGGCACCGGGCCGCCTCCGCCCCCGGACCCGCCGCCCCCGGACCGCGTCCCGCGCCGCGCGCCGCCGTGGGCAAGGTGATCGATCTGAGGGCGCCCCGCGCCGAGGACCGGGAAGGCCCGGCGGACACCGGCGCCCCCGGCGCCCGGAGGACGCGCCGGAACCGCGGCTGAGAGCCGCGGCCGGCCCGGGGCGCCGGAACCGGCGCCGTCAGGTCAGCCAGCGTTCCGGACGCGCCAGGCGGCGGCCGGTGCGGGAGCGCTCCGCCTGGGCCGCGACCACCGCGCGGGCCTCCTCCGCGTCGCGGAGCCGGGCCGCCACCGTGCCGTTCGCGCCGTGGTCGACGTGGACGTCCGCCAGTCCGCGGGCCCTGGCCCAGGGGCCCTGGGTCAGGCGGACGCTCTGCACCTTCGCGTGCGGCACCAGCGACAGCGTGCGGCACAGCAGCCCGCGGCGGCTCGCGAACACCGACTCCGTCACCCCGTGGCCGTGCCCCCGCCACCACAGGGGGAGCACCCACCGGGCCCGGCGCGGCACCGGCGTCAGGGACGCCTCCGCCCGGGCCGGGTCCACGCCGGGCAGGATCCGGCCCAGCACGCCGAGGGCCGCCTCCCGGCCGGCGACCGGCAGCAGCACCCCGCTCTCGTTGCCGCCGGCCGCGACCTCCAGCTCCACCCGGACCCAGCCGCGCCGCCGCCACAGCCACGGCTCGACGATCCGCACCGCCTGGACGCGGCCCGGGGGGACCGTGGAGTGCGCGCGGTCCAGCAGACCGTGGTCGATCCGCACCCCGTCCGGGGACTCGGCCACCACCCAGTCGAACTCGGTCAGGAAGCGCCCCAGGCCGTTCCGCCAGACACCGCCGAGCAGCGGCACCGCGGCCGCCAGGGCGGGCCAGGGGCTGCCGCTGGCCCACCAGACCAGCACGGGGACGACGGCCGCCGGCACCAGCAGGCCCCAGGTGGTGCCGAGCAGCAGCAGGGAGACGGCCAGCGTCCGCGTGTCCACCCGGAGCAGCTCCCGGGCCGGCGCCTCGCCCGCCTCCGGGGCCGCCTCGGGCGCCATCCCCGCCGCCCGCGCCAGCAGCTCGGCGCGGAGCGCCACCGCCTCGCGCTCGGAGAGGAACGCCAGCTCGTCCTTCTTGTCGGTGCCGACCACGTCCAGTTTGAGCTTGGCGACCCCCACGAGCCGGGCCAGGAGGGGCCGGCCCACGTCGATCGCCTGGAGGCGGTCCAGCCGGATGTGCGCCACCCGCCGGAACAGCAGGCCGGTGCGGACGCGCAGTTCGGTGTCGGTGACCAGGTAGCTCGTCATCCACCACGACAGGAAGCCGTACGCGGCGGCCGCCGGGAGCAGCACCGCCAGACCGGCCAGCAGCCATCCGGGAGACAGGGACTCCGCCCCCTCCCGGGCCCGGTCCGGGTTCTGCACGGCGAAGGCCAGCAGCGCGGCCACCGGCGCCCACGCCCGCCGCCACGGGGTGACCGGGTGCAGCCTCCTGCCCTCCGGGCGCTTCGGCAGCGCCATCACAGCCCCGCCGACCGGGCCTCGCCCAGCTCGGTGAGCCGGTCCCGCAGCCGCTCGGCCTCCTCGGGCGCCAGGCCGGGGATGTGCGCGTCCGTCGTCGCCGCGGCGGTGTGCAGCTGCACGCGGGCCAGTCCGAAGCGGCGCTCCAGCGGTCCGGAGGTCACCTCGACCAGCTGCATCCGGCCGTAGGGGACGACGGTCAGCCCGCGCCAGACCACCCCGCGGGCGATCAGCAGGTCGTCGGCGCGTTCGGCGTACCGCCAGGAGGCCCAGTTGAGGGCGATCGCCCGCCAGCCCCAGACCGCGACCGCCAGCGGCACGGCGGCGAGCGCGGCCCACGCGGGACCGGCCGCCGTGCCCAGGACCAGGGCCGCCGCCAGGGCGAGCGGGACCAGCACGGCGACCAGCAGCGTCCTGCGCATCCGCAGCAGCCCCCGCTCCACACCGCGCCACCGCTCGGCGGTGACGGCGGTCCCCGCGGCGCCCTCCGCGGGACTCCCGGCGGCGGTCCCCGCCGCGGCCTCCGCGGGAATCCCCGCGGAGTTCCCGGCCCCCGGGCGCTCCCCGGGGGTCCCTCCCCCTGCCGGTCGACTCATGGGACAAGCGTATGCGGGGACGGTGACGGTGCGTGTCCGCCGTGGGGAGGAGCCGGGGAGCGGGCCGGTGGGCCCCGGGGAGGAGGCGGGCGGGCGTCCCGCTGCTGCCAGACTGGGAACCATGACCGATCCCGGCACGACCACCGAGACCACCGAGACAGTCGTCGGCGTCGGCGGCGCGGCGGAGAGCACCGACATGGTGCTCAACATCGGGCCGCAGCACCCCTCCACCCACGGGGTGCTGCGGCTGCGGCTCGTCCTGGACGGCGAGCGGATCACCGCCGCCGAGCCGGTGATCGGCTACATGCACCGGGGTGCGGAGAAGCTGTTCGAGGCGCGCGACTACCGGCAGATCATCGTCCTCGCCAACCGCCACGACTGGCTGTCGGCCTTCTCCAACGAACTCGGCGTCGTCCTGGCCGTCGAGCGGATGCTGGGCATGGAGGTCCCGCCGCGGGCGGTGTGGGGGCGGACGCTGCTGGCGGAGCTGAACCGGGTCCTCAACCACCTGATGTTCCTCGGCTCCTACCCGCTGGAGCTGGGCGCCATCACGCCCATGTTCCACGCCTTCACCGAGCGCGAGGAGCTCCAGCGGGCGATGGAGGAGGTCTCCGGCGGACGCATCCACTACATGTTCAACCGGGTCGGCGGCCTCAAGGAGGACTTCCCGGCGGGCTGGCTGGGGCGGGCGCGCCACGCCGTCGCCGCGGTCCGCGCCAAGATGGACACCTACGACCGGCTCGTCCTGGGCAACGAGATCTTCCGCGGCCGCACCCGCGGCGTCGGCGTCCTCACCCCGGACGCCGTCCACGCCTACGGCGTCAGCGGGCCGGTCGCCCGCGCCTCCGGCGTGGACTTCGACCTGCGCCGCGACGAGCCGTACCTGGCGTACGGCGAGCTGGCGGACGTGCTGGAGGTCGTCACCCGCGACGAGGGCGACTGCCTGGCCCGCTTCGAGGTGCTGCTGGAGCAGACCCGCAACTCCCTGGACCTCGCCGACGCCTGCCTGGACCGCCTCGCGGACCTGCCGCCCGGACCGGTCAACCAGCGGCTGCCCAAGGTCCTCAAGGCCCCCGAGGGAGCCACCTACGTCTGGACCGAGAACCCCCTCGGCCTCAACGGCTACTACCTGGTCTCCCGGGGGGACAAGACGCCCCACCGCCTCAAGCTCCGCTCGGCCTCGTTCAACAACGTCCAGGTGCTGACCGAGCTGCTGCCCGGCACGCTGGTCGCCGACATGGTGGCCATCCTCGGCTCGATGTTCTTCGTCGTCGGCGACATCGACAAGTGAACCGGTGGGGGACGGACGCCGGGTGACGGACGGGACGCGGGGGCCGCGGCGCTGGCGCCGGGCCGCCGAGGAGGCGCTCTACGGGCCGGAGGGGTTCTTCGTGCGGCAGGCGCCCGCCGCGCACTTCCGCACCTCCGTGCACGTCTCCCCGCTGTTCGCGGAGGCGGTGGCGGAGCTGCTGCAGCGCGTGGACGCGGTGCTCGGGCACCCCGGCGAACTGGCGCTGGTCGACTACGGGGCCGGCCGCGGCGAGCTGCTGGCCGGCGTCCTGGCCGCGCTGCCGGGGGAGACCGCGGCTCGGGTCCGCGCCCACGCCGTCGAGGTCGCCCCCCGGCCGGACGGGCTGGACCCGGCGATCCGCTGGTCCGGCGCCCCGCCGCGCGGCGCGGCCGGGCTGCTGTTCGCCAACGAGTGGCTGGACAACGTGCCCGTGGACATAGCCGAGACCGACTCCGGCGGCGTCCCGCGCTACGTCCTGGTGGACGACGACGGCACCGAGCACCTGGGCGAGCCGGTGACCGGGGAGGACGCCGACTGGCTGGCCCGCTGGTGGCCGCTGCCGCCCGAGCCCGGCCTGCGCGCCGAGATCGGCCGCCCCCGCGACGCCGCCTGGGCGGGCGCCGTGGCCTGCCTGGACCGGGGCCTGGCCGTCGCCGCGGACTACGCCCACACCCGCGGTGACCGTCCGCCGCTGGGCACCCTCACCGGCTACCGCGACGGCCGCGAGGTGCGGCCCGTCCCCGACGGGGAGCGCGACCTGACCTGCCACGTGGCCCTCGACGCGTGCGCGGCGGCAGCGGCGGACGGCGGGAGCGGGCCCGGCCTGCTGACCACCCAGCGCGAGGCGCTGCACGCCCTGGGCGTCAGCGGCGCCCGCCCGCCGCTGTCCCTGGCCTCCCGGGACCCGGCCGCCTACCTGCGGCGGCTGGGCGGCGCGGGCGAGGCGGCCGAGCTGACCGACCCCGGGGGCCTGGGCGCCTTCACCTGGCTGCTCCAGCCCCGCCGGGCGCCCCTGCCTCCACCCTGGGGAGTAGGAGCGGCGGCCGGGGATCGCCCGTCCGGTTGACTCCCGCACGTACCGGCCCTGCCTACGCTGGGTAGTGTGCACCGGCTGTACGAGTTCATACGCAGACACCCCGCCCTGGTCGACGGGCTGTGGGCCCTCGTCCTGTTCGGGCTGTCCGCCACGTGGCTCCTCACGCTGATGTCGCACCCGCCGTCGGCCAGGAGCCTGGGCCAGGGGGAGGTTCAGCAGGCGGCCTCCGTGCCGGTCATCCTGGCCCTGTGCACCGTGGTGGCCCTGCGGCGCCGGGCGCCGGAGAAGATGCTGGTCCTGGCGGTCGGCACGGGACTGGCCGAGGTGGTGACGGGCGCCTTCCCGGTGCCGGCCAACTTCGCCCTGCTGGTGATCGTCTTCACCAACGCCTCCCGCAACGTCCGCTGGGCCTCCCGCCTCGCGCTGGCCGGCGCCCTGATCGCGCCCGTCGTCCACACGCTGCGCTGGCCCAACAAGGGCCAGGACGTCGCCGGGGCGGTACTGGGCACGGTCTTCATGACCGTCACCTTCGTCCTCGCCTGGGTGCTGGGCGACTCGCTGCGCACCCGGCGCGCCTACTACGCGCAGCTGGAGGAGCGCGCCGCCCGGCTGGAGAAGGAGCGCGAGGCGCAGGCCAAGGTCGCGGTCGCCGCCGAACGCGCCCGGATCGCACGCGAGCTCCACGACGTCGTCGCGCACAACGTGTCGGTGATGGTCGTCCAGGCCGACGGCGCCGCCTACGTCCTCGACACCGCGCCCGAGCAGGCCCGGAAGGCCCTGGAGACCATCTCCGGCACCGGCCGCCAGGCGCTGTCGGAGATGCGGCGGCTGCTGGGCGTGCTGCGCACCGGGGAGCAGGGCGAGGGCGGCGAGTACGTGCCGCAGCCCGGCGTCGAGCAGCTCGCCGACCTCGTCGAGCAGGTGCGGAACACGGGGCTGCCGGTGGACTTCCGCATCGAGGGCACCCCGCGCCCCCTGCCCAGCAGCGTCGAGCTGACCGCGTACCGCATCGTGCAGGAGGCGCTGACCAACACCCGCAAGCACGGCGGCCCCGACGCCGGCGCGACCGTGCGGCTGACCTACGGCCCCGACGACCTGACCCTGCTCGCCGAGGACGACGGCCGCGGCGCCCAGCGCGAGCTGTACGAGGTCGGCGGACTGGACGGGCTGGGGCAGGGACTGATCGGGATGCGCGAGCGCGTCGGCATGGTCGGCGGCAGCCTGGACGCGGGCCCCCGGCCGGGCGGCGGCTTCCGGATCAGCGCGGTCCTGCCGCTGAGGAACACCACGTGAGGAGCCCCGTGGGACGCCGGGCGAACCGAGCCACCACCGCCGAGCCACCACCGCCGGGCCGGCACCGCACCGGACCGGCACCGCACCGACCCGAGGGGAACCCATGACCGTCCGCGTGATGCTCGTCGACGACCAGGCGCTGCTGCGCACCGGCTTCCGCATGGTGCTGGACGCCCAGCCCGACATGGAGGTCGTCGCCGAGGCCGGGGACGGCGCCGAGGCCCTGGAGAAGCTGCGCGCCACCGCCGTGGACGTGGTGCTGATGGACGTGCGGATGCCCCGCATGGACGGCGTCGAGGCCACCCGCCGCATCTGCCAGGGGGGCGAGGGCGGCCCCGGCGGCCCGCGGGTGCTGATCCTGACCACCTTCGACCTCGACGAGTACGCCTTCTCCGCGCTGCGGGCCGGGGCCGGCGGGTTCCTGCTCAAGGACGTCCCGCCGGACGAGCTGCTGGCCGCGATCCGCGCCGTCCACAGCGGCGACGCGGTGGTGGCCCCCTCCACCACCCGCCGCCTCCTGGACCGCTTCGCCACGCTGCTGCCCGCCGCCGGCGAGGAGCCGCAGGCCAAGGAGCTGGAGCGGCTGACCGACCGCGAGCGCGAGGTGCTGCTGCTGGTCGCCCAGGGGCTCTCCAACAGCGAGATCGCCCGGCGGCTGGTGCTCTCGGAGGCCACCGTCAAGACGCATGTGGGCCGCATCCTCGCCAAGCTGGGGTTGCGCGACCGCGTGCAGGCGGTGGTGCTGGCGTACGAGACCGGGCTGGTGCGCGCGGGGGGCGCGTGACGGAACCCGGCGCCCTCCGGGCGGGCCGGTCCGGGCGGTCAGCCCCGCGCCGGGAGCCCCGGCAGACGGGCGAGGAACGCCGACAGCGCCTCGCGGACGTCCTCCGGGCTCCAGAGCAGGCCCGGGGCGGCGACCGTCACCTCGGTCACGGCCAGTCCGGGCGGCCCCGAAGCCTCCCACACGCGGAAGAGCACCGTCCCGTCCTCCTCCGCCTGCCGCACGCCCGCCTCCGTCAGCTCCTCGGGGCCGTACGGCAGCCACACCTGGAACTGGTGGGTGTGCGGAACCTCCGGGTGGATCCGGAACCACGGCACCCCGGCGTCCTCCAGCCCCCGGCGCAGGGCGTCCGCCACCACCTTCGCGTGGTCGACGTACTCCGGCAGCCGGGGCAGCTCCCGCTCCAGCCCCACCAGGGCGGACAGCGCGGCGGGCCACTGCTGGAAGACCTGCCCGCCGTAGCGGTGCCGCCAGGCCCGGGCCTCCTCGACCAGGGAGGACGACCCCGCCAGGGCGGCGCCCGAGAGGCCGCCGAGGGACTTGTAGTAGGAGACGTACACGCTGTCGGCCAGGCCGGCGATCTCCGGGAGCGTCCGCCCGAAGTGCGGCGCGCACTCCCACAGCCGGGCCCCGTCGAAGTGCACCACCGCCTCCCGCTGCCGCGCCGCGTCGACGGTCTCCACCAGTTCGTCCCAGGTGGGCAGCACGAATCCCGCGTCGCGCAGGGGGAGTTCGAGCATCAGGGTGCCGAAGGGCTCGGGCAGCTCCCACACCTCCTCGGCGGTGGGCAGCCGCGGCTCGGTGGTGGGGTGGACGGGCCGCAGGCCGGTGAGCTGCGTCAGCGCGTGGCGTTCGTGGCGCTCGGGATGGGACAGCGGGTGGAGGGCGACGGTGGGGCTGCCGGTGCGGTCCGCCCAGCAGCGCAGGGCCACCTGCTGGGCCATGGTGCCGGTGGGGAAGAACACGGCGGCCTCGGTGCCCAGCAGGTCGGCGGTGCGCTCCTCCAGGTCGGCGACGATCCCGTCGCCGTAGACGTCGGGGCTCCGCGACAGGTCGTGGACGGCGGCGCCCTCCTCCGCCAGCCGGGCCAGCCGCCCGGCGATCGTCCCCTCCGCCGAGGCGTCCCCCAGCCGCCGCCGGGCGGTGTTCCACGCCGCGAGCCTGCGGGCCCTCCGCTCGCCGGCGCCCTCGTGCGCGTCTGCTGCTTCCTCGTCCGCGGTCATGCGCCCGATCATCCCCGACCGCCTCCCGGAACTCCCCGGTATTACGCCGTCAGCGCAGGACCGCCTCCAGGAAGTCGCCGCCCAGCCGCGCCACGACGGTGACGTCGAGGCGGTACTGCACGTACCGTCCGTGCCGCCGCGCGGTCAGCAGTCCCGCCTGCCGCAGCACCTTCAGGTGCCGGGAGACCTCCGGCGCGGTGATGCCCAGGCCGTCCGCCAGCTCGCCGGTGGTGTACGGGGCGCGGGCCAGGCTGCGGCACAGCCGGACGCGGACCGGGTGGGCCAGCGCCTCCAGCCGGCGCTGCATCAGCTCCACCGAGCCCGGCCCGGCGCGCAGGTCGGGCGAGGCGACCGGGTACTGGACCACCGGCCGCCGGTGCGGGGCGTGGAGGACCACCAGGTGCGGCCGGCCGAGCGCGGTGGGCACCAGGACCAGCCCCTCCCCGGCGGCCGGGTCCGTCGCCGTCGTCGCCCCGTCGGTCAGCTTGTCGACGACCACGCGCCGTCCGCGCGCGTCCTCCTCCAGGGCGATCGCGGGGGACGAGGCGGCCAGCGCCCCGGCGAGCCCCCGGTGCCGCAGCAGCTCCGTCTTGTGCCGGGCGTCGGCGGCGAGCGCACCGTGCGTCCGCTGCCAGAGGTCCGCGAAGAACGCCTGGTCGCAGTCCTCCAGCAGCCGCCGTATCCAGGCCCGTACGGCGGGCGGGTCGGCCAGCAGGCTCCGGGCGAACTCCAGCCGGCGCGGGCCCCGGGCGGCGGCCCGGTCCAGGGCCCGCCGGCGGGCGGCGGGGTCCGCCAGCGGGGACGGCCCCTCGCTGTCGTAGTCGCTGGAGCAGTTGATCTCCAGGGCGGCGCGGACGTACCGCTCGTCGTCCAGCCGGTCGAGGATGTCCAGCTCCTCGGCGAGGGTGTCGCCGGGGCGGGGGCCGATCGGCAGCAGGACGTCGGAGCGGGTGGAGCGCCACAGGACGTCGGCCTGGGCGAGCCGGTCGGCCAGGTCCGGCGCGAGACCGGCGAGCGTGGTGGTCGTCCAGCCGTGCAGCCACGGGTGGTGCGCCGGCTCGGAGAGGACGTGGAGGGCCGCGCCCAGCTCGGCCAGCGGGGACGGGGCGAAGACGATGCGCTCGTCCGGCAGGCCGGTGACGTCGATGATCACGCTCATGCGTCCCATCCTGCCCGGCGCCGGACGCGGGCCGTCGCCGTTTGACGGACACCGTCAATCGGCGTGCCCCCGGGCCGGGGCCGGGCACAGCGTGGAGGCATGAGCTTCCACGCCGAGTACGCACTCGCCCAGTACCGCGCCGCACAGCACGGCCGGGATCCGCTGCCCCTGCCGGGGGAGGCCGGCCGGCACGTCCCCCACGAGTTCCGGGACGCCCTCCTGGAGGCGCGGACCCGCTCCCGTTCCGGCCCGCGCCCGCCGCGGCGGCTCCTCCCGCGGTTCCCCCTGTGGGGGCGGCCGCGTCCGCGAGCGGACCGGAAGCCCTGCTGAGGACCGCTCCGGCGCCCGCCGGCGGACACCCGCCGGCCCGCGTCCCGCCGCCCGCCGTCCCACCGCGCGGACCGGCGGTCCACGGCGTCCGCGTAGCATGGCATCAATCGTCCGGTACCGATGCCCCGGCCTCCCGCCCGGGGGAACCCCGCGGACTGGAACGGAAGGCCCAGCTCACGTGAACGAACACCCCTCCGGCGCCGCCGGGGACCGTCCCGCGCGTCTGAACGTCGGAGTCGTCGGCGCGGGACGCGTCGGCCCGGCCCTGGCCGCCGCGCTGAAACTCGCCGGACACCGCCCCGTGGCCGCCTCGGGCGTCTCCGACGCCTCCCGCCGCCGGGCCGCCGCCCTGCTGCCGGGAGTGCCGCTGGTGGAGCCCGCCGAGGTGCTGGCCCGCGCCGACCTCGTACTGCTCACCGTCCCCGACGACGCCCTGCCCGGCCTGGTCGCCGGCCTGGCCGCCACCGGCGCCGTACGGCCCGGGCAGCTCCTGGCGCACGCCTCCGGACGCTACGGGACGGCCGTCCTGGACCCGGCGACGCGGGCCGGAGCCCTGCCGCTGGCCCTCCACCCGGTGATGACGTTCACCGGCACCTCCGTGGACGTGGACCGGCTGGCGGGCTGCTCGTTCGGGGTGACCGCGCCCGAGGAGCTGCGGCTGGCCGCCGAGGCGCTGGTCATCGAGATGGGCGGGGAGCCCGAGTGGGTCGCCGAGGAGGCCCGCCCGCTCTACCACGCGGCGCTGGCCATCGGCGCCAACCACCTGGTCACCCTGGTCGCCCAGGCCATGGACCTGCTGCGCACGGCCGGGGTCGCCGCACCGGACCGGATGCTCGGCCCGCTGCTCGGCGCGGCCCTGGACAACGCCCTGCGCTCCGGCGACGCCGCGCTGACCGGCCCGGTCGCCCGGGGCGACGCCGGCACGGTCGCCGCGCACGTCGCCGAGCTGCGCCGCCACGCGCCCCAGGCGGTGGCGGGCTACCTGGCCATGGCCCGCACCACCGCGGACCGCGCCCTGGCGAACGGCCTGCTCAGGCCCGAGCTGGCCGAGGACCTGCTGGAGGTCCTCTCGGACGGGGGCGCCGCGTGACCGCCCGGGACACGGGGGCCGCCGGGACGACCACCGGGACGCCCGCCCGGACGACCACCGACCCGGTCGCCGGGACCGGGAGCGGTCCGACCGCCGAACGAAGGAGCCGAAACGTGTCCGTGCCCGTGCTGCGCACCGCCGCCGAGCTGCGCGCCCTGCCGCGCGGCGGCCGGCGGGCGGTGGTGATGACCATGGGCGCCCTCCACGAGGGCCACGCCGCCCTGATCCGGGCCGCCCGGGAGAAGGCCGGACCGGACGGCCGGGTGGTGGTCACCGTCTTCGTCAACCCGCTGCAGTTCGGCGCGGGCGAGGACCTGGACCGCTACCCGCGCACCCTGGACGCGGACGTGGCGGTGGCCGCGGAGGCTGGCGCCGACGCCGTCTTCGCGCCTCCGGTGGAGGAGGTCTACCCCGGCGGCGAGCCCGAGGTGCGGGTGACCGCCGGCCCGATGGGCGAGCGGCTGGAGGGCGCCTCGCGGCCCGGCCACTTCGACGGCGTGCTCACCGTCGTCGCCAAGCTCCTCCATCTCACCGCCCCCGACCTGGCGTTCTTCGGGCAGAAGGACGCGCAGCAGCTCGCCGTGATCACACGGATGGTCCGCGACCTGAACTTCCCCGTGGAGATCGTGGGCGTGCCCACCGTGCGCGAGGCCGACGGGCTGGCCCTCTCCTCCCGCAACCGCTACCTGTCGGCGGAGGAGCGCACCACGGCCCTGGCCCTCTCCCGCGCCCTGTTCGCCGGACGGGACGCGGCCGCCCGCGGGGACGGCCCGGCCGGCCCCGGGGCGATCCTCGCCGCGGCCCGCGCCGTCCTGGCGGAGGCGGAGGAGGCGGACCCGCCGCTGTCCGTCGACTACCTGGCGCTGGTGGACCCGGCCGACTTCACCGAGGTCCCCGCGGAGCCCGGCGCCCACCGGGGCGAGGCCGTCCTCGCCGTGGCGGCCCGGGTCGGCACCACCCGGCTGATCGACAACGTCCGCCTGCGCCTCGGCGGGACGGAGGAGGCCCGGTGAACGCGGACGCGAACGGCACGGCGTCCCTGCGCCTGGCGGGGCCGCGCCCCGGCTGGACGGTCGGGGCGGACGTGGTGGTGGTCGGCTCCGGCGTGGCCGGCCTGACGGCCGCCCTGCGCTGCGCCGCCGCCGGCCGGCGGACGGTGATCGTCACCAAGGCCCGGCTGGACGCCGGCTCCACGCGCTGGGCGCAGGGCGGGATCGCCGCCGCGCTCGGCGAGGGCGACACCCCCGAGCAGCACCTGGTCGACACCCTGGTCGCGGGCGCCGACCTGTGCGACGAGACCGCGGTGCGGACGCTGGTCACCGAGGGGCCCGGCGCGGTGCGCCGCCTGATGGGCGTCGGCGCCCGGTTCGACACCTCCCCGGAGACGGGGGAGATCGAGCTGACCCGCGAGGGCGGCCACCACCGCCGCCGCATCGCCCACGCGGGCGGCGACGCGACCGGAGCGGAGATCAGCCGGGCGCTGGTGGCGGCCGTACGGGACGCCGGCATCGAGACCGTGGAGAACGCGCTCGTCCTGGACCTGCTCAAGGACGCCGAGGGGCGCGCCGCGGGCGTCACCCTCCATGTGATGGGGGAGGGGCGGCACGACGGCGTGGGCGCGGTCCACGCCCCGGCGGTGGTGCTGGCCACTGGCGGCATGGGGCAGGTGTTCTCCGCGACCACCAATCCGGCCGTCTCCACCGGCGACGGCGTCGCGCTGGCGCTGCGGGCCGGCGCGGAGGTCTCCGACCTGGAGTTCGTCCAGTTCCACCCGACCGTCCTCTACCTGGGCCCGGGCAGCGAGGGCCAGCAGCCGCTGGTGTCGGAGGCCGTGCGGGGCGAGGGCGCCCACCTCGTCGACGCCGACGGCACCCGCTTCATGCTCGGGCAGCACGAGCTGGCCGAGCTGGCGCCGCGCGACATCGTCGCCAAGGCCATCACGCGGCGGATGCGGGAGCGGGGCGCGGACCACATGTACCTGGACGCGCGGCACTTCGGGGCGCGGATGTGGGAGGAACGGTTCCCCACCATCCTCGCCGCCTGCCGCTCCCACGGCATCGACCCGGTCACCGAGCCGGTCCCGGTGGCGCCCGCCGCGCACTACGCGTCCGGCGGCGTCCGCACGGACCTGGCGGGCCGCACCACCGTGCCGGGCCTGTACGCCTGCGGCGAGGTCGCCTGCACCGGCGTCCACGGCGCCAACCGGCTGGCCTCCAACTCCCTGCTGGAGGGCCTGGTCTTCGCCGAGCGGATCGCCGAGCGGATCGCCCGCACCCCCGTGCGGACCGCCGTCCCCGCCGTGCCCGCCGGCGAGCGGACCGTCCCGCCGCTGCCGCCCGAGGCGCGGTACGCGATCCAGCGGACCATGACCGCGGGGGCCGGGGTGCTGCGGTCCGCCGGGAGCCTGGCGCGGGCCGCGGAGGAGCTGGAGGCGCTCTCGCCCGGGACCTCCTCCGGCACGTCCCCCGGCGCCCCGGGCAAGCCCGCCGAACCCGGCGTCGAGAGCTGGGAGACGGCCAACCTCCACCTCGTCGCCCGCGTCCTGGTCGCCGCCGCCCTGCGCCGGACGGAGACCCGCGGCTGCCACTGGCGCGAGGACCACCCCGACCGCGACGACGCCTCGTGGCGGCGCCATTCGGTCATCGCCCTGCGCCCCACCGACGAGGGCTCTACCCTCGTCGTCCGTACGACCGACTCGACCGCCTTCCCGCCGGTCGCCCCCGAGGAGACACCGTGACCAGCCCCATGTCCAACGAACTTCCGCTGCTCCAGATCGGTTTCGGCCGCCCCGGCGAGGCGGTGAGCGGCGCCGCGGGAGGCTGCGGGGACTCCTGCGGCTGCGGCGGCGCGGACGACGACTTCGAACTGGACCCGCTGGAGTGCGGGCTGGACCCGGACCTGGCGGAACTGCTGGCGGACGCCGGCCTGGACCCGGTGCGGGTCGAGGACATCGCCCACCTGGCGATCGAGGAGGACCTCGACCACGGCGTGGACGTCACCACCGTCGCGACCATCCCCGAGGACGCCGTCGCCACCGGCGACTTCACCGCCCGCGAGGCGGGCACCGTCGCCGGGCTGCGGATCGCCGAGGCGGTGCTGTCGGTGGTCTGCACCGAGGAGTTCGAGGTCGAGCGGCACGTCGAGGACGGCGACCGGGTGAGCGCGGGCCAGAGGCTGCTGTCGGTGCGCACCCGCACCCGCGACCTGCTCACCGCCGAGCGCAGCGCCCTCAACCTGCTGTGCCGGCTGTCCGGCATCGCCACCGCCACCCGGGCCTGGGCCGACGCGCTGGAGGGCACGGGCGCCAAGGTCCGCGACACCCGCAAGACGACCCCGGGCCTGCGGGCCCTGGAGAAGTACGCGGTCCGCTGCGGCGGCGGCGTCAACCACCGGATGTCCCTGTCGGACGCCGCGCTGATCAAGGACAACCACGTGATCGCGGCGGGCGGCGTGGCCGAGGCGTTCCGGGCGGTCCGCGAGGAGTTCCCCGGCGTGCCGATCGAGGTGGAGGTGGACCGGCTGGACCAGATCGAGCCCGTCCTCGCCGAGGGCGCCGACCTGATCCTGCTGGACAACTTCACCCCCGAGGAGACCGCCGAGGCGGTGCGGCTGGTGGCGGGCCGGGCCCGGCTGGAGTCCTCCGGCCGGCTCACCCTCGACAACGCCCGCGCCTACGCGGCCACCGGCGTCGACTACCTGGCGGTGGGCGCCCTCACCCACTCCTCGCCGATCCTCGACATCGGCCTGGACCTGCGCGACGGGACACGGGACGGGAACGGGGACGGGGACGGAGC
Organism: Streptomyces glaucosporus; assembly: GCF_039533345.1. Classification (NCBI taxonomy): domain Bacteria; kingdom Bacillati; phylum Actinomycetota; class Actinomycetes; order Kitasatosporales; family Streptomycetaceae; genus Streptomyces; species Streptomyces glaucosporus. The sequence continues at coordinate 27,770 of NZ_BAAATJ010000030.1, read as the reverse complement.
CCGGGGGGAGGGGGCCTGATGCTGCTCACGATCGACGTCGGCAACACGCACACCGTGCTGGGCCTGTTCGACGGCGAGGAGATCGTCGAGCACTGGCGGATCTCCACCGACGCGCGCCGCACCGCCGACGAGTGGGCCGTCCTCCTCCAGGGCCTGATGGGCATGCACCCGCTGCTCGGCGAGGAGCTGGGCGACGGCGTCGACGGCGTCGCCGTCTGCTCCACCGTCCCCGCCGTCCTGCACGAGCTGCGGGAGGTGACGCGCCGCCACTACGGCGACATCCCGTCCGTCCTCGTCGAGCCGGGCGTGAAGACCGGGGTGCCCGTGCTGGTGGACAACCCCAAGGAGGTCGGCGCGGACCGGATCATCAACGCGGCGGCGGCGATCGAGCTGTACGGCGGCCCGAGCATCGTCGTGGATTTCGGCACGGCCACCACGTTCGACGCGGTCTCCGCCCGCGGCGAGTACGTCGGCGGCGCCATCGCCCCGGGCATCGAGATCTCCGTCGAGGCCCTCGGCGTGCGCGGGGCGCAGCTCCGCAAGATCGAGCTGGCCCGTCCGCGCAGCGTCGTCGGCAAGAACACCATCGAGGCGATGCAGTCCGGCATCCTCTACGGCTTCGCCGGACAGGTGGACGGCGTGGTGGAGCGGATGGCCCGCGAACTGGCGGACGACCCGGACGACGTGACCGTCATCGCGACCGGCGGCCTGGCCCCCATGGTGCTGGGCGAGGCGTCGGCCATCGACGAGCACGAGCCGTGGCTGACCCTGATCGGTCTGCGGCTGGTCTACGAACGGAACGTGTCGCGGAGCTGAGGGCGAGGCTGCGTCCCGCCCAACGGTCCGTACAACCTTTCGGCCGGCCCGGCGGTCCTGTGTGGATGACGGATGGTCAGGACGCGCGGAGCGCGCGGTGACGCACGGGAGGCGGCCGGGGTGCGAGGAGTGCCTGAGCGCGGACGGAGCGGACGTGCCGGAGCGGTGAGGGGCCTGGCGGCGGCCGCGGCGATCGGATTGGCCGCGGCCGCCGCGGGCCCGGTGCCGGCGGCGTCGGCGGACGAGCCGACCCGGGCGTGGGCGGTGATCGACGCCCCGGACCGGATAGCCCTCCCCGTCCCCTCCGCGGGCGGCGGCCCGGTCGCCCCGCACGCGGGCTACGGCTTCTACGACGGCGGGGAGACCTTCCCCGCGCCGGAGAACGTCCGGTTCGTCATCGACGCCACCGGCCTGGAGGGCGTGGCGACGATCGCGGCCAACCACGAGAGCTGCACCGCCGAGGGCGCGGTCGTCACCTGCGTGGACGACGGGAGTCTCCACGCCCCCTGGGAGCCGTTCACGCTCACCGCCGTGCCCGGCGCCGGGCTCGGCGCCAAGGGCACCCTCACCTACGAGGTGACGGCCGACCGGGCGACCGGCGACACCGCCTCCTCCGAGGTCGTCGTCGGCGCCCCCGAACTCGTCGTCGGCACCCTCCCCGACCGCAAGGGGCTCAAGCCCGGCGACACCGTCGAACTGCCGCTGACCGTGCGGAACACCGGCACGCTGCCCACCGAGCGGATCGATCTGCGGCTGCGGGGCGTGCCCGGCCTGACGTTCACCTCCCGGCCGGAGAACTGCCGCTTCATGCCGGACGACTCCTACGACGGCCCCGGCGTCCACTGCGCCGTCGAGCACGAGCTGGCCCCCGGCGGGACGGCGGTGCTGGACGAGCCGCTGGAGGTGAGGGTGACCGAGAAGGCGCTGGCCACCTGGATCGACTACTCCGCCACGGCCGTTCCCGCCGGCAGCCCCGGGGACCCGAACGGCACCCCCGGCACCGGCGCGCCCCTGGGGATGGAGCCCGCCGGGGGCGGCGACTTCGAGGACGACGGCTCGGGCACCGTCGAGCTCCTGGCCGACAACCACGCCGACTTCGCGGCGCGCGGCGGCGGGATCACCCGCGCCAAGGGCGACCCCGGCAGCGGCACGGTCTCCTTCGGCGTGGTCAACAACGGTCCCGCCGCGGCGTACCGCCGGGACCGGAAGCCGCTGCTCTACGTCGACGTCACCCTGCCCGAGGGCGTCACCGCGGTGGGCAACCCGGTCGACGAGGAGCCGGACGAGGACGCCTCCGGCGAGTGCCTGGTGTACGGGGACGGGGACGGGACCGGGCGGTTCGAGCCGGGCCACCGGCGCTACCTGTGCCCCCAGGCGCCGACCGAGGAACCGGGCCGCGGCCAGACGTACACGCTGGAGGTGAGGATCGCCGAGGGAGCGGAGAAGGCCGGGAACGAGGGCACCGTACGGCTGGTGCCGGGCCCGGAGGGCTTCTCCGCCGACGACCCCGACGCGGCGAACGACACCGCGAGGATCACGTTCGCCCGCACCCCGGGCGAAGGCCCGGAGCCCTCGCCCTCCCCGTCGGAGCCGGCCGGCGGCGCGGACGGCGGGAAGGACGGGAACGGCGGCCCGGAGGGCGGCAGCGGGAGCAGCGGGGGGAACGGCGCCGAGGGCCCCGGCGGCTCCCTGGCCTCCACGGGCACGTCCGGCACGGTGACGGCCGCCGCGGCGGCCGCCCTGCTGGCGGCGGGCGGCGCGGCGGTTCTCCTCGCGGTGCGACGCCGCTCCTGAGCGCGTCCCCGGCCGGCGCGCGGGACGGTGCGGGGACCGGTGCGGGGACACGGCCGACAGGTGGGACGGTTACTCCATTACGTACCGTAGTGTCCGTATATGCCCATTCCCTACGGTCCCCAAGGAGGCATGGCCTTCAGCGCCGACGAGCTGCGCGTGCTCAGACGCGCCCTCGCCACCGCCCTCCAGTCGGCCCTCGCCCCGTCCCCGCCGTCCCTGCCGTCTCCGCTGCCCGCCAGGAGGCGCCGGGCGGAGGAGGCGCAGGAGTACCGGTGGCTGGCCGAGGCCCTGGACGAGGCCCGCCGTGAGGCGGAGCGGCTGCGGGCGTTCCTGGCGGCCGACCTCGCGCGGTACCGCGCGGCGCTGCCCGGCGCCGAGTCCGGTTACCTCACGCGGCTGGAGGAGGCGCTGGCGGCGGGCTGCCGGCCCTCCCGGGAGGACGTGGCGGCCCTGCGCGGACTGTGCGCCCGGCCGGTCCCCGGGGCGGAGGCCCGGCGCCGCGCCGGGCTGCTGCGGCGCTGCGAGCGGTCGGCCGGAGCGCCGGAGGCGCGTGACGGCTCCCGCAGCCCGGTTCCCGCCCCGGCGGACGTCCTCCCGTCCCGCCGTCCCGCACCGCCGCCCCGGCGGGCCCTGCCGGCCTGACCCGGTCCCGCGGGCGGGCCGCGCGGGAGCCGCCCGGGGGGCCGGTTACGCTGGGAGGCCCGGCATGGAGGAGGCTGACCGGCATGGAGTACATCGCCGCACTCACCCCGTCCGTGGTGATGGCCGTGGCCTTCACCGCGGTCATCGTGACGATCGTCAAGAACCAGGGCGGCGCCAACAAGGCCAAGGAGGACGCCGCGGCGGACGCGCTCGCGGTGCGGGCCGAGGCCGTCGGCGGTCCGTCGCGGACGGAGGGCGGGGAGCGCGCGTAGCGGCGGCGGAGACGCCGAGGACGCCGAGGCCCCGAGAGAGCCGAAGGGCGTGGGGTACGGGAGGTTCGCCTCCCGTACCCCACGCCCTTCGCGCGTTCTCCCTGAGGCCTGACGCCTTCAACAAAACGCCCAATACGGTACATATGCGACTATTGTTCTTGTTGTGCCTCGGCCACTGGGAGAGCTGGAAGACGCGGTGATGACACGGGTATGGCGGTGGAACCGCCCGGTCACCGTGAGAGAAGTCCTCGACGACCTTCGGCGGGAACGGCCGATCGCATACACCACCGTCATGACGGTAATGGACAACCTGCGGGAGAAGGGCTGGGTGCGCCGCCGGCGAGAAGGCCGGGCCTATCGATATGAGGCGGTCTCCACCCGGGCCGCCTACTCCGCCGCCCTGATGAACGACGCGTGGGCGGCGAGCGACAACCCGGCCGCGGCACTCGTGGCCTTCTTCGGCATGATGTCCCCGGAACAGGAGGAGGCCTTGCGCGACGCCTTGCGCGTCGTGCAACCCGAAGGCGTCCATCTCGATGCCCCCGAGGAGAGCCACGGGGCTTCGGAGCGATAGCGTCCGGACATGCCAGAAGCGCTAAGTCCCGTAAGCGAGGTCACCGTCCGCCGGGCGAGAACCGGTGATGTGCGCGCCATCCGCCGCCTCATCGACATCTATGCGCGGGATCGCATCCTGCTCGACAAAGCGATGGTGACGCTTTACGAGGACATCCAGGAGTTCTGGGTGGCGGAGCGCGACCACGACGCCCGGGTGGTCGCCTGCGGAGCGCTCCACGTGATGTGGGAGGACCTGGCGGAGGTCCGCACCCTCGCGGTGGACCCCGCGGTCAGGGGCGCCGGCGTGGGCCACCTGGTGCTGGAGAAGTTGCTGCAGACCGCCCGGTGGCTCGGTGTACGGCGCATTTTCTGCCTCACCTTCGAAGTGGACTTCTTCGCCCGCCACGGCTTCGCCGAGATCGGCGAGACCCCGGTCGACGGGGATGTCTACAGCGAGCTGCTGCGTTCCTATGACGAGGGCGTGGCGGAGTTCCTGGGGCTCGAACGAGTGAAACCCAACACCTTGGGCAACACGCGGATGCTGCTGCACCTATGAACCCCGGCGACCGTGAGCCCTATGTCCGAAAGATCCCTCCAATCCGGCCGCCCTCTCCCGGGGAAGTTCCCGGAGGGTTTGTGTTTTCCCGGGAAAAGCGGTTTGCTTTCGTCGTCAGTATCGGTAATCGGTTTTCGAAGACCGACCGCACACGACGAATGGGAGTAACCGGTGGCGCAGAAGGTTCAGGTCCTTCTTGTCGACGACATCGACGGCGGTGAGGCGGACGAGACCGTGACGTTCGCACTCGACGGCAAGACCTACGAGATCGACCTCACCACCGCCAACGCGGACAAGCTCCGCAGCCTGCTGGAGCCGTACGTCAAGCACGGCCGCCGCACCGGTGGCCGTTCGGCCCGCGGCAAGTCGGCCCGTCCGTCCTCCGGCGGCGGAGCCCAGGACACCGCGAAGATCCGCGCCTGGGCGAAGGAGAACGGCTACGAGGTCAACGACCGTGGCCGGGTGCCCGCCACCATCCGCGAGGCCTACGAGAAGGCGAACGGCTGAGCGGCGCCGAGGAGCCGCGCGCGGTGGCACTCCGTCGCCGCCGCGCTCACCAGACCGACGAGATCCGCCTCACGGCCCCGTTCGGGAGGCCGCAGCCACACGGCGGCCTCCCGGGGGTCGTAGGCGGCCAGGACGGTCAGGTCCAGTTCGATCCCGCGCCACTCCAGCCACTCCAGCAGTCCCGGCACCTCCTCCGCGCCGCCCGGGGGGAGGAGGAACCGCGTGCGCCGCGCGGCGGGGTCCAGGGCGACCGCGCCCGTGCGGAGTCCGCGCCGCCGCAGCAGGGCCCGTCCCGCGGTCTCCGGCACCTCCAGGGCGCCCGGGACGTCGTCCGCGCGGCCCCGGGGACCGGCGAGGTCCGGAGGGGCGGCGGGGCCGCACGGGGACCCGGCGCCGGGACCCCGTCGCCGCACAAGGAACAAACCGGGCACCGCTTCCGTTGAAGGCTCCATGTAGGAAGCAACTGCCGAGCCCCGTGCCGGTCACGTCCCGTCGTGCCCCACTACTCCGAGTGCCGCGAAAACGGTGTGGAGCGGTGCGGCGCGCCACGCAAGAGTGTTCGCCCGTAGCGGATGCACCCGCCCTGCCCCGCATGGACTGTCAGTCTCCCGGGGTAAGAAGTCCGTGGAGAAATCCCACGTGGAACGGGGGTGCGGCACCGGCGATGGAGCGGTGGACGGACGTGTGGGCCTGACAGGCGTTCGCCGTCGGCGTAGTGGATGCAGGCGGATATGTCTGGCCTGCGGGAACATCGTCTCGCACCATCGGGTTGGAACTGTTGTCGGCTGTTCGGGACGAGGGCGGGAGGTCACAGCACTCCTTCCCGCCGGCGCGGGGGCGATCCGGACGGGTGTCGGCAGTTGGAATGAGCGGTCCCCGCTTGCGGGACTAAGCTGCGGAAGGACAGGGAGGGGAACGCCCCCTTACTGCCTGACCGCTCTGAGGAGCGATTAACGATGTTCGAGAGGTTCACCGACCGCGCGCGGCGGGTTGTCGTCCTGGCTCAGGAAGAAGCCCGGATGCTCAACCACAACTACATCGGCACCGAGCACATCCTTCTGGGGCTGATCCACGAGGGTGAGGGTGTCGCCGCTAAGGCCCTGGAGAGCCTCGGGATTTCGCTCGAGGCGGTCCGCCAGCAGGTGGAGGAGATCATCGGCCAGGGGCAGCAGGCCCCGTCCGGCCACATCCCCTTCACCCCCCGTGCCAAGAAGGTGCTGGAGCTGTCGCTCCGCGAGGCACTCCAGCTCGGCCACAACTACATCGGCACCGAGCACATCCTGCTCGGCCTGATCCGCGAGGGCGAGGGCGTCGCCGCCCAGGTCCTCGTGAAGCTCGGCGCCGACCTGAACCGGGTGCGGCAGCAGGTCATCCAGCTGCTGTCCGGCTACTCCGGGGGCAAGGAGGCCGCCACCGCCGGCGGTCCCGCCGAGGGCACCCCCTCGACCTCCCTGGTGCTGGACCAGTTCGGCCGCAACCTGACCCAGGCCGCCCGCGAATCCAAGCTCGACCCGGTCATCGGGCGCGAGAAGGAGATCGAGCGGGTCATGCAGGTGCTGTCCCGCCGCACCAAGAACAACCCGGTGCTCATCGGCGAGCCCGGCGTCGGCAAGACGGCCGTCGTCGAGGGCCTGGCCCAGGCCATCGTCAAGGGCGAGGTGCCCGAGACCCTCAAGGACAAGCACCTCTACACCCTCGACCTGGGCGCCCTGGTCGCCGGCTCCCGCTACCGCGGTGACTTCGAGGAGCGCCTGAAGAAGGTCCTCAAGGAGATCCGCACCCGCGGCGACATCATCCTGTTCATCGACGAGCTCCACACCCTGGTGGGCGCGGGCGCCGCCGAGGGCGCGATCGACGCCGCCAGCATCCTCAAGCCGATGCTGGCCCGCGGTGAGCTCCAGACCATCGGCGCGACGACGCTGGACGAGTACCGCAAGCACCTGGAGAAGGACGCGGCCCTGGAGCGCCGCTTCCAGCCCATCCAGGTGGCCGAGCCGTCGCTGCCGCACACCATCGAGATCCTCAAGGGCCTGCGGGACCGCTACGAGGCGCACCACCGCGTGTCCATCACGGACGCCGCCCTGGTCGCCGCCGCGACCCTGGCCGACCGCTACATCTCGGACCGCTTCCTGCCGGACAAGGCGATCGACCTGATCGACGAGGCCGGATCGAGGATGCGCATCCGCCGGATGACCGCCCCGCCGGACCTGCGCGAGTTCGACGAGAAGATCGCCTCCGTCCGCCGGGACAAGGAGTCCGCGATCGACGCGCAGGACTTCGAGAAGGCGGCCTCCCTCCGCGACACCGAGAAGCAGCTCCTGGCCGCCAAGGCCAAGCGGGAGAAGGAGTGGAAGGCCGGCGACATGGACGTCGTCGCCGAGGTGGACGAGGAGCTGATCGCCGAGGTCCTGGCCACGGCCACGGGCATCCCGGTGTTCAAGCTCACCGAGGAGGAGTCCTCGCGCCTGCTCCGCATGGAGGACGAGCTGCACAAGCGCGTCATCGGGCAGGAGGACGCCATCAAGGCGCTGTCCCAGGCCATCCGCCGTACGCGGGCCGGCCTGAAGGACCCCAAGCGCCCCGGTGGCTCGTTCATCTTCGCCGGCCCGTCGGGCGTCGGTAAGACGGAGCTGTCCAAGACCCTGGCGGAGTTCCTCTTCGGGGACGAGGACGCGCTGATCTCCCTCGACATGTCGGAGTTCAGCGAGAAGCACACCGTCTCGCGGCTGTTCGGCTCGCCCCCCGGCTACGTCGGGTACGAGGAGGGCGGCCAGCTCACCGAGAAGGTGCGCCGCAAGCCGTTCTCGGTCGTCCTGTTCGACGAGGTCGAGAAGGCCCACCCGGACATCTTCAACTCGCTGCTGCAGATCCTGGAGGACGGTCGCCTGACCGACTCCCAGGGCCGGGTCGTGGACTTCAAGAACACCGTCATCATCATGACGACCAACCTCGGCACCCGGGACATCTCCAAGGGCTTCAACCTGGGCTTCGCCGCCCAGGGCGACGTCCGGACCGGCTACGAGCGGATGAAGGCGAAGGTCAACGAGGAGCTCAAGCAGCACTTCCGGCCCGAGTTCCTCAACCGCGTCGACGACACCGTGGTCTTCCACCAGCTGTCCGAGGGCGACATCATCCAGATCGTCGACCTGATGATCGCCAAGGTGGACGAGCGGCTGAAGGACCGTGACATGGGCATCGAGCTCAGCACGGACGCCAAGAAGCTGCTCGCCAAGAAGGGCTACGACCCGGTCCTGGGCGCCCGGCCGCTGCGCCGGACGATCCAGCGGGAGATCGAGGACGTGCTGTCGGAGAAGATCCTCTTCGGCGAGCTGCGCCCCGGCCACATCGTGGTCGTCGACACCGAGGGCGAGGGCGAGGAGAAGAAGTTCACCTTCCGGGGTGAGGAGAAGTCGGCCCTGCCGGACGCTCCTCCGGTGGAGTCGGCGGCGGGCGGCGGCCCCAACCTCTCCAAGGACGTGTGACGCTTCTCCGCCGACAGGCGAGAGCCGAGCCATGTGACGCGGCCCGGGACCGTTTCGGACGGTCCCGGGCCGCGCCCGTGTCCGCGGGGGGAACGCACGCGGGCGGGGACGGGCGGGCGGCGGGGCTCACAGGGGCTCACAGGGGCCCGCAGGGGAGCGCGCCGCCCGGGAGGAGCGGGCGGCGGAGGTGCTGCCTACGGTGGAACCACACCCTCACGACCGTGGGAGGAACCATGATCAAGGGCCTGGCCGCAGCCACTGTCTGGTCCACCGACCAGGAACGGGACCTGAGGTTCTTCACCGAGAAGCTCGGGTTCGAGGTGCGCGGCGACGTCACCGAGGGCGGCACGCGCCGGATCACCGTCGGCGCCAGGAACCAGCCCGACGTCGAGCTGACGCTGGTGGGAACGGACGGTTCCGGGCTCGACCCGGAGTCGGCCGAGGCGCTGACGAAGCTGGTCGCCGGGGGAGTGCTGGGCGTGGGCGTGCTGCGGACGGACGACTGCCGCGCCGCCTACGAGGAGCTGAGGGGGCGGGGGGTGCGGTTCCTCCAGGAACCCCGGGAGCGCCCGTACGGCACCGAGGCGGTCTTCCGGGACGAGTCCGGCAACCGGTACGCGCTGGTCGAGCACCGCGGAAGCGCGCCGGACCCGGGCAGGGAGTGGTCGGAGGTCTGCGACTGACCGGCACCGGCGCGGGCCGGCGGCGAGCCCGCCCCGCGCCTCCCGTGCGCGGGCCTACGCGCGGGCGGCGTCCCGCGGCTTCGGGGGCAGCCACAGGACGGCCACGGCGCCGGTCGGCCTGGCGTTGCGCAGAGTGAGGCGGGCGCCGAGCACCCGGGCCTGGCCCGCCGCGATCGTCAGCCCCAGCCCGTGGCCGCTCGACCGGTCGGTGCTGCCCGTGCGGAAGCGGCTCGGCCCTTCGGCCAGCAGCTCCTCCGGGAAACCGGGGCCGTGGTCGCGCACCCGCAGGCGGCGGCCGTCGACCACCACCTCGACGGGGGCGCGGCCGTGACGGGCGGCGTTGGCCAGGAGGTTGCCGAGTATGCGCTCCAGACGGCGGGGGTCGGTGGTCACCACGGAGTCCTCCACGACGGTCAGCCGGGCCTCGGGGGCCAGCGCGCGCACCCGGCGCGCGACGAACTCGCCCAGCGCCACCTCCTGGAGTTCGGCGCGCTCGGCGGCGCCGTCCAGCCGGGCGACCTCCAGCACGTCCTCGACCAGGGTGCGCAGCGCCTGGGCCCGGTCGCGGACCAGTTCGGTGGGGCGGCCCGGCGGCAGCAGTTCGGCGGCCGTGAGCAGCCCGGTCACCGGGGTGCGCAGCTCGTGCGCGATGTCGGCGGTGACCCGGCGTTCGGCCTCCAGCCGCCGCTGGAGGGCGTCGGCCATCCGGTCGACGGCGTGCGCCAGTTCGTCGGTCTCGTCCCGCGAGCGGCCGTCGATCGCGTCCCGCACGCGCACCCGGGTGTCGCCTTCCGCGACCCGGCCCGCCGCCGCGGCGGCCCGGCGCAGCCGGCGGGAGAGCCGTCCGCCGATCAGCACCCCCAGCGCCGTGCCGCCCAGCACCACCGCCGCCGAACCGAGCACCAGCACCCGGTCGAGGTCGGCGAGGACGGCGTAGCGGTCGGTGAAGCGGGTGCGGAGGGAGAGCACCCGTCCGTCGGGCAGCGGCGCGGCGGCCCAGACGTCCAGGGCCCGGCCGGGCACCTCCGCCACGTATGTGGCGCGCTCGCCCCCGGCGACGGCCTCCCGCAGCGGGTCGGGCAGCGCGGGATCGTCCAGCTCGGCGCCGAAGGGGAGACGGCCGAGCGACTCGTAGACCCGCAGGGCGGCCACCACCCGCTCGTCCTGCACGTCGCGGCTGTTGTCGAGCATCGAGGCGCGGGCGGCGTTGTGGACGACCAGGCTGAGCACCAGCGCCACCAGCGCTCCGACGGCGGCGATGCCCGCGCTGAACTTCCAGCGCAGGCCGATGCGCGGCGTCCATCCCCGCAGACGCGAGACCACCGGGCGGTCAGCCCCTCAGCTTGTAGCCGAAGCCGCGGACCGTCTCGATCCGCTGCTGGCCGATCTTTCCGCGCAGCCGCTGCACGTGGACGTCCACCACCCGGGTGTCGCCGCCCCAGTCGTAGTCCCACACCCGCTCCAGCAGCCGGTCGCGGCTGAGCACCGTGCCGGGTGCGGTGGAGAACTCCAGCAGCAGACGCATCTCCGTCGGCGTCAGCGGCACCGGGTCGCCGCCGCGCCGCACCTCCATGCCGTCGGTGTCGATCTCCAGGTCGCCGAACCGCAGCGTTCCGGTGTCCCGGCCGCCGTCCGCGTCCCCGGCGTCCCGGGCCCGTGTGAAGCGGCGCAGCACCGCGCGGATGCGGGCGACCAGCACCGCGCTGTCGAAGGGCTTGGTCACGTAGTCGTCGGCCCCGGCCTCCAGGCCGAGCACCACGTCGATGGGGTCCGCCCGGGCCGAGAGCATGATCACCGGGGTCAGCGACTCGTCGCGGATGCGGCGGCACAGGCTCACCCCGTCCAGGCCCGGCACCATCACGTCCAGCAGCGCGATGTCGGGCCGCCGCCCGCGGAACGCCGTCAGCCCCTCCAGCCCGTCCGCGGCGGCGGTCACCATGAAGCCGTCGCGTTCCAGGGTGAGCTGGGTGGCCTCCCTGATGACGTCGTCGTCCTCCACGAAGAGCACGTGTGTGCCGGCCATCCGCCGCTCAACCTTCCTCGTCCGTTCCGGAACCCCCGCCTCCGCCGGGTTCCGGGGGTTCGTGTTCCACCGGGGTGAACCGGCCGTCCCGCCACACGTAGGTGACCACGTCCCGGCCGGACGGGCAGCACACGGGGTCGCCGTCCAGGTAGACCCGCTGCACCACCCGCAGCCTGCCCCGCACCGCCTCGACGTGCACGGGCGGCTCCTCGGCGGCGAACACGCCGACGTACTGCCCGTTGGTGCTCTGCCGGTAGACGTAACTGCCGACGCCCATGCCCCCGTCGCAGTCCGAGACGTTGACCAGGACGTCCGAGACGTGGCCGTCCGTCAGCCGCCCGTACGCCACGTCCACCGGCCACACCTCGGCCGAGCAAGGCCGCAGCACCTTCTTGACGCTCTCGCCGACCATGGGATCCGCGCGCAGCAGCGCCAGGACGTCCAGCTCGCCCTGGGTGTCGGGCGGATAGACGGGCAGGGCCTGGCTGGGCAGCGGCGTCCGGGGCGCCGGCCGGTCCCACGGGAGATCGGGGGAGACGCCAGGGGAGGACGGCGGGGACGTGCGGGGGGACGGCGGGGACAGCGGGGACGCGCTGGGCGAGGGGACGGCTGCGGTGGGCGCGGCGGAGTCCTCGATCCGCACGCCGCCGTCGTCGCAGCCGGCCAGCCCTGACGCCAGCAGCACGACGGCTGCGGCCGTCGCCGCCGCCGTCCGCGCGCCGGACGTCACGGACACCGTCTGCCTCCCTCCCCCGCGCAGCCGTCGCCGCGCTCCTGGCGGGCGCGCCTGTCCAGCTCCTCGCGCAGCCGCGCCAGCGCGCGGTGCAGAGTGCTCTTGACCGTACCGGGCGACATGCCCAGCGCCGACGCCGTCTCCTCCGTGCTCAGCTGCTCCCAGTGGCGCAGGACGACCACGCTGCGCTGCTTGGGGGCCAGCACGCCCAGTATGTCGAGGAGCAGGGAGCGGTCGGCGAGCTGCTCGGTGCCGTCGTCCACGCCGGCCACGTCCGGCGGCAGCTCGGTGGGGATCTCGTCCAGCCGCCGGGACCGCCACCACTGGGTGCGGGTGTTGATCATCACGCGGCGGAGGTAGGCGTCCGCCAGGGACTTGTCCGCGATGCCGTCCCAGTGGCCGAACATGCGGGTCAGCGCGGTCTGCAGCAGGTCCTGGGCGTCCAGGGGGTCGGAGACGAGGCGCCGGGCGCTGCGCAGCAGGGCGTCCTGCCGGGTGCGGACGTACTCCTCGAAGTCCAGTGCCTGCGGTGCCGTCGCCGTGGTCATGTCCGCATCCCCCTCTTCACGCGGTCCCCCCGCGATCACCTCGGTGCCTGCCGTGCCTGCCGTGACCGGTCAGGACCAGGACGCTACGGAGGTGGTGTTGCGGCTCACCGCACGGGAAGGGCACGGGCACCGCACGGCTGCCCGGCGATCGTGTAACGACCGGAACGGAGGATTTCCGGAGGGCGGGCGGGGTGCGGCGCCGGACGCCGCACCCCGGATCACAGGCCCTGGGGCCGGCTCTGGGGCAGCCGGTAGACGCCGCCCTCCAGGGGTTCGACCAGCCCGTCCGCGACCAGCCCGTCCAGCGCGCGGGCCCGCTGCACCGGCTCGTCCCACACCCGGTCCAGAACGGCCTGGGGCACCGGCTCCACCGCCTCGCGCAGGACGGCCAGCAGCCTGCCGCGCACCTGGCGGTCGGTGCCCGCGTAGCTCTGGCCGCGGCGCGGCGGACCGTCGTGCGCGGGCGACCCCGCCCGGCGCCAGGCGCACAGGTCCGCGATCGGACAGCGCGCGCAGTCCGGCCGCCGGGCCGTGCACACCAGGGCGCCCAGTTCCATCGTCGCCGCGGCCCAGCGCGCGGCCGTGGCGTCGTCCTCCGGCAGGACGGCCCGGGCGAGCCTGCGCTCGGCGGCGGTGGTGGCGGTCGGCGGGAACTCCCGTCCGCCGAAGGCACGGGCGAAGACGCGCCGGACGTTGGTGTCCAGCACCGCGTGCCGCTGCCCGTACGCGAAGGAGGCCACGGCCGCGGCCGTGTACTCGCCCACCCCCGGCAGCGCGAGGAGCTGGGCGTGCTCGCGGGGCACGTCGCCGCCGTGCCGTTCCGTTATGGCGGCGGCGGCACCGTGGAGGCGCAGGGCGCGGCGCGGGTAGCCCAGCCGCCCCCAGGCGCGCACGGCCTCGCCGGGCGGCTCGGCGGCCAGGTCGGCGGGACGGGGCCAGCGGGCGAGCCACTGCTCGTAGACGGGCAGCACCCGGCTGACGGGCGTCTGCTGGAGCATGAACTCGCTGACCATGACGCCCCAGGCACCGGCTTCGGGGCGGCGCCAGGGCAGGTCACGGGCGTGTCGGTCGAACCACTCGATGACGGGGGCGTGGAGATCGGCGGGTGCGGGGGACTCGGGGGGACGGAGGTCGGTCGCATGGAGACCGGCGGCGCTGTGCTCGGATGTGGTCGCAGTCATGGCGCTTCCGATCCTGACACGGCGGAGCGCGGCAACGCAGCGGTCCGCGCCGTTCGGGCCCATGGGACCACCCGTCGTACCGCATCCCGTGCCCTGCCGCTCCCGTCTTCCCCCCGTCCCACCTGCGCCTCCGGCACCCGGCGGGGCGTGGGGCGCGTACGGACGGCGGCGTCGGGCGGGTGACGGCGCGTACCGCCGTACGCGCCGTCCCGGGGCGGGCGGCGGCAGGCGTAGCCCCGGGACGGTGGTCACCGCCTACGGGGCCGGGCTGGTGCGGACCAGCCGCGCACGCGCCCGGTCCGCCAGCACGGCGGCCGGTCCCACCGCCGTCCGCGTCACCAGCAGCGCCACGGCCGTGCCCAGCACCGCGCCCGCCGCCACGTCGTGCGGGTAGTGCGCGCCGACGAACACCCGGGAGAACGCCGTCAGCGCCGCCAGCGGCAGCACCAGCCAGGCCGCCGTCCGCCAGACGACCGCGACGGCCACCGCCGAGGCGAGGGCGATGGTGGCGTGGTTGCTCGGGAAGGACCAGTCGCCCGGCCCGGGGCAGGGCGCGACGGGGGCCGCCGCGCCCGCCACGGCCCGGCACGGCCGGTCCTCCCGCACGACCAGCTTGACGGTCTCGCTGGCGCCGTACGCCACGGCCACCGCGACCGGGCCCAGCAGAGCCCGGGCGAGTGTCCGCGGCTCGGCGCGGCGCACCCGCCAGCACGCCGCCGCGAGCACGGCCAGGAGGACCAGCAGCCCGCCCTCGGTGCCGTACTCGGCGAGGGCGTGGACCCAGCCGGGGGTGTCGTGGGCGAAGTCGGTGACCTCTCGGTACAGGTCGTCGGAGAGGCCGCCGCGAGGGGCGCCGGGGAGGCCGCTGTGGGGATCACTGCTCATACGTGAACGGTACGGACGGCGCCGGCCGGGTCACGTGCTGTGACTGAAGGGTGTCGTCGCCGGCGATCGCCGGGCCTGCAAGCTCGTTCGTCATAAAAGTTGACCAACTGTGCGGCGAGTAAGGCCATGTGGGGCACTTGATGTCTCGTAAGGTTTGTGCGTGGGATCTCTGCGCCATCCGGTTGGACCCCTTCCCTCCTCCATCTACTGGCGGCGAAGGGCGGTTGTGCTTGTGCTCCTGTTGGTCCTGGTGCTGCTCGTCTTCTGGGCGCTCGGGTACGGGGGTTCCGGCGGCGACGGCGGAAACGACCAGGGCAGGGGGCGGGACGGCGGCCGCGTCCCCGGCACCATCACGCCCGGACCGTCCTCCTCCGAATCCCTGATCAGCGAGCATCCCGGCGGGCGCGACGAGGTGGGCGGCGGCTCCTCGGGAAGCTCCTCGGGCGGTGCGGACGGCGGTACGGGCGGCTCCGGCGGCGCGAACGGCTCCGGGGGCGCGGTCGGCGGCGGCTCCGGTGGTGCGGACGGCGGCGCGGGCGGCGCGGACACCGGCGTGAACGGCGGTGCGGACACCGGTGTTCCGGGCGGTGCCGAGGCCGTGCCCGCCGGCTCCGGACTCCCGGACTGCCGCCCCGGTTCGGTCGAGGTGAAGCTGCGCAGCACCGAGAACCGGTACGCCCCCGGGGAGAAGCCCGTCTTCCACCTGACCGTGCGGAACGAGGACGACGGCGCCTGCAAGGTCGACTTCGGCAGCGAGGCCACCGTCTTCACCATCATCGAGGCCGGGGACGACGACAAGAAGGTCTGGAAGTCCGAGGACTGCCCGAGGGGCAAGCGCTCGGCCCTCTACCGCGTCCCGGCGGGCGGCGAGGCCGTCCACACCCTGGAGTGGGACCGCCGCCACAGCACCCCCGAGTGCGGTACTCCGGGCGACTCCGCGAAGGCGGGCACGTATCTGGTCGAGGCCGGGATCGAGGGACTGGTGGAGAAGGTGCGCACCTCGTTCGTCCTCACCAAGGACTGAGCCGGCCCCGCCCCGGATACCTGCCCTTCGGATACCTGCCCTTCGGATACCTGCTCTCCGGATACCCGGCCTCCGGTGAGGGACCGTCAGGGAGCGGACCCCCGGGCCGCGGTGCGAACGGCCGCGGCCCCGGCGCCCCGGCGGGACCGGCGAACACCAAGGGACCGTCCGGCACTCGCGCGTGAGCAGAGGCCCCGGCCGTTCGCACCGCGGCCACGGGCGGAACGGGTTCATCCCGCCCCGGAGCGCACCCGCACCGGCGGCGTCCGTGCCCGCGACGGCTAGACGTACCGCTCCAGGATCGAGGACTCCGCCAGCCGCGACAGCCCCTCGCGGACCGACCTGGCCCGCGCCTCGCCCACACCGTCGACGGTCTGCAGGTCGTCCACGCTCGCGGCCAGCAGCTTCTGCAGCCCGCCGAAGTGCTCGACCAGCCGCTCGATCACGGCGTTCGGCAGCCGCGGCACCTTCGCCAGCAGACGGTAACCGCGCGGCGAGACCGCCGAGTCCAGCGTCTCGGGCGAGCCGCTGTACCCCAACGCCCGTGCCACGGTGGGCAGGTCGAGCAGCTCGGTGTGGGTGAGCCGGTCCAGTTCGGCCAGCGCCTCGTCGACCGTGCGGGACCGCTTGGCGGTCGGCTCGGGCACGTAGTCGCGGGCGACCAGTTCACGCTCCGGCTCCACGCCCGCGATCAGCTCGTCGAGTTGGAGGGAGAGCAGCCGCCCGTCCGTGCCCAGCTCCACCACGTACTCGGCGATCTCCGTGGCGATCCGGCGGACCATCTCCAGCCGCTGCGAGACCGCGGAGACGTCGCGGACGGTCACCAGGTCCTCGATCTCCAGAGCCGAGAGGGTGCCGGCCACCTCGTCCAGGCGCAGCTTGTACCGCTCCAGCGTCGCCAGCGCCTGGTTGGCCCGGGACAGGATCGCCGCCGAGTCCTCCAGCACCCGCCGCTGACCGTCGACGTACAGGGCGATCAGCCGCATGGACTGGCTCACCGACACGACGGGGAAACCGGTCTGGATCGACACCCGCTGCGCGGTGCGGTGCCGGGTGCCGGTCTCCTCCGTGGGGATCGAGGCGTCCGGGACGAGCTGCACCCCCGCCCGCACGATCTTGGTGATGTCCTTGTCGAGGATCAGCGCGCCGTCCAGCTTGCACAGTTCGCGCAGCCGCGTCGCGCTGAACTCCACGTCCAGCACGAAACCGCCGGTGCACAGCGACTCGACGGTCTTGTCCATGCCCAGGACGATGAGCCCGCCGGTGTTCCCCCGCAGGACGCGCTCCAGCCCGTCGCGCAGGGCGGTCCCCGGCGCGACGGCGCTCAGCGAGGCGCGCATCAGGCCGTCGGAGCCGGCTGCTGCCCGGTCATTGGCTGCCACGGCACTCCTTCGGGTCATGCGTACGTACGGGCGAGACCTGGGCAAAGTCTACCGGCGGCCGTCGGCGTCGTGTGGCGCGCTCCGGCGGGGCCGGGCGGGGAGCACCCGCAGCGCCTCGCCTATGTCCGAGACCTCCGTCACCCGCATCCCCTGCGGAACCTTCCCCGGATCGACCGGGACCAGGGCGTGGGAGAAGCCCAGCCGCGCCGCCTCGGCCAGCCGCCGCTGCACGCCCGTGACCCGCCTGACCTCGCCCGCCAGGCCGACCTCGCCGATGGCCACCAGGTTCTTCGGCAGCGGAGTGTCGCTGACGGCACTGGCGAGCGCGAGCGCCATCGCCAGGTCGGCGGCGGGCTCCGACAGCCGCACCCCGCCGACCGTCGCGGTGTAGACGTCCCGCTTGCCCAGGGCGTTGATCTTCCCCCGCTGTTCGAGCACGGCCAGCATCATCGACACCCGCGAGGTCTCCAGGCCGGACGTCGTGCGCCGGGGGGAGGGGATCTGCGAGTCCACCGTCAGCGCCTGCACCTCGGCCACCAGCGGCCGGCGGCCCTCCAGGGTGACGGTCAGGCAGGTGCCGGGCACGGGCTCGTCGCGGCGGGTGAGGAACAGCCCCGACGGGTCGGCCAGGCCCGTGATGCCCTCGTCGTGCAGCTCGAAGCAGCCGACCTCGTCGGTCGCCCCGTAGCGGTTCTTCACCCCGCGCACCAGCCGCAGCCGGGCGTGCCGGTCGCCCTCGAACTGGAGCACCACGTCCACCAGGTGCTCCAGCAGGCGGGGGCCGGCGATGGCGCCGTCCTTGGTGACGTGGCCCACCAGCAGCGTGGACATCCCGCGCTCCTTGGAGGCCCGGATGAGCGCCCCGGCGACCTCCCGCACCTGGGCCATGCCGCCCGGCGCCCCGTCGATCTCGGGGGAGGCCACCGTCTGGACCGAGTCCAGCACGAGCAGGGAGGGCTTCACCTCGTCCAGGTGGCCCAGGACGGCGGAGAGGTCCGTCTCGGCGGCCAGGTACAGGTGGTCGTCGATCGCCCCGATGCGGTCCGCCCGCAGCCGCACCTGCCCGGCGGACTCCTCGCCGGTGACGTACAGGGTGCGGTGGTCGGGACCGGCGGCCTTGGCGGCCACGTCCAGCAGCAGCGTCGACTTGCCCACGCCCGGCTCGCCCGCCAGCAGCACCACCGCGCCGGGCACCAGCCCGCCGCCCAGCACCCGGTCCAGCTCGGGCACGCCCGTGCTGCGCGCGGTGGCCACCTGCCCGTCCACCTGGCCGATGGGCAGCGCGGGAGCCGAGACCCGGCCGGGCGCGGTGGTGCGGACGGCCGGTGTGCCGCCCACCTCCTCGACGGTGCCCCAGGCGTGGCACTCCGGGCAGCGGCCGAGCCACTTGACCGTGGTGTAGCCGCACTCGGTGCAGCGGTAGGCGGGGCGGTCCTTGGCGGACGACTTGCGGGCAGCCATGCGCCTCACGGTAGCCGGAGCCTCTGACACAGGGGCCGGCCCGGCACGGCGGCGGGGGGTGCGCCGGTACGGCGGGCGGGCCCGGCGAGCCTCCCGCCCGCTCTCCCGTCCCCCCATCCGCTGCCCGTCTGCTCCCCGTCCGCTCCCGTCTGCCTTTCCCCCTGCCTTCACTGTGCGTTTGCGCACTTTCCCGCCACTCGTCACCCGTAAGGGTTAAACCCGCGCAAGCGTCGTCGGTGATCCCCGGCCTTCCGCCTACGGTCGACCGGGTGATGAGCACTCGGCGCGAGCACCCCGCGCATCCCACCGGCGCACACCGGGCGCACCGTGGCACGCGCCGCGCTGCGGCGCAGCCGCCGGTGTGCTTCGACCCCTACCTGGACCACCTGGACGGGCTGTTCACGTACTGCCTGTCCGTCATGTGCGAGCACGAGGCGGCCACCGCCGCCCTCGGCGAAGCCCTGGCCGTCGCCGACCGGCAGCGCCGCCGCGGCCGCACCCCCGGCGACACGGCGCTGCACCGGGCCTGGCTGTACGCGCTGGCCCGCTGGGCCTGCCTGCGGCGCCTCGCCGAGCGGCAGGGCCGTCCCGAACCCCCCGAACTCCCCGGACCCGTGGCGACCGCGCGCCGCCGCGAGCTGGCCGCGCTCGCCTGGCCCGAGGCCGCCGGCACGAACCCCGAGCAGCGCGAGGCCCTGGAACTGGCCGTGCGCCACCACCTGCCGGTCCACGAGGTGGCCGCCGTGCTCGGGCTGGACGGCGACGGCACCGAGCTGCTGCTGTCCAGCGGCGCCTGCGAGGTGGAGCGCACCCGCACCGCGCTCGCCGTCCTCGACCGGGGCGGCTGCGCGTCCGTGTCCCGGCTCGCCGGGAACCGGGAGGTGCTGCTGGGCAGCGCGCTGCGCCGGGAACTGGTCCGGCACGTGGACGAGTGCCCCGAGTGCCGACGCACCGCCGAACGGGTACTGGCGGGCGGCCCGTGGCCGGGGACCGCGCCCGCCGACACGGGGACGCTCACCGTGCTGAAGGCGCCGCGCGACGAGGTGTACGCCGCCATGCTCACCGCACTGCGCGCACGGGCGCAGCACACCCCGCGCTTCGACCGGCGCGGCTTCCCCGCCGGGGCCGGGGACCGCGCCGAACGCTTCGACCGGCTGCGCAGCCGCGCGGTGACCACCACGGTCGTGGCGACGGTCATCGCCGCGCCGGTGCTGGCGCTGTGGGCGGCGTACCGGGGGGCGCCGCTGGCGGACGCCGGCCCGGGCAGCGCCCCGGTCTCGGCGGCGGAGCGGGAGGAGGCCGGCGGCTCGTACGACGCGCCCCACCCGGAACGGGGCCCCGCCGGGGGCGCCGGCGCGTCCCGCGACGGGGGCGGCGTCCGCGTCGACGTGGGCGCCGCCGGGGGCGGCGAGGCGTCCCCCCGCGGATCGGACCGGCCGGAGCGGGCGGGCGGCGACGGCGCGCGGAAGGAGGACGGCCGTACGGGTCCGGGGCGGCTGACGGTCGAGGCGCGGCCCGCCGGGGACGCCACGCTCGTCACGCTCACCGCCTCCGGAGGGCGGCCGGTCCGGTGGTCGGCCTCCGCGGACGCCCCCTGGCTGCGGCTGAGCCGTACGCACGGGACGCTGCGGCCCGGCGAGTCGGCCACGATCACCGTCACCGTGGACCGGGCAGGAGCCCGCCGGCACGTGGACGGCACGCGTCTCGGTCCACCCGGCCAAGGCGGTGATCACCCTCCAGGGGCGCGGCAGCGCGCCGGCGCCCGCCGAGCCGCGGCCGTCCGCCCCTCCGCAGCAGGAACCGTCCGGTCCGCCCCCCACCGGGACCCCGGACGAGCCGTCCGGACCGTCGCCGGCCCAGCCGGACCCGTCCCCGCCGCAGCCGGACTAGACGTCCCCGGGCCGGACGCCGTCCGCCTCCGTGTCCGCCTCCGTGTCCACGGGACGCGGGAGCGCCGGCGCGTCCGCCGGGTGGGGGACGGGCAGCAGCGGTCCGGCCGCCAGCCGCTCCTCGCACAGCCGGGCCAGCCGCTCGTACCCCGCCGGGCCCATCAGCTCCGTCAGCTCCGGCCGGTACGACACGTACACCGGCTCGCCGGCCTGGTGGGCGGACGGCGCGCCGGTGCACCACCAGTGGAGGTCGTGTCCGCCCGGCCCCCAGCCGCGGCGGTCGTACTCGCCGATCGAGACGTACAGCTTCTGCTCGCCGTCCGGCAGCTCCACCCACTCGAACGTCCGCCGGATCGGCAGCTGCCAGCACACGTCCGGCTTGGTCTCCAGCGGCTCGCGGCCCTCCCGCAGCGCCATCGTGTGCAGCGCGCAGCCCGCGCCGGCCGGGAAGCCGGGACGGTTGAGGAAGATGCACGCACCCTGGTGGAGCCGCGTCTGCCGCTCGCCGTCCTCGTTCACCTCGACCCAGCCGCGCTCGGAGGTCCCCTCCGCGTGGAACTGCCAGAGCTCGGGCGTGAGACGCGCAGCGTGCGCCGCCACGCGCTGCTCGTCCTCCTCGTCGGAGAAGTGCGCCCCCAGCGTGCAGCAGCCGTCGCTCGCCCGTCCCGCGCGGATGCCCTGGCACCCCCGGCCGAAGACGCAGCCCCAGCGCGAGGTCAGCCACGTCAGGTCGCAGCGGAACACCTGCTCGTCGTCCGCCGGGTCCGGGAACTCCACCCACATCCGGGGGTGGTCCAGGCCCACCTCCTCGTCCCTGGCGCGCCGCGGCTCACCCTCCGCGTTCCGGCCTTTGCCCTGGTTCGCCGTTTTCGTCTTCGTCACGCCCCCAGGGTATGCACCCCCGTTCCGTCGATGAGCCTCACCCGGCCGCAGTAGCGTGGCTCCTCATGAGACTCGGTGTCCTTGACGTGGGTTCGAACACGGTGCACCTGCTGGTGGTGGACGCGCACCCCGGCGCCCGCCCGCTGCCCGCCTACTCCCACAAGGCGGAGCTGCGCCTGGCCGAACTCCTCGACTCCGACGGCGCCATAGGGCCCGACGGGGTGGAGAGGCTCGCCGCCACCGTCCGGGAGGCCCTGGACGTCGCCGAGGACAAGGGCGTGGAGGACCTGCTGCCGTTCGCCACCTCCGCCGTGCGGGACGCCGCCAACGCCGACCGGGTGCTGGCCCGCGTGGCCGCCGGGACGGGCGTGGAACTCCGGGTGCTGTCCGGCGAGGACGAGGCGCGGCTGACGTTCCTCGCCGCCCGCCGCTGGTTCGGCTGGTCCGCCGGAAAGCTGCTGGTCATCGACATCGGCGGCGGCTCGCTGGAGATCGCGTACGGCATCGACGAGGAACCCGACGCCGCCGCCTCCCTCCCCCTGGGGGCCGGCCGCCTCACCTCGGCCTGGCTGCCCGGCGACCCGCCCGACCCGGCCGACGTCCGCGCTCTGCGCCGCCACGTGCGGCACGAGATCGCCCGGGTGGTCGGCGACTTCAGCAGGCTGAGCGCGCCCGACCACGTGGTGGCCACCTCCAAGACCTTCAAGCAGCTCGCCCGGCTGGCGGGCGCCCCCCGCTCCGGCGAGGGTCCGTACGCGCAGCGCGAACTGCGCCGCTCCTCGCTGGAGGAGTGGGTGCCCAAGCTGGCCGGCATGTCCGCCGCCGAACGGGCGAAGCTGCCCGGCGTCTCCGAGGGCCGTGCCCGGCAACTGCTGGCGGGAGCGCTGGTGGCGGAGGGCGCCATGGACCTCTTCGGGGTGGCGAGGCTGGAGATCTGCCCCTGGGCCCTGCGCGAGGGCGTCATCCTGCGCCGGCTGGACACCCTGGCCGCGGCGTCGGCGTCGTGAGCTTCCCCACACTCCCGTCCCGCAGGGGGCGGAAAAGCCGCCGTACCACCGGGCCTTTCCGCGTCGCGCCGTAGGCTGTTCCCCGTGGTCGATCCAGCGGTGCACTGCCCGGAACCCAAGCCGGAACCGAAGGTCGCCCTCTCCACGGCCTCCGTCTACCCGGAGTCCACGGCGACGGCCTTCGAGATAGCCGCACGCCTCGGCTACGACGGGGTCGAGGTCATGGTGTGGACGGACCCGGTCAGCCAGGACATCGAGGCGCTGCGCAGACTCTCCGACTTCCACGGCGTCCCGGTCCTGGCCGTGCACGCCCCCTGCCTGCTGATCACCCAGCGGGTCTGGTCCAAGGACCCCTGGGCCAAGCTCCAGCGCTCCCGGGAGGCGGCCGAGAAGCTCGGCGCGAACACCGTGGTGGTGCACCCGCCGTTCCGCTGGCAGCGCTCCTACGCGCGGGAGTTCGTCCGGGGCGTGTGGCGGATGGCGAACGAGACCGACGTGCGCTTCGCCGTCGAGAACATGTACCCCTGGCGCTACCGCGACCGCGAGATGCTCGCCTACGCCCCCGCCTGGGACCCCACCGAGGACGACTACCGCCACTTCACCCTCGACCTGTCCCACACGGCCACGGCCCGCAACGACACCCTCGCCATGGTGGACCGCATGGGCGACCGGCTGGCCCACGTGCACATGGCCGACGGCCGGGGCTCCGCCAAGGACGAGCACCTCGTCCCCGGGCGGGGCAACCAGCCGTGCGCCGAGGTGCTGGGACGCCTGGCCGCGTCGGGCTTCGACGGCAACGTGGTGCTGGAGATCAACACCCGCCGTGCGATGTCCTCGGCCGAACGGGAGGCCGACCTCGCCGAGGCGCTGGCCTACACCCGCCTCCACCTGAGCTCCGCCGCTCCGGCGTCCGGTCGGTGAACGGCGCCGGAACGTCCGCGCCGCGGGCGACCCGCACGTCTTACGATCCGGACTTTTCGTCCGGAAGCTGAGCGGGGCGCGTACGCTCGAAGGCTACGGCCCCCCGGCCGGCACGTCCCACGGGCCCGTCCGCAGACCGACGCGTCCACCGGCTCACGAAGGAGTGGAGCAGCCATGCCCGAGCTGAGGTCCCGCACCGTCACCCACGGCCGCAACATGGCGGGCGCCCGTGCCCTCCTGAGGGCCGCGGGCGTAGCGCGCGAGGACTTCGGCAAGCCGATCGTCGCGGTGGCCAACAGCTTCACCGAGTTCGTCCCCGGGCACACCCACCTCCAGCCGGTCGGCCGGATCGTCAGCGAGGCGGTCAAGGCGGCGGGCGGCGTCCCCCGCGAGTTCAACACCATCGCCGTGGACGACGGCATCGCCATGGGCCACGGCGGCATGCTCTACTCCCTGCCGTCCCGCGACCTGATCGCGGACTCCGTGGAGTACATGGTCGAGGCCCACTGCGCCGACGCGCTGATCTGCATCTCCAACTGCGACAAGATCACCCCGGGCATGCTGATGGCCGCCCTGCGGCTGAACATCCCCACCGTCTTCGTCTCCGGCGGCCCGATGGAGTCCGGCCGCGCCACCCTCGTCGACGGCACCGTCCGCAAGCTCGACCTGGTCAGCGCCATCGCCGACTCGGCCAACGACGCCGTCTCGGACGAGGACATGGCCCTCATCGAGGAGAACGCCTGCCCGACCTGCGGCTCCTGCTCGGGCATGTTCACCGCCAACTCGATGAACTGCCTCACCGAGGCCATCGGCCTCTCCCTGCCCGGCAACGGCTCGGTCCTGGCCACCCACACCGCCCGCAGGGCGCTGTACGAGAACGCCGGCCGCACCGTCGTGGAGATCACCCGGCGCCACTACGAGCAGGACGACGCCGGCGTCCTGCCGCGCGCCATCGCCTCCCGCGCCGCCTTCGAGAACGCCATGGCCCTCGACATCGCCATGGGCGGCTCCACCAACACCATCCTCCACCTGCTCGCCGCCGCCCAGGAGGCCGAGCTGGACTTCGGGCTGGCCGACATCGACGCCATCTCACGCCGCGTGCCGTGTCTGTCCAAGGTCGCGCCCAACGTCGCACCGGGCGGCACGTACTACATGGAGGACGTCCACCGGGCCGGCGGCATCCCCGCCATCCTGGGCGAGCTGTACCGCGCGGGCCTGCTCAACGAGGACGTCCGCACCGTCCACAGCGACTCCCTGGCCGAGTGGCTCAAGACCTGGGACATCCGCGGCGGCTCCCCCTCCCCCGAGGCCGTCGAGCTGTTCCACGCGGCCCCCGGCTGCGTCCGCTCCGCCAGCGCCTTCTCCCAGTCCGAGCGCTGGGAGTCCCTCGACACCGACGCCGCGAACGGCTGCATCCGCGACGTGGAGCACGCCTACTCCGCCGACGGCGGCCTGGCCGTCCTCCACGGCAACCTGGCCGAGGACGGCTGCGTGGTGAAGACGGCCGGCGTCGACGAGTCGATCCTGACCTTCACGGGTCCGGCCGTGGTCTGCGAGTCGCAGGAGGAGGCCGTCGAGAAGATCCTCGGCAAGCAGGTCAAGGAGGGCGACGTCGTCGTCATCCGCTACGAGGGTCCCAAGGGCGGTCCGGGCATGCAGGAGATGCTCTACCCGACCTCGTTCCTCAAGGGACGCGGCCTGGGCGCCAAGTGCGCGCTGGTCACCGACGGCCGCTTCTCCGGCGGCACCTCGGGCCTGTCCATCGGCCACGTCTCCCCGGAGGCGGCCGCGGGCGGCACCATCGCCCTGGTCGAGGACGGCGACCTGATCTCCATCGACATCCCCGGCCGCACCATCGAGCTGAAGGTGGACGAGGCCACCCTCGCCGCCCGCCGCGAGGCCCTGGGCGGCCGGTACGCGCCGAAGAACCGCGACCGCAAGGTCTCCGCCGCCCTGCGCGCGTACGCCGCCATGGCCACCAGCGCCGACAAGGGCGCGGTGCGGGACGTCACCAAGCTCGGCTGACGCCCCCGGCACCCGCGCGGCCCGCGCACACGGCCCCGTCCGCATAATCGACACCATGAGCGAGCAGCAGCGCCCCGAGCCCGGGCCGATCCGGTTCTACGGCACCACCTGGGTGGACCACTCCGGTGGCTACCCCCTGCGCCGGACCGCGCTCGCGCTCGGGGCGCTGCTGCTCGCCGCGGCGGGGGCGTACGTGCTGCGCCTGGCGTACGAGGGGATGGAACTCGCCCGGACCGGCGATCTGGTGAGCACACTGCTGGTGGTGGCCTTCGCGCTGTGCAGCTCCATGGCCTTCGCCCGCACCCTGGGCGACTACACCCGCGACCCCGACGACGTCCGCGCGCCCGATCCGTCGTTGCGCGCCGTCAAGACGATCGGTTTCATCGGCGTCCTGCTCGCCTACGCCCTGCGCAGCACGGTCGAGGCCCCGGGGGAGAAGCGGCGGCGCGCCGAGTACGACCGTGCCGTCGAGCGGTACGAGCGCCGCGCCGCCGTCCGAGCCTCCCGGCGCGGCAACCCGGCGGCCCGCGGGGGCGCGAGGCCCCGGCCCGGCCGGAAGCGCTGACCGGGCCCGCCCCGGCGGACGCGAGCACCGCGGGGCCATGGAGTCCCCAAGGGGAGGAGCCGCGCCCATGACACACCCGGACACGCCCGCGGCGGACGGGCGCAACGTCCTGACCACTCCACGGCTGACACTGCGCGAGGTGCGGCCCGACGAGATCGGCGGCCTCCTCAAGGGCCGTCCGGCGGCGGGCGCCCGCTGGGCCGGGGGCTACCCGTCCGAGGAGACGTTCGGCAGTCTCGCGCGAGTGAGCCGGATGCTCCTCACCGACACCTACCGGCCGGGATTCGGCCTCTACCAGATCGTCGTGAGGGACGGCGGGGAGACCGTCGGCGACATCGTCTTCCACACCGCCCCGGACGAGAACGGCTCGGTGGAGATCGGCTACGCGCTGGTGGAGGCGTACCGGGGCAGGGGCATCGCCACCGAGGCGACACGCGCCCTGACCGCCTGGGCCCTGGGCCGTCCGGACGTCACGGAGGTGCGCGCGGAGACGGACCCGGACCACCTGTCCTCGCAGCGGGTCCTGCTCAGGTCCGGTTTCCGGGAGGCCGGCGGCGACGCAGGGACGCGCCGCTTCGTGCTGCGGCACGTCCCTGCGCCGGCGCCCCGGAGCGCACCGGGAACACCGGGGAGCCCGGCCGCGGAACGCTGACCTGTCCGGCGTGCGCGCAGGTCGTCGAGGTGGAAGCCGCCGCCGGCGGCGGTGCCGCCCTCGCCGGTGGGGCAGGGCTGCCCGATCGGTTCCGGAAGCGGCCGTGACCGCCTGTCGGACGCTCCGGCGGCAGCACCGCTCCGGGTGCGAGGATGGCGGTGCAGCCCGTACGCATCACACCCGGACAAGGTGAGCCCTTCCATGACCCAGAAGATCGCCGTCCTCGGAGCAGGCAAGATCGGCGAGGCCCTGCTGTCGGGCATGATCCGCGCAGGCTGGTCGCCGTCCGACCTCCTGGTCACCGCCCGCCGTCCGGAACGCGCCGGGGAACTGCACGCACGCCACGGGGTCACCGCGGTCACCAACGCCGAAGCCGCCAAGACCGCCGACACGCTCATCCTGGCGGTCAAGCCCCAGGACATGGCGGTCCTCCTCGAGGAACTGGCCCCCCACGTCCCCGCCGACCGCCTGGTGATCAGCGCCGCGGCCGGCATTCCGACGACCTTCCTGGAGGAGCGCCTCCCCGAGGGCACCCCGGTCGTCCGCGTCATGCCCAACACCCCGGTCCTGGTGGACGAGGGCATGTCCGTGATCTCCGCCGGCACGCACGCGGAGGAGGCCCACCTCGTCCGCACCGAGGAGATCTTCAAGCCGGTGGGCAAGACGCTGCGCGTCCCGGAGTCCCAGCAGGACGCGGCCACGGCCCTCTCCGGCTCGGGGCCGGCGTACTTCTACTACCTGGTGGAGGCCATGACGGACGCCGGCATCCTGCTCGGCCTTCCGCGGGACAAGGCACACGACCTGATCGTCCAGGCCGCGGTCGGCGCGTCGGTGATGCTCCGGGACAGCGGTGAGCACCCGGTCAAGCTCCGCGAGGCGGTCACCTCTCCCGCGGGCACCACGATCAGCGCCATCCGGGAGCTGGAGAAGCACGGTGTCCGCGCCGCCCTCATCGCGGCCCTGGAGGCGGCCCGCGACCGCAGCCGGGAGCTGGCCTCGGGCGGCAAGAGCTAGCGATTTGGCGCACGCCGATCCGTCATGTAACGTTCTCCGAGCTTCCACGGCATCGCTCTGATGCCCTGGTAGCCCTTCTGCCACGTCCGGTGGCGACCACTCATACAGCGTGAACCCCCTTTTCCGGGGGTGAAATGCGGCCTGCCGCATTTCTTTTCCGGACCGGCCCGATTAGGCGCCGGACAGGAAATCCGCTACGGTGGGGAAAGCGCCGGAAACGGCGCGGCAGAAAAAGGCAGGAACCCGCCGGCCGGGGATCGGAGACCGAAAA